>NZ_CP020612.1:1170000-1523902 GCF_002105555.1 Paracoccus contaminans
CGGTGATATAGCGGTGGCTCAGCGTCGCGGCAGCGACCAGCGCGGCATCGCTGATGCGCACGCCGTGGTGCAGTTCGTATTTCTCCTTGATGCCGCGCAGGATGCTGATCGTGTCCTCGACGGTGGGTTCCTCGACCATCACCGGCTGGAACCGGCGGGCCAGCGCGGCGTCCTTTTCAATATACTTGCGGTATTCGTCCAGCGTGGTCGCGCCGACGCAATGCAGTTCTCCCCGCGCGAGCGCCGGCTTGATGAGGTTCGCGGCGTCCATTGCCCCGTCCGTCTTGCCCGCGCCGACCAGCACATGCAGCTCGTCGATGAACAGGATGATCTCGCCGGCGGCTGCCTCGATCTCCTTGAGGATCGCCTTCAGGCGCTCCTCGAATTCGCCGCGGTATTTGGCGCCGGCGATCAGGGCGCCCATGTCGAGGGCCATCAGCTTCTTGTTGCGCAAGGATTCGGGAACGTCGCCGTTCACGATGCGCAGGGCCAGCCCCTCGGCGATGGCCGTCTTGCCGACGCCGGGTTCCCCGATCAGCACCGGGTTGTTCTTGGTGCGGCGGCTCAGCACCTGCATGGCGCGGCGGATTTCCTCGTCGCGGCCGATGATCGGGTCGATCTTGCCCTGCTCGGCGGCCTCGGTCAGGTCGCGCGCGTATTTCGAGAGCGCCTCAAAGCTGTCCTCGGCGCTGGCCGAATCGGCGGTGCGGCCCTTGCGGATGTCGTTGATCGCGCCGTTGAGCGCCTGCGGCGTGACCTTGCCGGCGTCCAGCGCATCCTTGGCGCGGGTGTTCACCATCGCCAGCGCCATCAGCACCCGTTCAACGGGCACAAAGCTGTCGCCAGCCTTCTGCGCCAGGGTCTGTGCCTCGTCCATCACGCGCACCAGCGCGCTGTCCACATACACCTGCCCGTCGCCGCCCGACACCTTGGGCAGCCTGGCGACCGCCTCATCCGCCGCGCGCCGCACCGCTGCGGCATCGCCGCCCGATCGGGTGATCAGGTTGGCGGCCATCCCTTGATCGTCGTCCATCAGCGCCTTGAGCAGATGCTCGGGCACCACGCGCTGATTGTTTTCGCGGATCGCGATCGTCTGCGCAGCTTGCAGGAACCCGCGCGAGCGTTCCGTGAACTTTTCCATGTCCATGGGCAATCTCTCCTTTGCAGCCCCCGCCTTGCGCCGCCCTGCTGGCACGGCACCGTGCGGGTCTTGGGGTTCAGATGGGGACGGCAAAACGGCGCTTCAACCCGGCGGCGGGCGTGGCGCGGCGGCCCGCCGGGCCCATGGCAGCGCATGGGGCTTGTCTCGCGCGCCGCCCGCGGCGGGCCGGCCTTCAGGCGAGGCGGTGCCGCCTTGCAAGCCGGACCGGCCATGCCCTAGACCAGCCGCCATATGCCGGGGCGCAGGAGAATGACATGGACGACCGCCTGATCGTTGCACTTGACGTCCCGGACGCGCTGTCAGGGCTGGATCTTGCCACCCGCCTGGGCGATGCGGTGTCGTTCTACAAGATCGGCCTGGGCATGCTGACCGGCGGCGGCCTTGCTCTCGCGCGCGAGCTGAAGGACGAACACGGCAAGCGCATCTTCCTGGACATGAAGCTGTTCGACATCGGCGCCACGGTCGAGGCGGCGGTGCGCGGGCTGGCGCGGTTCGACATCGACCTGCTGACCGTCCACGGCGATCCCCATGTGGTGCGCGCTGCACGGCAGGGCGCGGCGGGGTCGGGCACCCGCATCCTGGCCGTCACCATCCTGACATCGCTGGACCGTGCCGACCTCGATGCCGGGTTGATGCGCGAGGGTGACCTGCACGCCCTGACGGTGGAACGCGCGGCCCGCGCCTTCGAAGCCGGCGCGGACGGGGTCATCTGTTCCCCGCGCGAGGCGGCGGCGATCCGCGCCCTGCCGGGCGCCGGGCTGATCGTCACCCCCGGCGTGCGGCCCGCCGGCGCCGCCGCAGGCGATCAGAAAAGGATCGAGACGCCCGCCGCCGCCATCGGCGCCGGCGCCGATCACATCGTGGTGGGCCGTCCTATCTGGCAATCGCCCGACCCGCGCGCCGCGGCGCAGGCAATCCTTGACGATCTGCCCCCAGCAGCCCTGCCCGACAAGGCCTGACGGCTCTGACGGGCCGCGCTGTCGCGGCCATGCCGCGGGACAGGGCCTTGGCTCGTCATCCCATGGCAAAGGCCCATGCTCAGGGCCGGGGCTGGTCGAGGCCCAGCATTGCCGCGACAATCGCCCGGAAATGGGGCACCGCCTGGGGATGGGCCACGAACTCGGCCGCCGGCATCAGGCGCAGTTCCGTTCCCTCGTCGCCCAGCCGGGCGGACGCCGCCTCTGCCGGGGTCAGGACGGCGGTGAAATAGAACCCGTGCCGCCCCGGCCGGTGCGGCAGCGCACGGGCAAAGCCGCTCAGCCGAGCGGGGTCCAGCCTGAGGCCGGTTTCCTCGAACAGCTCGCGCAGGGCGCAGGCACGCGGGCCCTCGCCCGGCTCGCGCGCACCGCCGGGCAGATCCCACATGCCGGGCCAGGGAATGCCGGCAATATCATCGCGGCGCAGGACCAGAAGCGAATCGCCGCAGGTCAGCACCAGCTTGGCCCCGCGCCAGTCCAGCCCCAGATCGTCATCGCAAAGCGCGCTGCCGGGCTTCATTCGGCCGCCAGCTGCGAGGGATCGGCGGCCATCCGGGCCAGCCTTCGGGCCACGCGGGCCAGCCGCGCCGCAAAGGCATCATAGCCGTGATGAGGACATATCCGCGCCTCGTCCATATAGAGGCTGCGGTCGATTTCGATCTGGACGACATGGCGGCCGCAGGACGGCCGCCCATGGACCGCGGCGGTATGGGCGCCGGCAAAGGGCGTGTTGCGGCGCACGGCAAAGCCTTCGGCAGCCAGCGCCTGATGAACCGCGGCCGTGACGCCGGGTGCAGCCGACCGGCCGTTGCGGTCGCCCAGAACGATGTCGGGCGGCGGGCCGGCCACATGGGACAGGGCGGCATGCGGCATCGAATGGACATCGATGAGGATCGCCTGGCCAAATCGGGTCGCTGCCTCATCCATCAGGATAGACAGCGCAGCATGATAGGGCTGCCAATAGGCTTCGATGCGCCGCCGCGCCTCAGGGGCGGTCAGCTTGCCTTGCCGAATCGGACGGCCATGGGCAACGACGCGGGGGATGACGCCCAGGCCCGCCATGGCGCGCGGCGCGACACGCGCAGGCGCGATGCCGCTGATCGCTGCCGGGTCCAGTTCGTCCGCACCCCGGTTCAGGTCCACGATGGTGCGCGGCACCCGCGCCAGCAGGACAGCTGCCCCCGCATCGGCAGCCGGCGCGATCAGGCGGTCCACGAAGGCATCCTCGGACGATCGTAGCGCCAGGGGATCAAGGATGGATTCGGCCAGGAACCAGCCCGGATAGTCGCGGCCGGAATGGGGCGACGCCATGATGACACCGCACGCCCAGTCGGGCGGCCGCACCAGATCGAAGGTGCCCTGTGGAAAATCCGGGCCAGCGGTCATCGGTCCCCTTGGATCCGGGCGCCTGCCCCGTACGCGCCCATGCCCAGTATAACGCGCCGCACGGGATAGAAAAGGAGGCTTGCGGCCCTTGGAATCGGCCTGTATAGACACGCGGACCAACGCGATTCAGGGTTTGAGGCCCGGTGTCGCAGGCAAGGGCGGTTAGCTCAGCGGTAGAGCACTACGTTGACATCGTAGTGGCCACTGGTTCGATCCCAGTACCGCCCACCATGATTTCGCCGCCCCCGGCCTGTCACCGGGGGCATTCAGTTTTCCGGGCGCAACTCGCGAGCGCCGAGAGGAGAGAGACCGATGAAGGTTCGCAACTCGCTGCGTTCGCTGAAAGAGCGTCACCGCGACTGTCAGATCGTGCGCCGCAAGGGCCGCATTTATGTCATCAACAAGACCAACCGCCGGTTCAAGGCGCGGCAGGGCTGAACGCCCGCCTCTTGTGCAGATGATAAACGCCCGCGGTTCGCGCCGCGGGCGTTCTGCTGTGTTCTCCGGTGTTGCGCCCTGTCTTTCGTGAAAGGGCATGGCCTGCTTTTGGAATGATAGAGCCGCCTTGGGACGGCATCGCCTGCCCCTGTGACGGCAAGGGCCGCGGCCGCTTGCTTGGCTTCGGCGGCGGGGCTGCTCTGTCTGGCAATGCACGGCATGGTCCCCGCCTGCCTGCGCAGCGTGCGGCAGAGCTGCACCGGACGGGTCCGGGCCGCATCTGCCCTGGGCCATCCGGCCTGCGCTCCCGTTCCGCAGGATAGGGCGGCGTCTTGCGTCCGGGCAGCCGATCCCGGCCGCTCACGGTCCGGCAGGACGGGCCTTTGCCTTGCAGCGGCACCGGCCGGGTCCGCAGGGCAAGGAACATCCATGCCCTGGCCGGATGATCTCTGCGCGGGCTGGCAAGCGGGGCCGGCTCTCTGCCGGCCTGCAAAGAAGCCATGGCGCGGTTGAGGCAGGGGCCTTGGCGGACGGAAAACCCGGCCGATGTCCACGCTCTTGCAGCCCCTTTCGCCTTGGCATGCACGGGGCACGCGGCCGGGCTTCAGCCGCTGGTCGCTGGGTCCGAACCGGCCTCGGCCGCCCTGTCGGACAGCCAGTGCAGGAACAGCTCGGCCGATGCCTTGGGCCGGGCCCGATACGGGACCACGACGTGATAGCCGTCGCTGGTCCGTGCGACGTGATCGGTCAGCCGCACCAGCCGCCGCTGGGCGATCAGGTCGGGAATGAGCCGTGCCCAGCCCAGCGAAATGCCTTGCCCGGCCAGTGCCGCATAGATCGAATCGGTGAACGAGCTGCACACCATCTGCGCACCGCGCCGCGGCATGGCCGCGCCAAAGGCGGACAGCCACGCCTCCCATCCGGTCCAGACGGGATCGTGGGACTGATGCATGATCAGCGGGTGCCGCACCAGCTGATCCAGCGTGTCGATGGGCCCGTGGGCCTGCAGGTATTCGGCACTGCATATCGGATAGACCTCGTCGCGAAACAGCAGGATCGAACGGCCATCCGGCCACAGCCCATTGCCGTAACGGATCGTCAGATCGGCATCCCCCCGGCCGAGATCCACCAGCTGATCCTGCGCCACGATCCGCAGCTTGAACTGCGGATGTTCCCGGCTGAACCCCGAAATCCGAGGCAGCAGCCAGAAATGCGAAAACCCGACCGAGGCCGAGATCACCAGCTCGTCGGGGGCCGAAGCGTCGGTGATCTCGTCGATGGCATCAGCCATCAGCGTCAGGGCAGAACTGGCAGCATTGGCAAGGATGCGGCCGTTCTCGGTCAGCTCGACGCGCCGGTGCAGACGGCGGAACACGGGAAAGCCCAGGGCGGTTTCAAGCAGATGCACCTGCCGGCTGACGGCCGCCTGCGTTACCCCCAGCTCGGCCGCAGCGCGGGTGAAGCTGCGCAGCCGCGCGGCCGATTCGAATGTCACCAGCGCGGTCAGCGGCGGCAGCCTGCGGCGCAATCCCGGCATCCTGTTCCCCTCGCCTGCCGGCGGGGCGATTCGCCGCCCTGCCATTACATTCAGTCATGCGAGCAGAAACCATTAATGCAGTTGAAGAAAGCCCGTTCCTGACCGCTAGCTTGGCCCTGCCAACCGTCACGCCCAGAGGTTTTCCGATGCTCGACCAGTCCCGTTCCGCGATCTCGACCCTGCTGGATGAGCGGCGCGAGGGCCATTCCCTTCCCGCCGGTCTCTACACGCGCGAGGATGTCTACGAGGCCGATCTGGACGTGTTCTTCCGCAAGCACTGGATCTTCATCGGGCCGGAATGCGACGTGCCCGAGCCGGGCGATGCCAGCGTGATCGACGTGGCCGGTTCCAGCCTCATCATGCTGCGCGATGACGACGGCGAGGTGCGGGTGTTCCACAATGTCTGCCGCCATCGCGGCGCGCGCATCCTGGACGAGGGCACATCGGTCGTCTCCAAGCTGGTCTGCCCCTATCACCAGTGGACCTACGAACTGACGGGTGAACTGGCCTATGCCCCCCATATGGGCCGCGACTTCGACAAGACCTGCAACAGCCTCAAGCCGGTGAACTTCCGCAATATCGGCGGGCTGATCCATGTCTGCCTGTCCGACGACCCGCCCGCCGACATCGACGCGCTGGAGGCGGTGGGCCGCGACCGGCTGCTGCCCTATGACCTCAAGAACACGCGCGTCGCATTCACGCAGGACGTGATCGAACACGGCAACTGGAAGCTGACGATCGAGAACAACCGCGAATGTTATCACTGCGCCGCCAATCATCCAGAACTGTGCGTGTCCTACATCGATCTTGACTTCGGGTTCGACCCCGAGAGCCTGTCGCCCGAGGACCGGGAACGGGCGGCCCGCCACGAGGCCCTGTATGCCCGGCAGATCGTCGCCTGGGAGGCCGAGGGCTATCCCTCGGCCGCCATCGAGCATCTGTCCAAGACCGAATCGAACTTCCGCACCCAGCGGCTGATCATCTCGGGCGCGGGGGAATCGCAGACGCCCGATGCGCGCGCGGCCGTGGCCAAGCTGACCGGCATCGGCCGCAAGGATCTGGGCGACACGCATCTGTGGGGCCATAACAGCTGGCACCATTTCATGGGCGATCACATCATCGTCGCCGCAGTCATCCCGCTGGGGCCGGACAAGACGCTTCTGCGGATGAAATGGCTGGTCAACAAGGATGCGGTCGAGGGCATGGACTATGACCTGCACAACCTGACCAGCGTCTGGGTCGCCACCAACGAGGAGGACGCGGCGCTGGTCGGCCGGTCCCATGCGGGGGTATCCGATCCTGCCTATGTGCCGGGGATGTATTCGCCGTTCACCGAAAAGCAGCTGGACTGGTTTGCCGGCTGGTATGTGGACCGGATGCGCGCGCATGGCTACTGAGCCGGCAATGTCAGCGCCGGGCTGGTGGGATCCGCTGGCCGACGATCAGCTGCGCTGCATCGCGGTCCACCAGGAAACCCATGATGTCAGCAGCTTTACCTTCGTCTCGCCCGCGGGAAAGCATTTCCGCTTTGAAGCGGGGCAGTATTTCCTGTTCGATTTTCCCTTGGGCGGGGATGAGGAAAGCCGCTGCTACAGCGTCTCGTCCCCGCCGACCCGGCCGGGCACCATCACGATCACCGTCAAGCGCGTGCCGGGCGGGCGGGTGTCGAACTGGCTGCACGACAATCTGCGGCCCGGCGCGCTCGTGCGGGCGCAGGGGCCGCGCGGCAGCTTCGTGCGGCCGGCAACCGGGGCGCCCAGATACCTGTTCCTGTCGGGCGGATCGGGCATCACACCGGTGATGTCCATGCTGCGCGAGATCGCCGACCGGGCCGAGCCTGCGGATGTGGTGTTCATGCATGCCGGCCGCAGCCCGCGCGACCTTGTCTTCCGTGACGAGCTTGCGCTGCTGGCCTCGCGCATGCCCGGCCTGCGGCTGGTCCTGCTGCCCGAAAGCCGGCAGGGCGATCCCGCCTGGCCGGGCCTGACCGGGCGCATCTCGGCCGAGATGCTGCGGCTGATGGTTCCAGATCTGGCCGAGCGGGCGGTGATGTGCTGCGGCCCTGCGCCCTTCATGGCCGCCGCCCGCACCATCACTGCCGCCATCGGCGTTCCGGCCGAACGCTATTTCGAGGAAAGCTTCGACGCCGCCGTGCTGGAACCCCCGGTGCATGAACCTCCGGCCGCCTCGGCGTTCAAGGTGACCTTCGCCAAGCAGAACCGCAGCATCGAGGTCGGCGTGGAACAGACTGTCCTGTCCTGCGCCAAGCGTGAAGGCATCCGCATCCCGTCGTCCTGCGCGAACGGCATCTGCGGCACCTGCAAATCGAAACTGGTCAGCGGCAGCGTGGACATGAAGCACGAAGGCGGCATCCGCCAGCGCGAGATCGACGCGGGGATGTTCCTGCCCTGCTGCTCGCGCCCGCTGAGCGATCTGGTGATCGACCGCTAGTCTGCCGGCAGGCGCTGCAAACGCCCGCCTCCGGCAGGCGCGGGGGCGGCCTTGCCGTTCAGCTGTCGCCCGCGGCCACGGCGATGGCGCGGGTCATCGGCAGAACGCCGATGGCGCGACCGGCCTCGTCCACCACCGTCACCCGGTCGATGCCGCCCGCCGACATGGCGCGGATCGCCTCGCCCAGTCCGCTGCGGGCGGGAATGGTCGGACCGGTCGCCTCGCCCGACAACGGCTGCATGACCGAGGCCGCCTGCACGACCTTGGCACGGTCCACATGCTGCACGAAGCTGGCCACATAGTCGTCGGCAGGACGCAGGACCATATCCTGCCCGGTGCCTTCCTGGATGACCGAGCCGTCGCGCAAGAGCGCGATCCGATCGCCGATCCGCAGCGCCTCGTCAAAGTCATGGGTGATGAAGACGATGGTCTTGCGGATCTCCTTCTGCAGATCCAGCAGCACTGTCTGCATGTCATAACGGATCAAGGGGTCCAGCGCCGAATAGGCCTCGTCCATCAGCAGGATCGGCGCGTCATTGGTCAGCGCGCGCGCCAGCCCGACGCGCTGCTGCATCCCCCCGGACAGCTGGCTGGGATAGCGGTTCTCATAGCCGGCAAGGCCCACCCGCTCGATCCAGCGCGACGCCTCGCGATGGCGCCTGTCCTGCGCGACGCCTTGCACCTCAAGGCCATAGGAGACGTTGTCGATCACCGTCCGGTGCGGCAGCAGGGCGAATTTCTGGAAGACCATCGCCGTTTGGTGGCGGCGGAAATCGCGCAGCGCGGCGGGGGCCATCGCCAGCACGTCCTGCCCGCCGATGACGATCTGGCCGGCGGTCGGCTCGATCAGCCGGTTGATGTGGCGGATCAGCGTGGACTTGCCCGACCCCGACAGACCCATGACCACCTGGATCGAGCCGGGATCGATCGACAGGTTGATATCGCGCAGGCCCAGGACGTGGCGGTGGCGCTGGTTCAGCTCGGTCTTGGTCATGCCGGCGCGCACGGCCTCGACATGGGCGGCGGGATGGGCGCCGAAGATCTTGTAGAGATCGCGGATCTCGATGGCGAGCGGCTCAGGCATCATGGCCTCCCCGGTGCTTCTGCAGGCGGCGGCCGAAGGCCTGGCTGATGCGGTCGAAGATGATGGCGATGCCGACGATGGCAAAGCCGTTGAACAGGCCCAGTGTGAAATACTGGTTGGAAATCGCCTTCAGCACCGGCTGGCCCAAGCCCTGAACCCCGATCATCGAGGCGATGACCACCATCGCCAGCGCCATCATGATCGTCTGGTTCACGCCCGCCATGATCGTCGGCAGCGCCAGCGGCAGTTCAACCTTCCACAGCCGTTGCCAGGCGGACGAGCCGAAGGCGTCGGCGGCCTCGATCACCTCGCGGTCAACCTCGCGCAGGCCCAGATTGGTCAGGCGGATGATCGGCGGCAGGGCATAGATCACGACGGCGATCATGCCCGCGACGCGGCCGATCCCCAGCAGCATCACCACCGGAATCAGATAGACAAAGCTGGGCATGGTCTGCATCACGTCCAGCAGCGGGTTCATGATCCCGCGCATGCGGTCCGACCGCGCCATCAGGATGCCAAGCGGGATGCCGATGGCGATGGCCACCAGGGTGCAGACGAGGATCATGGCGATGGTGCGCATCGTGTCCTCCCACATCCCGAAATAGCCCGTCGCGGCCAGCGTCAGGACGCTGGCGATCGTCAGGCGGATGCTGCGGCTGCCCCACCAGGCAAGCGCCGCGGCAAGGGCCAGGACCAGCGGCCAGGGCATCCCCAGCATCAGTCTTTCGCCCTGGATCAGCAGGCGGCGCAGGGGATCGAAGACCGCTTCGATCCCGCTGCCATGGCTGCGCGAGAACTGACGGAATCCCTCGTCGATCACGCGCTTGAGATCGCGCAGCGTTGTCTCATCCATCTGGGGAAAGCGATTCAGCCAGTCGGGCATGCGGAATCCTGACGTGAGGGCGCAAGGGGGGCCGAGGGCGCCGCAGGCCAGGGCGGCCCGCGGCGAAGGGCTGGCTTACAGGGCGGCCTTGATCTTTTCGGCGGCGGCCGGTGTCACCCACTGGGTCCACAGATCGGGCTGGGTGCGCAGGAATTCGCGTGCGCCATCCTCGCCGGTGGACTGGTTGTCGGACATCCAGGCCATCAGCCTGTTCACCGTCTCGTTCGTCCAGGACCGCTTGTCGAGATAGTCGATCACGTCCTTGGGCGCCCGCTTGGCGAAGTCGCTGGAAATCAGCGTATAGACAACATCCGCCTTCCAGTCGTTGACCTTGGGATCGGTGCAGTCGGCCTTGGACGTGCAGCGTTCCCATTCCGCATCGTCCAGCGGCGCCCCATGCTGCAGACGCACCATCGCATATTTGCCCAGCAGCGCCGTCGGTTCCCAGTAGAAGGCCACGATCGGCTGTTTGTTTTCATAAGCGCGCGCGATGGCGCCATCGAGGCCCGCGGCAGATCCTGTGTCGATCAGGTTCCAGCCCTGCGCCTCGGCGCCGTAAGCCTTGAACATCTGCGTGGTCACGATCGTGCCGCCCCATCCCTCGGGACCGTTATAGATGGCGCCCTTGCCCGGCTTTTCGGGATCGGGAAACAGGTCGGGATGCTTGAGCAGTTCCTGGATCGTGGTGATCTCGGGATGGGCGTCGGCAAAATATTTCGGCACGAACCAGCCCTGCTGGCCGCCGTCCGACAGCGCCTTGGCGCCATAGACGATCCGGCCCTCGTCCTTGGCCTTGGCGACAAGGTCGGGCAGCAGGTTGATCCAGGCTTCGGGCACGACCTCGGGGCGGCCCTGCTCGATCAGCGAGGTGATCGAGGGCACGGTATCGCCGGCGACGATCTCGGCGTTGCAGCCATAGCCCTTGTTCAGGATGAACTGGTCCAGCGCCGCCAGCACCTCGGCGCTCTGCCAGTTCATGTTCGACAGCGACAGATCGCCGCATGTCTGGTCCTGGGCCAGTGCGGGGGCACCGGCAAGGCCGAACCCCAGCGCGGCGAGGGTCAGGATTGTGCGCATTTCCACCTCCGTCAGAGCCTTGTTGGCTGGCTGGCCGGCGGGCTCTGGATCGCCGGCTGGCTGGCGCTGCGTCAATCGACGCCGCGTTTGACAGGCACCGGCCGGCCATCGTCATCCGGCTGATAGCCGAAGGGGGCAAGAAAGCGGCCGATCTCGCTCTGGGTCGGGTCCTTGCCGGTATAGATGCGGACATAGGAAGCGATCCGCGCCAGCCGCGTTTCCACCGTCTCGTCGGGCTGCATCGAGATATAGCCGATCTGGACCAGATAGATGGTTCGCGCCCGCACGTCGGCATCGACCCCGTCATAGCCAAAGCGCCGCAGCATGACGCGCAGCGCCTCCATCCGGGCCTCGTCGGCCAGCCGCACGCGGCGCATGGTATCGCCCGATTGCAGCGCCCAGCTGCGCACGGCGAATTCGAACCCGGCATCGAACCGATCGCCCCGGATGAACATCGCCATCAGGTTCAGCACCGATTCGGCTGCGGTTTCGGCATAGGCTTCGGTCGCGGCGAGGAAGGCGCGGGTGTTGGTCTGCTCCCAACGATCCAGAAGCGCCTCCAGCAGTTCCTCGCGGCTGTCGAAGAACCAGTAGAAGCTGGTGCGCGACAAGCTCAGCCGGTCCGACAGCAACTGGATGCGCAGGCTGTCCACGCCGTTGTCCACCAGCGCCCCCTGCGCGGCATCGAGCCACAAGTCGCGCGAGCCGCGTTCCTTGGGCCGTTTGAGATGGGGCGAGGGATTGTCCATGGGCCGATGATTACCGCGCCGACCCCGCATGGCAACGGAAATGTTCAAGGCCGAACATTCAATGTTCGCCATGTTCTAATTTCTTGACAGCCCTGAACAGTGGCCGCACGCTGGTGTCAGTCGACCCGTCTTTCCCAGAGCGCGCCATGTCCACCGACCCGCTGTTGCAGCCCTTCCAGCTGCGCCACCTGACGCTCAAGAACCGCCTGCTGCTGACCTCGCACGAGCCGGCCTATGGCGAGGACGGGCTGCCCAAGGATCGCTACCGCGCCTATCACGTCGAACGCGCCAAGGGCGGCGTTGCCCTGACCATGACGGCGGGATCGGCGGTGGTCGGCCCGGACAGCCCGCCCGCCTTCGGCAACCTGTTGCTTTACAAGGACGAGGTCGTGCCGTGGATGAAGCGGCTGGTGGACGAATGTCACGACCACGGCGCGGCGGTGATGATCCAGGTCACCCATATGGGCCGCCGCACCCGCTGGGACCGCGGCGATTGGCTGCCGGTTCTGGGCCCCTCGCATGAACGCGAGGCCGCGCACCGCGCCTTTCCCAAGCGGATCGAGGACTGGGACATCGCCCGGATCGTGACGCAGTTCGCCGACGCGGCCGAGCGGATGAAGGCCGCCGGCGTCGATGGGATCGAGCTGCAGGCCTATGGCCAGTTGCTGGCGCAGTTCTGGACGCCCTCGATCAACGACCTCGGCCCGCCCTATGGCGGCAACCTGGAAAACCGCCTGCGCTTCACCTTCGAGGTGCTGGACGCCATCCGCGCCCGCGTCGGCCCGGATTTCATCGTCGGCATGCGCGTCGTGCCGGACGAGCAGATGCCCGGCGGCGTGACGCGCGAGGACGGGGCCGAGATCGCCCGCCTGCTGCGGGGCACCGGCCAGGTCGATTTCCTGAACATCGTCCGCGGCCATATCGACACCGATGCCGGCCTGACCGACCTGATCCCGATCCACGGCATGCCGTCTGCGCCGCATCTCGACTTTGCCGGAGAGATCCGCGCCAGCACCCGGATGCCGACCTTCCACGCCGCCCGGATCCAGGACGTGGCCACCGCCCGCCACGCCGTGGCCAGCGGGCTGCTGGACATGGTGGGCATGACCCGCGCCCATATCGCCGACCCCCATATCGTCCGCAAGATCATGGCCGGGGCCGAGGACCGCATCCGCCCCTGCGTCGGCGCGAATTACTGCCTCGACCGCATCTATCAGGGCGGCATGGCCCTGTGCATCCACAACGCCGCCTCGGGGCGGGAGGAGACGCTGCCTCATGCCGCCGCCCCCGCCGCCCGGCCGCGCCGCGTCACCATCGTGGGCGCCGGTCCCGCTGGGCTGGAAGCGGCACGTGTCGCCGCTGAGCGCGGCCATGCGGTGACGGTGTTCGAGGCCGCGGACCAGCCCGGCGGGCAGGTCCGCCTTGCCGCCCTGCAACCCCGCCGGCGCGAGCTTGGGCAGATCATCTCGTGGCGGCAGGCGGAATGTGATCGCATGGGCGTCGCCTTCCATTTCAACAGCTATGCCGAAGCAGGCGAGGTGCTGGACACCGATCCGGAGGTGGTCATCGTCGCTACCGGCGGGCTGCCGCATACCGAGGTGCTGGCGCAGGGCAATGAGCTGGTCGTGTCTGCCTGGGACATCCTGTCGGGCGACATGCGCCCCGGCGCGAACGTGCTGGTCTTTGACGACGCGGGGGACCATGCGGCGCTGCAGGCCGCGCAGGCGATTGCCGAAACCGGCGCGGCGGTGGAAATCGTCACCCCCGACCGCAGCTTTGCGCCCGAGATCATGGCGATGAACCTCGTGCCCTACATGCGCGCGCTGCAGAAAGGGCAGACGACCTTTACCGTCACCTGGCGCCTGCGCGCGGTGGTGCGCGAGGGCAACCTGCTGCGCGTCACGCTGGGCAGCGACTATGGCGAGGCGGCGCGCGAGCGGCTGGTCGATCAGGTCGTCGTCAACCACGGCACAAGGCCGCTGGATGAGCTGTATTTCGACCTGAAACCGCTGTCGTCAAATCTGGGCGAGGTCGATTACGGCGCCATGATCGCCGGCCACCCCCAGCAGGTCGTCCGCAACCCAGAAGGGCGTTTCCAGCTGTTCCGCATTGGCGACGCCGTTTCCGCCCGCAACACACATGCCGCTGTCCATGACGCGCTGCGACTGGTCAAGGATCTCTAATCATGGCGTTTCCCGAACGCGCACGCGTCGTCATCGTCGGCCTGGGGGGGATCGTGGGCGCCTCGGTTGCCCATCACCTGATCGAACGGGGCTGGGACGACATCGTGGGTATCGACAAGTCGGGTATCCCCACCGATATCGGCTCGACGGCCCATGCCTCGGATTTCTGCTATACGACCAGCCATGATTTCCTCAGCACCTGGACCACGCTCTATTCCGTCGATTTCTATGACAGGCTGGGCCATTACGCCCGTGTCGGCGGGCTCGAGATCGCGCGGGCTGGGGATGAGGCGCGGCTGAACGAGCTGAAGCGCAAGGTCGCCTCGGGCAAGGCCTTCGGCACCCGCGCGACGATCATCGCCCCGGCCGAGGTCAAGCAGCGCTTTCCGTTGATCGAACAGGATCTGGTGGCCGCCGCCCTGTGGGATCCCGATGCCGGGCTGGTCATCCCGCGCTCGCAGACCGTGGCGGGCAAGCTGGTGGACATGGGCATGGCGGCCGGCAAGCTGGCCGCCTATGCCAATACACCGGCGACCGCGCTGGTGATCGAGAACGGCCATATCCGCGGCGTCGTCACCCCGCGCGGCACCATCCGGGCCGACCTGGTGATCGTCTGCGCCGGCCTCTGGGGCCGCCAGATCGCCGAGATGGCGGGCGAGGATCTGCCGGTCTTTCCGGTCGATCACCCGCTGACCTTCTTCGGCCCCTTCAATGAATTCGCCGGCACCGGCAAGGATATCGGCTATCCGCTGCTGCGCGATCAGGGCAACTCGGCCTATATGCGCGACACCGGCGATCCGACCACGGCCGAGGGCGGGCAGATCGAATGGGGCTATTATTACGAAGCCCAGCCGCGCCTGTGCCACCCGCGCGACATCCTGGAAAAGGAACAGGCGCGGCTCTCGCCCTCGCAGCGCGATCTGGACATCGAGGATCTGATGGGCCCGCTGGAACGCGCCATCGAACTGACCCCGATCCTGGGCGAGCTGGGCTATAACGAAAGCCATTCGTTCAACGGGCTGCTGCAGGCCACGACCGACGCGATGCCCTCGGTCGGGGAAAGCATCAAGGCCCGCGGGCTGTGGTATGCGGTGGCGATCTGGGTCAAGGACGCGCCCGCTTATGGAAAGCTGGTCGCCGACTGGATCACCGACGGGCGCACCGCCGTCGATCACGCCAGCATCGACTATGCCCGCTTTGCCCCGCACCAGCTGAAAGCCGACTATATCGAGGCCCGCTGCACCCAGACCGCGGCGGCGATCTATAACCCCCCGTCCACCCGCGCGAGCCGTTCGCGGGCGGGCGCAACATCCGCCGCTCGCCCTTCCACGAGCGCGAGGTCGAACTGGGCGGGCATTTCATGGAACTGGGCGGCTGGGAACGCGCGCATGGCTATGCCTCCAACGATCACCTGCTGGACAAATACGGCGACCGCGTGCCGGTGCGCGCCCATGAATGGGACAACCGGCATTTCTGGCGGGTGTCGAATGCCGAGCATCTTGAGCTGTCCGAGAATTACGGCATCATCAACCTGTCGCATTTCCACGTCACCGAGCTGTCCGGCCCCGACCATGTCGCGCTGCTGGAATGGCTGTGCGCGGCGCGGATCGGCGGCGACGCCAATATCGGCAAGGGCATCTATACCCATTTCCTCGACGACGAGGGCCATGTCCGCGCCGATTTCACCGTCATCCGGCTGGCCGACCGCTGCCGGCTGGTCAACGGCGCCGATGCCGGGCCGCGCGATCTGGCCTACATGCGCCGGGTGGCCGAGGATCGGGGGCTGGACGTCACCATCACCGACGTGACCGAACGCTTCGTCACCATTGGGATCTGGGGACCGAACGCCCGAACCAACCTGCAAAAGGTGGTCGAAGACCCGGCCGCGCTGGAGCCGGGCGCCTTTCCCTTTGCCGCCATTCGCACCATCCGCATCGCGGGGCGCGCGGTCATGGCCTTTCGCATTTCCTATGTCGGCGAGCAGGGCTGGGAACTGCACATGGCCTATGAGGACGGGCTGGCCGTCTGGGACGCGCTGCGGTCCACCGGCGCGCCGGCGGTCGGGGTGGAAACCTACGCCAATTCGCGCCGGTTGGAAAAAAGCCTGCGCCTGCAGAACGCGGACCTGCGGACCGAATACAACCTGTTCGAGGCGGACCTTGCCCGGCCCAAGGTCAAGGACGCCGATTTCCGCGGCAAGGCCAGGCACCTGGAATACCGCGCGCGCGATCACCAGCCGGCGATGCTGTGCACGCTGGTGATGACCGACAATGTCGATTCCGCCGGCATTGCCCGCTATCCCGTAGGCATCCTTCCGGTGCTCGACCCCGCGACGGGCGAGACGCTGGTCGATGAGCTGGGCCGCCGGTCCTATGTCACCTCGATGGCCTATGGCCCGACCATCGGCAGCAACATCGGGCTGGCCTATCTGCCCTGGCGATATTGCCAGCAGGGCCGCCGGCTGATCGTCGAATATATGGGAGAGCAGTTCCCGGTCGAGATCGCGGCGGTCGGGAACAAGGCCCTGTATGATCCGGAAAACCTGCGCCCGCGCAGCTGACGCCACGGCTGGCATGCGCCATGGGCTGCCATTCATGAAGGCCCGGCCGCAGGGGATCAGGCGGACAGAGCAGGAACCGCCTGATTCTTGCGTCAGGCGGCAGGGGGCAGGACGGCTGCGGCAGGGCCGATCCCTGCGGCGTCACATCCGGGCTGGCCCCGCGCCATCGCTGCTGCCCACAGGGCGGCAACGCCGCAGCCTTGGGCGAATACAGGGTTGCGCCAGGACAGGCCCTTCCAGCTGGCCAAGGGCGCCTGGCTTTCACGCAAAGCCCCCGCCGGACGATGGGTTCGGGGCGGATGACAGTCATCGGCCCGCTTTGGCGGCAGGCCGCGGGGCTTGGCGGCCATGCGTCACGATCCGCAGGCCAGTTTGCGGGCAAGCAGGGCGCGGATCATGTCGTCAAGCTGGGCGGCGCGTGCGGGAAAGCCGTGTTCGGCCATGATCCGCCGGGCAAAGGCATCGCGTTCGGCCTGACGGTCGGGGCCTTCCCCCTGCAGTTCGGCGGTCAGGGCGGCCAGTTCGGCGGGTTCGCGATAGGTGCGGACGAAATCGCCGAACAACTGCTCCATCCCCTCGACGGGATCGCTGATCAGCCGCCCGCCGCAGGCCAGCACGTCGAACACGCGGTTCGAGATCATGCCGTAACGGCGCATCGTGTCCCAATGATCGTTCAGCACGACCCCCGCGGCGCGGTATTCATGGGCAAGGCGGGCATTGGGAACGTTCTCGGCGCGCAGATGGCCATCAGGCACCAGGCCGCGCCAGCCATTGCCGTAGATCGCCGGGTTCAGCCCGACGGCCAGCGCATCGCGGATCACCTGCCGGTATTCCCCGCGCGAATTGCCGACAAAGAGGATGTCTTCGCGGAACACCGGCTCGTCCGCCTGGGGATGAAAGCGGGCAGGATCGGTGCATTGCAGCAGGACCGAGACATCTTCGCCCAGTTCCGCGCCCAGGTCCCGCGCCAGCGCATGAGAGGCGACGAAGACGTGATCGTAGGATTTCAGCTCGGCGATGCTGATCTTGTCGGGGTGCGAGATGACCCAGCACAGCGACACCTGATGCGGCAGCGGCGCATAGCCCGACAGCCCGCGCAGGACCAGCACCACATCATCCCCGTTCGATTGGGGGTTGGCCCATTCGTCCAGCGTGTCGATGCGCACCCTGTAGCCCAGCGGCTCGAGCGCGTGGCGCAGACTGTCGGCAAAGTGGTAATCGCCCCATTCGGCGATCACGTCCCGGTTCGGGGCGCCGATCTTGATGGCGATGCGGACGGCCGCGCTGGCGCGGGCAAGGCTGTCCCAGGCCTGCCGGGCGCGCAGGGCATAGGTATGCTCGGCCTCCACGACCCGTTGCAGGGCCGCCACGGTCCGACGGCGCAGCGGCTCGTCATCCAGAAAGCGGCGCAGCAGCGCCTCAAGCTCCTGCGGGCTGTCATAGGTGGGCAGCAGGTCGCCGAACAGGGCCTGCGCGCCCTCGCGGCCATTGGTCAGCACCAGGCAGCCCGCGGCGATCGCATCAAAGACGCGGCTGTTGACCGACTGCATCAGCTTGGTCGCATGGTTGGCATCGTCGATGACGACGCGGGTACTGGCATAAACGTCCGGCATCCGCTCATAGGGCAGCGGCCCGCGGGCAAAGGGGGCCATCTGGGGCACCGCCTCCCATCCCGTGCCATAGACGGCAAAGCGATAGGGAAGGGCGGCCGGTTCAAGGGTCTGCGAAATCTCGCGGTGAACGCCCCAGAAGCTTCCCGTGAAGCAATAGTCCGACTGCAGGGCCGGATCGACGCGCCCCGCGGCGAAGCGGGCGGGCGCGGTGGCGATGGGCACCAGCTCCACCGGGCGCCGGAGCAGACGGGAAAGCTGGTCGGCGGCATGGCGCGAGGACGCCCACAGCAGGTCGAAATCGCGCGTCCATGGCCGGGCGGCAAAGCGTTCTGCCCAGTTGCGAACCCAGGCGACCCGCAGCATGGTCGGATCGGATGCGTGCACCCGCCGCGGGTCGAAATCGTCGCGCATCGAGATCAGCACGTCGATCCCGCGCAGATCGCGCAGGTCGGGCGACCGATGGGGGATGAAATGGCAGTCAACCGGGAACTGCGCCGACAGCGCCTCGGCCAGTTCGCGTGCGGTGAAGAAATCGCCCGCCAGCGTCTCGGTATCGTTTTCGGTGACGACAAAGGCGATGCGCAGCCGCCGCCCGGTCCAGAAGCCGGTCCGGCCAAAGCGGTCGGCCGCCATGATCCGGCGCGCCCATGAGCCGAAGCGTTCGTCGAAGATCCTGCGATTGCGCAGGCGGACGGGGGCATAGTCGCCGCTCATGGTGTCGCGGCTGTAGGCGCGCAGGTGCAGCGCCCGCAGCTGGTTCAGCGCAAGGATGCGCTTGCCGGCGCGGCGCAGCCTGAGGCTGAGGTCGATATCCTCGTGGCCATAGAAATATGCCTCGTCCAGCCCGCCGAGCGACAGGAAATCCGCCCGCCGCATGGCCATGAAGGCGCCCGTCACGGCCGGAACCTCGATCGCCGCAGCCTCGATCCCGACCCATTCGCGCGAGGGGCGCGTTTCAAAGGGAACCACCCCCGGGGCCTTGCCTGCCCCGATCGACAGATGCACGCCCAGATGCTGGATCGGTCCCGGCAGGCCGGCCGATTCAAGCGCGCGATCGGGCACATCGTCCAGCAGGGCAGGCGAAACCGCACCGATATCCTGATCGTCAAGCGCCGCCACGATCTGCGGCACGATGTCCTGGCACAGCCGCACGTCGTTATTGGCCAGGATCAGGATGTCTCCGGTCGCATGCTGCGCGCCAAGGTTGTTGGACTGCGAGAACGAGAAGTTGCCGCTGCGCTGGATCAGGCTGACCTTCAGCGGCCCGGCCCAGCGCGCACAGACCGCGGCGCTGTCATCGGTCGATGCGTGATCGACAACGATGAATTCAAGATCGGCATGGGTGTTATGGCGCTCGAACGATTCGAACAGCCGCGTCAGCAATGCCCCGCCGTTGCGGTTCAGCACGACGACCGATACCCGTCCCGATCCGCTGCGCGCGGGCATTGGCCGAAGAAACGCGTCCAGCGGCCGCAGCGGGCTGATGGTGGCATTGCGCTTGGAATCGGGCAGCACCGCAAGGCGGGCCTTGGGTTCCGCCCAGGTGCCTGCCCGCGGCTGCACCGTGATGTCGCCAGGCACCTGCCAGCGCTGCGCCGGCGACATTTCCACGGCATAGCCATAGGCCCCATGATCGCCAAAGCGGCGGGCCAGATCGCCCCGCGCCCGGTTTGCCGGGATGGTGGCATACCAGGCATTGTCCAGAAACACATCGGCATAGCACAGCTCGTCCGGCTCGTCCGGGTTGCGCATCCAGCCGCGCAGAACGTCGCCCTCCAGCCCGTCCACGGCGCCCTGGATGCGCGCATCGCGCGTGGCAAAGCACTGGTGATTGCCCGGCACCAAGCGCGCCGCAAGCGCCGCCGCCTCGCGGCTCAGCGGCAGCGATGCCAGCGTCCCGGCCGGCGAGATGATGGGCAATGTCCGCGGATCCAGCGGCCTGCCCTCTGGCAGGCGCAGGGCCGAAAGGGAAAGATTCACCGAAAAAGCCCCGACCGGCGCGTTTTCGGCCTGGGTGCGGATACCGGCCGCAAGCGGCGCATCGGCGCTGAACCGCGCGATCAACACCCCGTCATGGCGCCGCGCCACCATCTCGACCGGCCTTGGCGGCTCGCGCGAATCGACGCACCAGCCGCCAAGGCGCAGATGTTCGCCGACAAGCCGCACATCGGTGATCGCGCCGATCAGCGCATCGGCCGCACCCCAGTGCAGCGGAAAGCCGGGCAGCGGGCGGCCATCCGCCGTGACCGCATCCACCGTTCCCGCCAGCCGGCCGGCATCATGGGGCGGCAGCAGCACCCGATAGCCCAGCGCCCGCCGCTTGCCCGAAGGCTGGTCCTCGGCGCTGCCGATCGTCTCGATCCGGTCGGCCATGCCTTCCCACACGGCCGTCCCGTCCAGCGAGACGCGCACCGCCAGGGGCTGGCCCGGCGCGGCGCTATCCTCGACCCAGCCGCGGACCATGCGGCGATCAAGAACCGCGCTGCCGCGCAGACCGCCGAGCGTCGCCGCGGCCCCCGGCCGCGGCCAGGCGGACGAGAAAGCCTGTGTTCTCAGAACCGGACCGACGATCCCGTTCAGGATCGCCCCATCCGGCAGCAGGACGCTGATATCCTCGACCTTCAGCCCCTCAGGCGCGGGCAGGTCGAAACGGAAGCCGCGGTCCTCCTGGCCCTTGCCCCACAGCGCCGGCAGCGGCTCGGGCCGGCAGGCGAAATCCCGCAGGTCATCCCCCTCGCAGCCGCGCAGATGCAGGCGGATCTCGGGGCGCATCGAAGGATGGGCCAGGTCGGCAAGCCAGCCCTCGACCAGCAGGCGGCCATCGGCGATCTCGCTGCGCGTCACCTCGCCCAGCCAGCGCGGCGCGCGGGCAGGCGGCGCCGCAGGGCCGGTCGGGCCGCGCAGCGGCGTGTTGCCGCCGGTCACGCTCAGCGGCCGGCCCGCCACGCGGCGCGTATCGATGCGCACCACAAAGCCGCACCAGCCATCGCCCTTGCCCGCCGCCACCAAGTCGTTTCGCTGCTCGCAGGCAAGCGCATGGGCCACGATCTCGTCCCCCGCCCTGACGGTGATCGCCACGGGACGGGACGGCTCGGCCACGCAATAGGCCCAGCCCCGCAGGATCCGGTTCAGGCCCTCCTCGAAGGAATGTTCCCACCTGCCCTGCACCGCATCGGCAGCCAAAGGGGCGGCAGAACTTACCGAAACGTCAACATCCATTGATCACATCGTCATGCAGGGCAATGCCATAGGCAACATCTTGCCGGTCTATCCCGCCCGCCTGTTCCCAGCAAGATGGCCAAGGCCTGTCGCTGGCCGCCCCTTTCCGGTAAGGTCGATCTTCCCGATCGTTCGGAGAGCTCATGAAACTGCCCCCCCTCGGTGTCGCCATGGCGGCCATCACCAAGAACGAAGGCCCCTTCATCGCCGAATGGGTCGCCTATCACTATCTGCTGGGGGTCGAGCATTTCTTTATCTACGACAACGGCTCGTCCGACACGACCGCTGCCGAGCTGACCCCTTTCGTCAACTGCGGGATCGTCACCCTCATCCACTGGCCGCTGTTTCCCGGCCAGATCGAGGCCTATCAGCATGCGCTGGCTGTCCTCGGCCCCAATTGCGACTGGATGGGCTTTCTCGACATCGACGAATTCGTCGCCCTGCCGGCCGAGCTGTCCCTGCCCGCCTTCCTTGGCGCCCAGTCGCCCGACACGGACGAGGTCGTCCTGTTCTGGCGCATGTATGGCCATTCCGGGCACCATGCCCGCCCGGCCGGCCTGACCATCCAGAACTTCACCCGCTGCGATCCTGCGATCTGGCAGATCAGCAAATGCTTCGTGCGCCCCGATCGCGTGCGGCTGATGCATATCCACCACGCCGAAACCGTCAACCGCACCAGCGTCGATGAACTCGGCCGGCCTGTGCGTCAGGTCTGGATGCATGAACGCGATGCGCCGACCGCCCAGCGCGTGGCGGTGAACCACTATTTCACGCGATCCTACGACGATTACCGCGCCAAGATCGCACGCGGCCAGGCGGACGGGCGCAGCGAGAAAAAGCTCGAACCCTTCGAGAAATGGGATTTCCGGCATGTCGATGACCGCATCGTCCGCATGGGCCCGGCGGTGGCGCGGCTGCTGGACATCGTCAGGGATCGCGGCAGGCAACCCATGCGCTATGGCAACCTGACCCGTTTCGGCGTCACCGGCTCGGACCGCAATTTCGTCGTCGCCAGCCAGAGCGCCGTCAAGGCGCATCTGGGGGCGCTTGAGGCGCTGGGCGTGACGGGGCGGTTGCAGCACACCAACCATGGCACCGCCATCACGACCCCGGATGCGCCGGGCGATCCCCTGCCGCTTGAGGCGCTCGACCGGATGTGCCGGGCAGTGCCCTCGGCCGGGCGGCTGATGCTGCCCGAAAACCCCGCCGCGCCGGCGGCGCTGGATCCATCCGGGCTGGCCATGCCCGAAGATATCGTCGGCACGGTCTGGGCCGCGGCGATCATCGACGTTCAGGCCCGCGGCTGGGTCGAGTTTGCGGCAAGCGGCCATCTGCGCGACGGGCGTTCCGTAACGCAGCGCCGCCGCCAGTCGCTGCCCGAAACGGGCCGGGTTCTGACGCTGATGACGGTTACGGCCGAGCCTTTCATTCCCACGGCATTCACTACCCTGTCCTCGGACCCGTCCGCGGTTCAGGTCAGGGAATGCCGCGTGTTCGCCGCGCATTGATCCACTGACCGGCCATCATCATGCTGAACCGCTTTCTTGACCGTCTTCGCCGCCGCCGGGTTCCGGCCCTAGGCGTGATTTCGTCATCCCCGATCGTCGATCCCGCCCCGGTCCGCGTGCACGAGGCAGGGATCCGGGCGATCTTTCAGAACCGTGTCGCTTGGTCGGGAACCGCGCCGGTGATCGACCGGCCGGTGCTGGTGCTTGCCTTCACAAACCGATCGGGATCGAACCTGCTGGCCGACTATCTGCGCCAGACCGGGCAGGTCGCGGGGATCGGCGAATACCTCAACCAGGAAACGGTCGCCCGGCAGGCGGACCGCTATGGCATCGACAGCGTGCCGGCCTATCTGCAGAACCTTGCCGGGCGGCTTTGTTCGGGGCACCAGCAGTTCGGGGTCAAGGCCTCGGCCGAACAGTTGCAGCTGCTGATCGAGGGCGGGCTGCTGGGCATGTTCCGCTCGGCCAGCATCGTGCATATCCACCGCGACGACCTGATGGCCCAGGCCGTCTCCCACTGGATCGCCAGGCAGACAGGCCAGTGGACCAGCGATCACGACCGGCAGGGCGAGGCAGAGGGATATGATGCGGACGCGATGCTGACCATCGCCGCCGATGTCCTCAGGCAGGATGGCTCGATCCGCTGGCAATGCGCGGCGGCCGCGCTGAACTATCTGTCGGTCAGCTATGAGGAACTGGTCCACGATCCGGCGGCGACGCTGGCGCGGATCGGGGCGGGCGCAGGGCTGTCGCTTGACGGCTGGACGCCCGCCGCCCCCCGGATCAGCCGACAGGCGACGGCGCGCAACGATGCCCTGAAACAACGCCTGATCGCCGATGCCCGCGGCCGAAGCCTTGCCCGGCCGTCCGCAGGGGCGTGACGCGAAACGCCCCTATGGCGCCGGCTCGACGGGCGCCAGCGTCCTGCCGCTGGCAGTCCAGCCCTCGACGCCCTGCGGGAACCAGCCCACCCGCGCATGGCCCCAAGCCAGGGCGCGCTTGGCGGCGTTCCAACCCATCCAGCAATCCGCCTTGCAGAAAAAGACCAGCGCCGCGCCCTTGTCGCCCCCCGTCAGCCGGTCAAGCGCATCGGCAAAGCGCCGCTCGTCCGCGGGCGAAAGCCGGTCATAGCCCATGCCGGCCAGCCATACCGCGCCGGGCAGGCTTTCATGGGGCGGCGCGCGCCACAGCGTGCCGGCCGGCAGGCCATCAGGCCGGCTGAGCGCGGGCAGCGCGTCGATCAGAACGGCACCCGCCTGCTGCCAGGCCGCCACCCCGGCCGCATCGAGGACCGTCGCACCGGCCAGGCTGTCGGGCACAGGCGCGCGATAGGGCTCGGACCGATAGCCCGCCGGCTCGGGCACCGAAGGGTCGGCCAGGGCCGTTACCGGCGCAGGGGCCAGCCCGGCAGCCAGCACCGCCAGCGGCCAGGCCATCCTCATGGTTTCAGCGCCTTGCCGTAATCATCGACCAGCGGCACGCCTGCCTCGCGCAGGATGCGGTCGATCTCGGGCTGGTTACGGCGGATCAGGCTGTTGAGCTGCCGCTTCCAGTCGTCCTCGCCGGGGCGCACGCCCATGGTGATGCGATAGAACAGACGGGGCGCGCCCTCTTCCCTCAGCAGCGGGGTGAACCGCAACGCCGGATCGTCCCTGACCAGCGGACCGGCCAGCGGGCCCCACAGCACGGCGGCATCCAGCATGCCGTCCCGCACGGCGCCCACCATGTCAGCCACGGGATTTTCCGTCCGCCGGTCAACATTCAGCTTTCCCCCGCGCATGTCGCGGGCCAGCCCTGCCCGCGCCATATGCGTGGCGGGCGGCGTGCCGGCGACCACCCCCAGATTGCGCCCATGCAGCGCAGGATCGGTGAGGCGGTCCACCGCAGCCAGCGGCCCGTCCCTGCGCGCCACGATGCCATAGACCGAGGTGTAGTAATGGTTGGTGTTCTGCACCAGCTCATCGCCCTGGGCATAGCCGATCACGACATCGCACAGCCCGGCCCGCAGCGTGCGGCGGACGAATCCCGGTCCCTGCGGGAACCAGCTGTATTCCAGCGGCAGGCCGAGCCGGTCCGCGATCAGCCGCGCCAGCTTGTTTTCGAACCCCGACCCGTCCTGCGCCGACATGGGGGCCGCGGCCGGATCGGCGCAGACGCGCAACGCCGTTGTCGAGCGCAGATCGGCCACCTGCGCCTGCGCCCCCGCCCCGATCAGCAGGGCAAGCGCCAAGCCGGCCGGCAGGGCCGCGCGCATCAGCCCTTCATGCAGGAATCTTCCTGCGCAATGAAGGCATCGGATTTGGCGGCCTTGCTGGCGGGCCGTCCACGCGGGATCGCGCCCGTGCCGCGCGCCAGAAGATAGCTGTAGATGTCATCGACATAGCACCAGACATTCTTGTTGGTGCCGAAGGCAGGCATGACTTGGTTGGCCTGACCCGTGCCGACATTCTGCTTGCCCGAGGCGACCGTCTGCTGGAACGCGTAATAGTCGATGGTGTTCACGACCGAGTTCTTGAGCGCGGGGGCATAGGTCGACCCTTCGCCATCCGGCCCATGGCAGACATGGCATTCCGAATGATAGCGGCGATAGCCCGAGAAACTGGCGAAATCCAGCGCGCCGTTCTCGATCTTGAAGGTCGGGATGTCGTCCTTGTTATACCAGCGCCCGTTTTCCATGTGGTCGGGCGTGATGTCCATGCCGCTGGGCAGGACGGGGCCGGGAACGACGGGTGCGGCGGTCTGCGCGGGGGCACCCCCGGCGGCGGCGTTGCCGGGCGCGCTTTGCGCAAGCGCGGGGATGGCCCCCGTCAGCGCGACAAGGCTGCCGATCGCCAATGCGCTGGCAAGGGCTGGAACGGTCATCGGTAATCTCTCCCTCAAGGTTGCGGCGGCGGCCCTGGCGACCGGCCGCGAAGCGGATGCCCCGAGAATGGCCTCGGGGCATCAGGCCTGCGCAGTCCTGCCCTCCGGCAGGGTCGGGGCATCAGTTCGACGGCTTGGCCGCGCCCTCGTTGGGCGAAACGGTGCCGACTTCCTTGGCGGTGCCCGCCGCCTCGCCGGGGGCCGGCGCGACAGGGTCCGAGGCCGCACCGCCCGCCGCCGGCACGGCGGCAGTGGCCGCGGGCACAGCGGCCGCCGGCGCGGGCGTGGCATCGGTGGCGGTGGTGCCGGCCTGGGCCGTGCGCTCGCCCGGCAGTTCGAACACTGTCAGCTGTCCGCCCAGGGCGGTATAGTCGGACAGGGCCGCATAGCCGCCCACAGCGCCCAGCCCTTCGCTCGGATTGGTCAGGCCTGCCGCAAGGCCGATGCCCGCCCAGCCGCCGACCCCGGACAGAACACCGACATACTGCTTGCCGCCATGTTCATAAGTCATGACGTTGCCGATGATCCCCGACGGGGTCTTGAAGCGGTAAAGCTCCTTGCCGGTTTCGGCATCGACGGCTTTGAGATACCCTTCGAGCGTGCCGTAGAACACGACATCGCCCGCCGTCGCCAGCGCCCCCGACCAGACCGAGAACTGTTCGGGCAACGACCACCTGATCTCGCCCTTGAGATTGTCCCAGGCGATGAAGTTGCCCATCCCGCCATGGCTGTTGGGGGCCGGATACATCGACAGCGTCGCGCCCACATAGGGCTGGCCGGCCGTATAGGCGACGCGGAAGGGTTCGTAATCCATGCAGACATGGTTGGTGGGGACATAGACCAGGTTCGTGCGCGGCGAGAAGGCCGAGGGCTGCTGGTCCTTGGTGCCCAGCGCCGAGGGGCAGACCCCGGTGGTGTTGGTGTCCTCGCCATTCTGCTGGGTGGAATACTGCGCGACCACCTGCGGGCGGCCATACTGATCCGACGCTGGGTCCATCACGACCTCGGTCGCCCAGTTGACGGCGGGATCGAATTTCTTGGCCAGCAGCAGCTCGCCCGTCTCGCGGTCCAGCGTATAGCCGAAGCCGTTGCGATCCATATGCGTTAGCAGCTTGCGCGGCGCCCCGTTGAAATCCTGATCGGTCAGGATCATCTCGTTCACGCCGTCATAATCCCATTCGTCATGCGGGGTCATCTGATAGACCCAGCGTGCCATGCCGGTATCGGCGTCGCGGGCAAAGATGGTCATCGACCAGCGGTTGTCGCCAGGGCGCTGGGAGGGGTTCCAGGTCGAGGGGTTGCCCGTGCCGTAATACATCAGGTTCAGCGCCGGATCATAGGCGAACCAGCCCCAGACCGAGCCGCCGCCGATCTTCCACTGATCCCCTTCCCAGGATTTCAGCGAACTGTCCTTGCCGACCGGCTTGCCCAGCGTGGTCGTCTTTTCCGGGTCCATCAGCATCTCGTCGTCGGGGCCGGTGGAATAGGCCTTCCAGGCGACCGAGCCGTCCTTGATGTTCAGCGCCGTCATGCGGCCCCGCACGCCGTATTCGCCGCCCGACACGCCGACCATCAGCTTGTCCTTGACCGGCATCGTGGTGGCGGTCAGCGTCTCGCCGATGGCGGCGTCGCCCACCTTGGTGGACCACTTGACCTCGCCCGTCTTGGCGTCCAGCGCCACGACCGTGGTATCGGCCTGCGACAGAAAGACCATGCCGTCGGCATAGGACACGCCGCGGTTCACCGTGTCGCAGCACATCACCGCGATCACGTTCGGATCCTGCTGGGGCTGATAGCGCCACAGGATCTTGCCGTCGTTGTTCAGGTCAAGCGCGAACAGGTTGTTGGGAAAGGGGGTGTGGACATACATGATGTCCCCGATGACCAGGGGCGATCCCTCATGCCCGCGCAGCACCCCGGTCGAAAAGGTCCAGGCAACGCGCATGTCGCCCACATTCGAGCGGTTGATCTGGTCCAGCGTCGAATAGCGCGTATTGGCGTAATCGCCGGTCTGGATCGCCCATTGGGCGGGGTTCTTGATCGCTTCGGTGACGCTGTCATTGGCCATCAGCGCCGAACTGGACACAAGGAGCGCCAGCGCCGCCCCCTTCAGAACGTGGGTCATCGGTTTCCTCCCATGGGTGCCGGCTGCGCCCTCTTCCCCTTGGCGCAGGGCCTCGAGCCAAGGCTTTGCCCAAGTCGGCCGTCCGTCAACATTCGCTGGCCGCTTGTCAGCGTAAAGTCTTAGCCCCGGGGGAATGGCCGGAAGGACCGGCCGGAAGGGCCTGCGCCGGCCTTCGCATCGGCGCATGGGAAAAGCCGCGCCCCCCAAGGGGAACGCGGCGCGGGGCCAGCCTTGATCCGTGGGTGAAAGCCGCCGTCAGGCCAGCCGCTCGGCATGCCACAGGACATGGTCGCGCATGAAGCTCTGCACGAACCAGTAGCTGTGGTCATAGCCCGGCTGCATGCGGAACATCCCCGCCTGCCGGCGCGCCACCATGGCATGGGCCAGCGCTTCGGGCCGCAGCAGGTCGAGGAACTGGTCGCTAGCCCCCTGGTCGATCAGCACCTCGCCGGGATAGCCGCGCATGGCCATCAGCAGCGAGGCATCATGGGCCGACCACGCCGCCCGGTCCTCGCCCAGATAGGCCGTGAACTGCTTGCGGCCCCAGTCGGATTCGGTCGGGTTGGCGATGGGCGCAAAGGCGGAAACGCTGCGATAGCGATCCGGGTGGGTCATGGCGATGGTCAGCGCGCCGTGCCCGCCCATGGAATGGCCGGTGATCCCCTGCGCCGCGGGGTCGAGCGGAAAGGCGTCCAGGACGAGGCCGGGCAATTCCTCGACCACATAGTCCCACATCCTGAAATGCGGCGACCATGGGGCCTGCGCGGCATTGACGTAAAAGCCCGCGCCCTGGCCCAGGTCATAGGCCGCGTCATCGGCGACGCCCTCGCCCCGCGGCGAGGTATCGGGAAAGACCAGCGCAAGCCCCGCCTCGGCCGCCCATTGCTGGGCGCCGGCCTTGGTCATGGCATTTTCATGCGTGCAAGTCAGGCCCGACAGATACCACAGCAGGGGGACGGGGCCGTCCTCGGCCTGGGGCGGCAGATAGACCGCGAAGGTCATATCGGTTCCGGTCGCGGCGCTGCGGTGGCGATAGACGCCCTGCACCCCGCCAAAACTGCGGTTCTCGGATATCGTTTCAAGGCTCATGGGGCTGCTCCGGCCAGGTTCTTGAACATCACCAGCGCATCGACATGGCCGAGCCGCGGATGGTCGAACGCGCCCGGCAGGCGGCCCACTACCCTGAACCCGGCCTTTTCCCAGCAACGGACGGCGTCGGCGTTGGTCGAGACGACGAAGTTGAACTGCATGGCCCGGAAGCCCCGGCCCCGTGCCCAGTCCTGAGCGTGCGTGACCATGGCCCGCGCCACGCCGCGCCCCCGCGCCTGCGGGTGGGTAGCAAAGCCGGCATTGGCGACATGCGCACCGCCGCCGCGCCAATTGGGGCCGACATGGCTGATGCCCAGCACCTGCCCGTCCAGCTCACCGACAAAGGCCGTGAAGGGAGGCGCGAGCCAGTCTGCCAGCGCCTCGTCGCGCCCGATGTCACGGGGCATGCAGTAGGTTTCCCCGGCGCGATACACCGGACCGAGGATCGTCCAGATGGCGTCGTGATCGCCCGGACCTGCCGGGCGGATCACCACATCCATGCTCACTTCAATTCATCCGCGCTGTGGATGACGCGGCCCAGCAGGCCGTAATCCAGCGCCTCCTGCGTGTTGAGCCAGAAATCGCGCTGAGTGTCCCTGGCGATCCGCTCGACCGGCTGGCCAGTGGCATCGGCAAAGATCTGGTTCAGCCGGTCGCGCATCAGGCGCACCTGTTCGGCCTGGATCATCATGTCCGACGAGGTGCCCCCGATCCCGCCCGAAGGCTGATGGATCAGAAAGCGCGTATTGGGCAGGCAGAAGCGGTTCTCGCGCGCGGCCCCGACGAAGATCAGCGCCCCGGCGCTGGCGACCCAGCCCGACCCGATGGTGCGGACGGTCGGCCGGATGAACTTGATCACGTCATGGATCATGTCACCCGATTCGACATGGCCACCGGGCGAGGAGATCAGCATGTTGATCGGCCGGTCGCTGTCCTCGGCCAGCGCCAGCAGATGCGAGACGGTGCGCTGCGCCAGCTTGTCGTTGATGGTGCCGGCGACAATCACGGTACGCGACTTGAAATACAGCTTGGCGATCTTGTCCCCGGCGGGCATCCCCAGCTCGCCCCCGCCTTCGTCGTCGTGGCGGCGATCCTCGCGCGGCTCGTCCTCTTCCTCGTCGTCGTCGTTCAGCAGGTGGGGCGGAAACGGGCGCAGCATGGGTCGTCCTTTCAGTGACACGGCGGGGAACCCCCCGCCGCAACCTTACCTAAGCATCCGTTGGCGATCAGTAAATGACGACCGACCGGATGGATTCGCCCGAATGCATCAGGTCGAAGCCCCGGTTGATGTCATCCAGCGGCATGGTGTGGGTGATCATCGGGTCGATCTCGATCTTGCCGTCCATGTACCAGTCCACGATGCGGGGCACGTCGGTCCGCCCGCGCGCGCCGCCGAAGGCCGATCCCTTCCAGACCCGGCCGGTGACCAGCTGGAACGGGCGGGTCGAGATCTCGGCCCCCGCGGGCGCCACGCCGATCACGATCGACTGGCCCCAGCCGCGATGCGCCGATTCCAGCGCCTGCCGCATGACGGTGACATTGCCGGTGCAATCGAAGGTATAGTCCGCGCCGCCGATCTGGTCGAAGGGCGTCCTGGTCAGGTTGATGATTTCCTGAACGACATTCTCGCATTCCTTGGGATTGATGAAATGGGTCATGCCGAAATGCTCGGCCATCGGCTTCTTTTCGGGGTTCAGATCGACGCCGATGATCATGTCCGCGCCGGCAAGCCGCAGGCCCTGGATCACGTTCAGACCGATCCCGCCCAGGCCGAAGACGACGGCCTTGGCGCCGATCTCGACCTTGGCGGTGTTGATGACGGCGCCGATGCCCGTCGTCACGCCGCAGCCGATATAGCAGATCTTGTCGAAGGGCGCGTCCTCGCGGACCTTGGCGACGGCGATCTCGGGCAGCACGGTGTAGTTCGAGAAGGTCGAGCAGCCCATGTAATGCATGATGGGCGTGCCATCGAGCATCGAAAAGCGGGTGGTCCCGTCCGGCATCAGCCCCTGGCCCTGAGTGGCGCGGATCGCCGTGCACAGGTTGGTCTTGCCCGACAGGCAGGACGCGCATTGGCGGCATTCGGGGGTATAGAGCGGGATCACGTGATCGCCCGGCTTGACAGAGGTCACGCCCGGTCCGACCTCGACCACCACGCCCGCGCCTTCATGCCCCAGGATCGAGGGGAAGATGCCTTCCGGGTCGGCGCCCGAGCGGGTGAAGTCGTCGGTGTGGCATATGCCGGTGGCCCTGATCTCCACCATGACCTCGCCGGCTTTCGGCCCCTCGAGGTTCACCTCCATGATTTCCAGCGGTTTGCCGGCTTGCAGGGCGACGGCGGCGCGGGTTCTCATCGTTTTCTCCTTTCGGCGGCCGCTCGGGCCGGATCATGGCAAAGGGGCCGGCGATGACCGGCCCCGGCTGCGCGCGCCAGGAAGGGCGGCTCAGACAGGCAGCGTGCCCAGCTTGCCCGATTTCCTGGCTGCATGGGCGGCGATCGCATCCATAAGGGGCGGCGACAACATGTCATAGGGTTCCAGGCCCAGTTCCCTCAGCCGCGCCCGTACATCCCCCATCCGCTGCGGATCAACACCCGATTCGATGATCGAGGACACGAAGGCGGCAAATTCCGGCGCGGACCAGCCGTCTTCCTCGGACAGTTCGGTATGGACGAAATCGAGCCCGTAAAACGGGTGGTCGGTGTTTTCGATCCGGCCATACATGTGTACGCCGCAGCCCGTGCAGGCATGGCGCCGGATCGGCGCGTCGCTGTTCACGATGTCGAGCTTGTCGGCGTTCTCGACGACCTCGACCGCATCGCGGCCGACCACGGCGATCTGGCTGAAGATCGCGCCCTCGGGCTTCCAGCACCTGGTGCAGCCGCAGACATGGTTATGCGCGACCTGCGCGCCGATGCGCACCCGGACAGGGTGATCCTTGCACCGGCAGGCCAGCATCCCCCCCGAAAAACCCGGCCTGCCCGTTCTTGCGCCGTCATTGACCGCGGGATGGATGTTCATGGCCGCCCCCCCCTTGCCGCTCTTGTCGCCGCCCTTGTCCCGGCCAGCTTGGCGGCCCCGCAGGCGAGCGGCAAGTCAGCGGAAGGTTGTATGGCCCCCTTTGCGGGCAGTGGCCTTCGCGCGCGAACCGGGCCATGCTGAACGCCAGCTTGAAGGAGCCTGCCGATGCTGCCATCCCGCCCGCCGATCCGCCCCGCGCTCTGGTTGATGCTGGGGCTTGCGCTGTCGGGCTGCGGCCTGGCCCGGCGCCAGAGCGAGCAGGACTGCATGATGCGCGCGATGTATTTCGAATCGAACCGCTCCAGCCGCGAGGGCATGATCGCCGTCGGAAGCGTGGTGATGAACCGCCTTCAGTCGGGAAAATACCCCCGTTCGGTCTGCGGCGTCGTCGGACAGCCCAGGCAGTTCGCGCCGGGCGTGCTGACGCGGCCGATGAAGGCGCGCGACATGCGCCTGGCGCAAGAGGCCGCGGCAGCGGTGCTGCGCGGCGAACGCCATCCCCGCATCGGGAATGCCATGTTCTTTCACCAGGCCGGGTTGCGCACGGGCTATGACAACGCGCACTATGTTCTCATTGCGGGGGGAAATGCTTTTTACGAACGGATCTGAACGATCGGCCGGGGGGCGCTGTCCCCATGCGAAGGGGATGGCCTGCGAGCCGAGTGCGCAGCATGCAACATAATTTATGTCGAACGCACCGGGAAACCTTCCCGCCGCCGCGATAAGCACCGCGCCATGACCCTTCTCTCTGGCCCGCTGCGGCGGACCCTGCATACCCCCGCTGGCCGCCAAGCTTCGCCCCCCCCAATGTCGGGGCGCATCGTGTGCATTTCCGATCATTGCGATACCGTGCCGCCCCATCCGGTGCATGCACCGGGCGCATCATGGGGCAGCGATGCGCTGGAAGGGCCGGTCCCCCGGGCCGATGTGCGCGTCACCGGCGGGTATCTGGAACGCCTGCCCCTGGCAGCCGTTGCCGCCGGGCTGACCCCGCGCGCCGAGATCTGGAGCTGGACGGGCACGGACGGGCGGGCGGACAGTGAAACCGGGCGGCCGCAAGGCACCCCGGACCCGGGGCGCCCCGGCCTGACGCGGCGGCTGTTCCGGGCGGATGGGCATCCCGCGCCCTATGGCTCGGCCGATGCGCTGGCGCATCTGGCGCGGACCGGCGCGCCCGACATCCTGTGCGTCTGGGGCATCGGTGTCGATTGCGCGCTGCTGGATGCCTGCGCGGGCTCGGTGCGCATCTATAATTCCATCGACGCCCCGGCGCTGCGCATCCCCGATGACGAGGCGGCGCGCTTTGACCTGTTCCTGACCGGCGCCGAATGGCAATCGGACGAGATCCGCGCCCGCGTGCCGGGCGCCCGGACGCTGGTCCTGCCGATCGGGCCGGAATTCGCCTCGGGCGACACGTTCTTTCCCACCGGCCAGCCCAAGGACCGGGACGTGGTCTATGTGGCCTGCACCCAGCCCTACAAGCGCCACAAGGTGCTGCTGGATGCGCTGGAACGGCTGCCGGGCACCACGGCGCTGCTGGTGGTCGGCTACGGGCATCTGACGGAAGCCATCCGCGAGGATGCCGCGCGGCGCGGCCTTGATGTCGAGATCGTCGGCCCGCTCAGCCATGACGAGGTCAATGTCCAGATCAACCGCGCCCGCGTGGGCGTCGTCTGCGGGCGCGATGACGGCGCGCCGGCGATCCTGACCGAATACATGCTGGCCGGCCTGCCGGTGCTGGCTAATGCCGGGCTGGTCTGCGGACGGCAATACATCACGCCCCAGACCGGGCTGGCCGCCGACGAGGGGGAAGGCTTTGCCGCGGCGCTGCGCCAGCTGCTGGACGGGGCCGGGCAGTATGACACCCGCAGGGCCGCGCTTGATCGCTGGGGCTGGCCTGCCTCCATCGCGCGACTTGGCGCGGAAATCGATGACATCCGCCGCGCGCAGGACGAAAAGGACGCCTGATGAACGACGCCACCCCACTTGAGGAAACGCCGGCCGTGGACATCGCCTGTCCGGTCCTGGCCGAGGGCCGTGCCGCAACGGCCCCGCTGATCTGCTTTTCACATCTGCGCTGGGACTTTGTCCTGCAGCGTCCCCAGCACCTGATCGGCCGCTTTGCCGCCCAGGGCCGGCGCGTGCTGTTCTGGGAAGAGGCGATTCCCACCACCCATCACCTGCCCTATCTGGAATTCCACGCCTTCGAGGGCACCTCGGTCCAGTCGGTGCGGCCCCGGGTTCCCGATCGCTGGTCGCCCGAGGACCAGGAGCGCGCGCTGCCGGGGCTGCTGGACCAGATGCTCGGCCTCACGGGGATCGAGCGTCCGGTGCTGTGGTTCTATACCCCGATGATGTGGCCGATCGCGCGGCATGTTGATGCGGCCGCCGTGGTCTATGACTGTATGGACGAGCTGTCGGCCTTCCGCTTTGCTCCGCCCGACCTTGTCTCGCGCGAGGCGCAGCTGATCGAGGCGGCCGATGTCGTCTTCACCGGCGGCTGGTCGATCTGGGAGGCCAAGCGCGACCGGCATGACAACATCCATGCCCTTCCGTCCAGCGTCGATGCGCCCCATTTCGCACAGGCGCGGGGCGGCCTGCCCGAGCCGGCCGATCAGGCCGGGATTGCGCGCCCGCGGCTGGGCTATTACGGCGTCATCGACGAACGGCTGGACCTGGGCCTGATCCGCGACATGGCCGCGGCGCGGCCCGATTGGCATATCGTCATGGTCGGCCCGGTCGCCAAGCTGTCGCCCGGCGATCTGCCGCAGGCAGCGAACATCCACTGGCTGGGCCAGAAATCCTATGGCGAACTGCCTGCCTATCTGGCCGGCTGGGATGTCGCCCTGATGCCCTTTGCCATCAACGAGGCGACGCGCTTCATCAGCCCGACCAAGACACCCGAATACCTGGCCGGGGGGCGGCAGGTGGTGTCCACCCCGGTGCGCGATGTGGTGCGCCATTACGGCGCCACCTCTGCCGTGCGCATCGCGGGCGATGCCGGGGGGTTCATCGCCGCCTGCGAGGCCGCGCTGGCTGCCAACGGGGCTGATGCGGAATGGCGCGGCGAGGCTGACCGGATGCTGGCCACGCAAAGCTGGGACACCACCTTCCACCACATGAGCCGCCTGGTGAACGAGGCGGCCCGCAGCCGGGCCGCCGGCCCCGCGCCCTCGGACCGCTTTCCGGCGCCGGGCATCCGCCGGGGCGCGCGCAAATATGACGTGACCGTCTGCGGCGCGGGTTTCGCCGGCGCGGTGCTGGCCGAACGCCTGGCCGAGGCTTCGGGCAAGCGGGTGCTGGTCGTGGACCGGCGCGATCATGTCGCGGGCAACGCCTATGACCATCTGGACGAGGCGGGCATCCTCGTCCACCGCTATGGCCCGCACATCTTTCACACCAACAGCGACGAGGTGGTGCGCTATCTGTCCCGCTTCACCGCCTGGCGGCCCTATGAACACCGGGTGCTGGCGCAGGTGGGGGACCGGCGGGTGCCCATGCCCATCAACCGCACGACGCTGAATGCGCTGTACGGCCTCGACATGTCGACCGATGCGGAAGCGGCGGCGTTCCTGGCCCGCCTGGCCGAGCCGGTCGCCGAGATCCGAACCGCGCGGGATGTGGTGGTGAATGCGGTCGGAACGCGGCTGTATGAGACGTTCTTCCAGGGCTATACGCGCAAGCAATGGGGGCTGGACCCCAGCCAGCTGGACAAGTCGGTGACGGCGCGGGTGCCCACCCGCACCTCGGACGACGACCGCTATTTCACCGACAGCTTCCAGGCGATGCCGCGCGAGGGTTTCACCCGCATGTTCGAGCGGATGCTGGACCATCCGAACATCGATCTGGCGCTGGGTGTGGATTTCCACGAATTGCCGGCGCAGGATCGCGGCGCGCTGACTGTCTATACCGGCCCGATCGACGCCTATTTCGGCCACCGCTTCGGCCCGCTGCCCTATCGCAGCCTTCAGTTCCGGCACGAAACCGTGGACAGGCGACGCTTTCAGGAGGTCGCTGTCGTCAACTATCCGGCCGAGGACGTGGCCTGGACGCGGATCACCGAATACAAGCATCTCACCGGGCAGGTGCATCCGCGCACGTCGATCACCTATGAAATCCCGTCGGATGAGGGCGAGCCCTACTATCCCATCCCGCGGCCCGAAAACCAGGCGCTGTTCAAGCGCTATGAGGCGCTGGCCGACGCCGAGCCGGACGTGATCTTCGCCGGCCGGCTGGGCAGCTATCGTTACTACAACATGGACCAGGTGGTCGGTCAGGCGCTGTCGGTCCACCGCCGGATGGCCGAACGGATGGCGGCCGGCGGGTCCGCAGGAACGATGGCCGCCCAGGATTGCTGACCCCTGACGCAAAGGTGGTTCTGGCCACGGACAGCCCCGACCCCTCCGGGGTCGGCCGGCACATGCTTGCCCTGGCCGCGGCTTTGGCGGCCCTGTATCCGGGCCTGCGCCTGCGGGTGCTGTTCCCCTGGCACCCCCCCGGCCTGGCGCTGGCGGCCGAGGCGCGGGCGCAGGGGCTGGTCGCCGGGGTCGTCCACGCAGGCAACTGGGAACGCGCCCTGCGCGGGGCGGCGCTGGTTCACGTCCATGCCGGCATCGGGTGGGAAGGGCACGGGATCGTCCGCGCCGCCCGCCGGGCCGGTGCGGCCGTGGTGCGGACCGAACACCTGCCATGGCTGATCACCGACGCGCATCAGCGCGCCGACTATGCCCATATGGTCCAGCAGGTCGATGCCGTGATCGCGGTGGGCCGGGGGGCAGCGCCCGGCTGGCGGCAGACCCTTGCCGGCATGGCGGGGCCGCGCCTGCCGCTGGCCTGCATTCCGAACGGAATCCCCGATCCGGGCACGCGGCATGACCCCGCGGGCGGGCAGACGATCCTGTGCGTTGCACGCTTCACGCCGCAGAAGGGGCACCGGACGCTGCTGTCCGCCTTTGCGCGGCTGCGCCGGACCCATCCGCAGGCGCGGCTGCAGCTTGCCGGCGACGGGCAGCTTGCCCCGCAGCTGAGGGCGCGGGCCGCGCGACTGGGGATCGCCGGCGCCGTCGATTTCCTGGGCACGCGCAGCGACGTGCCCGCGCTGATGGCCGCGGCCGACCTGCTGGTGCTGCCTTCGTCCTTCGAGGGGCTGCCGCTGGTCGTGCTTGAGGCGATGGCGGTGGGCACGCCAGTCGTGGCCACCCGCATCGGCGGCGTGATCGAGGCGCTTGGTCCCGATCACCCATGGCTGGTGCCCCCGGGCGATCCCTCTGCCCTGGCCGGGGCGCTGGCCAGGGCGCTGGATGACGTGCAGGGCCGCAAGGGGGCTGCAACCGCCGCGCGCGCGCGCTATGAGGCGTTCTACACGGCGACACGCATGGGCGAAGACACCGCCCGTATCTATGCCGCGGTCATGCGCGGCCAGAAAGGGACTGAACGAATGACAACTCGGCTTGGCTTTATCGGCGCGGGGGGCATCGCCCACCGGCACTTCGGCGTGCTGGAACAGATGCCCGATGTGCAGATCGTCGCGGTCGCCGACCCCGACGAAGGCCGCGCCCGCGAGGCGGCCGAGCGTTTCGGCGCGCAGTCCTTTGCCGGCCATGAGGCGATGCTGGAAGCGGTCGAGGTCGATGCCGTCTATATCTGCGTGCCGCCCTTTGCCCATGGCGATGCGGAACGGGCCTGCATCGCGCGCGGGCTGCCGTTCTTTGTCGAAAAGCCGCTGTCGCTGGACCTGTCGCTGGCCGAGGAGATCGCGGCCGAGGTGGAACGCGCCGGGCTGATCACCGCCGTCGGCTATCACTGGCGCTATCTCGACACGGTGGACGAAGCGCGCGCCATCCTGAAGGACAACCCGGCGCAGCTGATGACCGGCTTCTGGCTGGACCAGACGCCGCCGCCGCAATGGTGGTGGCGCGAGGATGCCTCGGGCGGGCAGGTGGTCGAGCAGGCCACCCACATCATCGACCTGGCGCGGTTCCTGTCGGGCGACGTGGCCGAGGTGTTCGGCCTGTCCACCCTGCGCGAGCGTCCCGATTTCCAGGGGCTGACGGTGCCCACCGCGACGACGGCCACGCTGCGCTTTGCCTCGGGGACCATCGCCAACCTGGCGGCGACCTGCCTTCTGCGCTGGAACCACCGGGTCGGCCTGCATGTCTTTGCCGATGCGCTGGCGATGGAGATCACCGACCACGACATCATGATCGACGTGGGCCAGGGGCGGCCCGTGCGCCATGCCGAGGGCGATCCCGTCTGGCGCGAGGACCGCGATTTCATCGACGCCGTGCAGGGCCGCGAAAACCGCATCCGCTGCCCCTATGCCGAGGCGCTGGAAACCCACCGTGTCGCGCTGGCCGTGTCGAAATCGGCCACCTCGGGCGAACTCGTGAAGATGGAGGTGCTGCGGTTGAACCCGCAGCCCTTTTTTCGCCAAGCCTCTGCGTAAGATCCCGACGCTGCCCCATCAGCACCGGCACATCCGCAGCCTCGGGATCGAACGCGAGAACGAGCCCTACTTCTTCGGCTATGACGAAGGTCCGGCAGGCGACGGGCAGGTCCGGCTGGACCTGATGTATACCGGCCTTTCGGCCGGGACCGAGCTGACCTTCATGAAGGGATCGAACCCCTATCTGCACAGCCGCTGGGACGACTGGCAGGGCGTCTTTGTTCCGGGCGAGCCGTCGGCGCGCTTTCCGGTCAATTTCCTCGGCTATATGGAAGTCGCCCGCGTCATCGACAGCCGCGCCCGCGGCTTTGCCTATGGCGACATCGTGGCGACGACCTTCGGCCACAAGACAGGCCATACCGCGAACCCGGGCCATGACCTGCTGCTGACAATGCCGGCCGGGATCGACCCGATGCTGGGCATCTTCGTCGCCCAGATGGGTCCGATCGCGGCGAACGGCATCCTGCATGCCGATGCCGAACAGTTCGGCGCCGCCGTGCCCGCCCTGGGCGCGGGGGTCGAAGGCCGGCCCGTGCTGGTCTGGGGCGGCGGCACCGTCGGGCTGTTCTGCGCGCTGTTCGCGCGCCAGGGCGGCGCGTCCGAGATCGTGGTCGTGGACCCCTCGCCCTGGCGGCAGGATCTGGCGCGGCGCATGGGTTTCGAGGCGATGGGCGAGGACGAGGCCTGGCGCCATGCGAAAGCCCGCTGGCACCACAAGGCCGGCGGACGCGGGGCCGAGATCGTGTTCCAGACCCGCGCCCATTCGGGCAGCCTGAACCTGTGCCTGCGGGCGCTGCGCCCGCAGGGGACGGTGATCGACCTGGCCTTCTATCAAGGGGGCATGGACGGCCTGCGCCTGGGCGAGGAGTTCCACCACAACGGCCTGTCGATCCGCTGCGCGCAGATCAACCGGATGCCCCGCCCGGTGGCGGCGGCATGGGACCAGCGCCGGCTGGCGCAGGAAACGCTGCGCCTGCTGGCGGCCGAGGGTGATCTGATCCGCCGCGAGATGATCACCCATGTCGTGCCCTATGACGAGGCGCCGGCCTTCCTGCGCCATCTGGTCCGGGACCGGCCCGAATTCCTGCAGGTCGTATTCCAGCATGACTGAGCACCAGCACCTGAACGAAGCCGACGCCGCCGCCGTCACCGCCCCGCCCCAGGGCGGGACAGTGCCGCTGCGCGAGCCGACCGAGCGTGAGCGCGAGGAAATGCGCGCCCTTGCCGCGCTGCATTCGGGCCGCATCCCCGAGCCGCATCCCGACGCCGGCAAAATCCGCATCCTGTGGGTCTTTGCCTGGCTGGTCGTGGGCGGCGAGGAAACCGAGGTCCGCCTGCTAGCGCAGAAGCTGGATCGCAGCCGCTATCGCATCGACGTGATTCCCTGTTTCCGCAAGCCCGGAATGCCCGACCAGAGCCACGAACAGCTGCGCGCGCTGGGAATCCACGTGGACACCACGGCCTATGGGCTGAGCTTCGGGGACACGATCGACTATCTGCGCCGCAAGCTGAACGGCGCGGATATCGTCATTTCGTCGCAGGACGTGGCGGATATCTATCCGGCGCTCGACCGGCTGGGCGTGCGCCCGCCGCTGATCGAACATGGCGGGCTGGTCCGCGAGGCCCTGTCCGGTCCCAAGCACCACACTGCGCGCTATGTCGGCGTGTGCGATTCGATCCGCGCGGCCGCGGCCGGACGGATGCCCGACCGGCCGCACCATGCCCTTGAAATCCCGTCCATGGTCGATCTGGCCGAGTTCGATCCTGCGGCGCGCGATCGCACGCGCGCGGCGCTGGGAATCGCGCCGGATCAGTGCCTGATCGGCTGGGTCGGCCGCCTGGACCGCAAGAAGCGGGTCGAGGATTTCATCGCCGCCGCCATGATCGTCGCGGGCGATGATCCGCAGGCGCGGTTCATCGTCGTGGGCGGCCCCGATGCCTTCATGCCCGAATATGCCGACGAGCTGCGCCATCTGGCCGCCCCGCTGGGCGAACGGATCATCTTTACCGGCGATCGCAAGGACGTGCCCGACCTGCTGATGGGGATGGACATGCTGTGCTGGCTGTCGCGCGGCGAGGGAATGCCCCATGTCATCGCGGAAGCAGGCGCGGCAGGGCTGCCGGTGATCGCCACGCCCGACAATGGCGCCTGCCAGCAGATCAGGGATGGCGAGACGGGCCTGTTCGTTCCGCACGAGGATCCCCCCGCCGTGGCGGCGGCGATCCGGCGCCTGCTTGCCGACCAGGGCCAGCGCCAGCGCCTGGGCCGCAGGCTGCGCACCCATGTCGAGGCGAGCTATTCGGCCGAAGCGGTCGTGCCGCAGTGGGAACGCCTGTTCGCCGAGGTGCTGGCCGAGCGCCGGCCGGCACCGCCACCCTCGACCTTTTCGAGTTTCGTGCTGGGGGGGTGGGAAAGCTCGACCCATCGGCGCCATGACGGGCGGCGGCTGGACGTGCTGGCGGCGACCGGGCACGACCGCCATGCCGCATCCGATTACCGGCAGCTTCAGCAGCACGGCATCCATGCCTGCCGCGACGGTATCCGCTGGCACCTGATCGAGCCGTCGCCGGGGCAATATGACTTTTCCAGCCTGACCCCGATGGTCGAGGCGGCCCGTGATACGGGCACGCAGATCGTGTGGGATCTGCTGCATTATGGCTGGCCGGACGATCTGGACATCTGGTCGCCGGCCTTCGTGAACCGCTTCGCCGCCATGGCCCGCGCCGCCGGCAACCATATCCGCAACCTCACCGACACGGTGCCGTTCTGGTGCCCTGTGAACGAGATCAGCTTCTTTTCCTGGGCCGGGGGGACGCGCGCTATCTGAACCCCTTTGCCGCCGGACGCGGCTACGAGCTGAAGGTCCAGCTTGCCCGCGCCTATCTGGCCGCCGCGGCCGAGCTGCGCGCGCTGGATCGCCGGGCACGGTTCCTGATGGCCGAGCCGCTGATCGCCATTCACCATGTCGGATGGAGCGGCCGGCCCCTGTGGGAGGCGCATGGCTGGCACGACGCCCAGTTCCAGGCCTTCGATCTCGTGTCGGGCCGGCTCTGGCCCCAGATCGGGGGGGGCGAGGAATGGCTCGACCTTGTCGGGGTGAACTACTACTTCAACAACCAGTGGATCCATGGCGGGCAGCCCGTTGACGTGGACGACGTGATCTATCGTCCCTTGTCGGACCTGCTGGTCGAGGTCGCCGCCCGCTATGATCGCCCGCTGATGGTGGCCGAAACCGGCACCGAGGGCATCAGGCGCGGGGCGTGGTTCGACTATGTCGCGGCCGAGACAGCGCGGGCGCGCCAGAGGGGCGCCCCTGTAGAGGGGATCTGCCTTTACCCCATCGCCGAGCATCCAGGCTGGGACGATGACCGGATGTGCCCCAATGGCCTGCTTGGCCCCCATGTCGAACAGGGCGGGCGGTCGGTGGACGAATGGCTGGCAAAGGCCATCGCCGGCCGCGTGGGCTGAGCGCCTAGGGCAGCACGAAGCCCGTCAGCCTGCCGTCCTGCCACAGCAGCAGGTCGGCAGCCGGGCTGCTTTCGATGGCGCTGGGGGCGCCCATGACGCGGGCGGGATTGGTGATGGCCAGCCGCAGGGCATCCTCGAAGGCCAGCCCGATCACATGGACAAGCCGGGCAACGCCTTCGGCCATGGTGGTATGAGCGCCGGCGAGGTTTCCTTCGTCATTGACGAGCCGGCCCCCGGCCAGCCGTACCCATCGCCCGTAAAGCTGGAAAGCATCCGGCCCGCCAACCGTCGGCATGGCGTCCGAAACGATATGGCTGCGCCCGACCCCATGAACGGCCAGCGCCAGCCGCAGCATCGCATCGCTGACATGCACGCCGTCGCAGATCATGCCCATGTCCGCGCCCGAGAGGATGGCGCTGCCCACCATGCCCGGCTCTCGGCCGGTCATCTGTGACATGGCATTGTAAAGATGCGTGAAGTTGCTGGCGCCGGCATCCAGCGCGGCCTGCACCTGATCCGCCGTTGCATCGCTGTGGCCAAGCGACACCGTCACGCCGGCGGCGGCAAGGCGGGCAATCTGTGCAGGGCGTGCCATTTCGGGCGCAAGGGTCAGCAGAACGGGGATGCCGCGTCCGCACAGGCCTTCGGCCAAGGCGATGGTGCGCTCATCCAACGGGCGGATGAAGCGGCCGTCATGGGTGCCGCGCCGGGCAGGGCTGATATGCGGCCCTTCGAGATGCAGGCCGAGCAGACCGGGGGTGCCCCAAGCCGCGATGACCGCCGCTGCCGCTGCCTCGGCCCCCTCGGGCGCATCGGTGATGAGAGTGGGCAGCAGGCGGGTGGTTCCGAAACGCCGATGCGCCGCGATGATGGCGGCGATGCCTTCGGGCGTCGGCGAGGCGTTCAGCAGCACCCCGCCGCCCCCGTTGACCTGAAGATCGACGAGGCCCGGCGTGACGATCCCGGCCATGCGCCTGTGGCCCCCGTTTGCCGGAACGATCCGCACCGCGCCGCCGGACAGGTCAAGGGCCAGTCCGGGCCGCAGCCGCTCGCCATCGAAAACCGCATCGGGCAGGATGGTTGCGGCTGTGCCCGAGGCCGGCAAGTTCAGCCCGCGCCGCCCGGCAGCGAGGAAACCCCCACCTGCGCCGCGCGCAACAGCCGGTCATGCAGCATGAAGCCGTTGGACATGACCTGGATGATGTCGCCCGCCACGGTGTTCGGCACGGGCGCCTCGAACATCGCCTCGTGGCTTTGCGGATCGAAGCGGTCGCCGACCTGCGGGACGATGACCTTGATCCCATGGCGGGCAAAGACGTTCTGCAATTCGCGCAGCGTCAGCTCCACCCCTTCGATCAGCTGGGGGGCCGCGGAACGTTCGGCGCCGGCCGCGTCGATGGCCCGGCTGAGCGCGTCATAGACGGGCAGCAGGTCGCGCGCCAGCTTTGAGCCGCCGTAGTTTTCCGCCTCGCGCCGATCCTTGTCAGCCCGCTTGCGCGCGTTTTCCGCATCGGCCAGCGCCCGCATGAAACGGTCACGATAATCATCCCGTTCGGCCGCCAGCGCGCTGAGCGCATCGGCATCGGCCTGACCGGGCAGTTCGGCCATCATGTCGTCCTGCACCGGAACATCGGTCAGGTCGGCGGGGTTTGTCGCGTCGTTCATCGTCTCATCCTTTCCGGTCGGACAGCACCCGACCGACGAGTTGGGCGGTGTAATCCACGATCGGGACGATCCGTCCGTAATTGAGCCGGGTCGGCCCGATCACGCCAACAGCGCCCACGATCTTTCGGTCAGCGTTCATATAGGATGAAACGACGAGAGAGGAACCGGAAAGTGAGAAAAGCTCGTTTTCCGATCCGATGAAAATCCGTACCCCTTCCGCCTCTTCGGCGAGTTCGAGGAAGCGGGCGATGTCGCGCTTTCGTTCAAGATCGTCAAAGAGGCTGCGCACCCGGTCGAGATCGGCTGCCTCGTGATCGAGAAGATTGGCGCGTCCGCGCACGATCAGCCGGGGATCGGATGCCGCATCCTCCCATTGGGCAAGGCCGGCCTGGGCAAGCTGCGCGGCGAGGCTGTCGAGCTTGCGGCGGTCGGCGGCGATATGGTCGGCCAGATCGCGCCGCAGCTCGGACAGGGTCCGGCCCGCCGCGCGCGCGGACAGGTAGTTGCCCGCCTCGCGCAGCGAACCGGGTGTCTGTCCGGGCGGGGGAGCGAACAGGCGGTTTTCCACCCGCCCATCGGCCAGAACGAGGATGACCAATGCCCGGTCGGGGGCGAGGCTGACAAACTCGATGTGATGAACCGGCGCTTCTTCCTGGCGGGGCATCAGGACGACAGAGGCCCCGCGGGTCAGCATCGAAAGCGCGGTCGAGACGCGGTCGAGCAATGCCCCCGTATCCCTTGCCGTGTTACCCACGATATCGACGATCATGGCCCTGTCCTCGGGGCCGATCGGGCCGGCCTCCATCAGCCCGTCCACGAACATGCGCAGGCCCAGCTGGGTGGGAAAGCGGCCCGCGGAGACATGGGGGCTTTCCAGAAGCCCCATCAGTTCAAGATCCTGCATGACATTGCGGATCGTCGCGGCGGATACGGACATGCCGCGGGTCAGCGTGCGCGAGCCGACCGGCTCGCCGTTTTCCAGATACATTTCAACTACGCGGCGAAAGATTTCGCGCGAGCGGTCATTCAGATCGGCCAGCAGGTTGGGTCCGGGCATTCGGGTTGCGATGTGGGGCACGGGGCCTGTATCTGACGGATAGCAAAAAGCCCCTTCGCGGGCCAGAAAGGACCACCTCATGCGACCCTCAGGCCGGAAGTTAAGCGAGTTGCGACCGATTTCAATCGAAACCGGCGTGATGAGCCATGCAGAGGGATCGTGCCTGGTCCGCATCGGCGGAACCCATGTGCTGTGTTCGGCATCAGTCGAGGACAAGCCGCCGCCCTTTCTGCGCGGCACCGGGCAGGGCTGGGTGACGGCGGAATATGGCATGCTGCCGCGGGCGACCCATACCCGCAACCGGCGCGAGGCGGCGTCGGGCAAGCAGTCCGGCCGCACGCAGGAGATCCAGAGGCTTGTGGGGCGGGCCTTGCGCGCCGGCGTGGATCGCCAGGCGCTGGGAGAGCGGCAGATCGTCATCGACTGCGACGTGATCCAGGCTGATGGCGGAACCCGCTGTGCGGCCATCACCGGCGGATGGGTGGCGCTGCGCCTGGCCGTCAACCGCCTGCTTGAGGCCCGCCTGTTGACCAGTGATCCCATCATCGATCATGTCGCGGCGGTCAGTTGCGGGATCTATGCCGGGCAGCCGGTGCTGGATCTCGATTATGCCGAGGACAGCGCCGCTGGGACGGACGGGAATTTTGTCCTGACCGGCGCGGGTCGGCTGGTCGAGATCCAGATGTCGGCCGAGGGGGCAGCCTTCACGAGGACCGAGATGGAGTCGCTGCTGGATCTGGCCGAGGCGGGCCTTGCCCAGCTGGTGGCCGCGCAGAAGGCGGCCGTCGCATGAGGCGCCTGAGCGAAGGCAGGCTGCTGGTGGCGACCCACAATGCCGGCAAGCTGGAGGAGATGCGGGCGCTGCTTGCCCCTGCGGGTGTCGAGGTCATCGGCGCAGCTGAACTGGGCCTGCAAGCGCCCGCCGAAACCGAGGACAGCTTTGTCGGCAATGCCCGGATCAAGGCGAAGGCTGCGATGGCGGCAACCGGGCTGCCGGTGCTGGCCGATGACAGCGGCATTACCGTTGATGGCCTGGATGGCGCACCTGGGGTTCATACGGCCGACTGGGCCGAAACGGAACATGGACGCGATTTCATGCAGGCGATGAGCCGGACCTGGGCCGCACTGGAGGCGAAAGCCGTGCCCGAGCCGCGCAGGGCGCAATTTCGCGCCACGCTGCTGGTCTTGTGGCCGGATGGCGAGGAAGCGGTGTTCGAGGGTGTCGCGCCCGGCCGTCTGGTCTGGCCGCCGCGCGGCGCACTGGGGCACGGCTATGATCCGATCTTCGTGCCAGACGGGCATGAGCGCACCTATGCCGAAATGAGCGCCGACGAAAAGAATGTCATCAGCCATCGTGCGATGGCTGTGCGCTTGCTGCAGGAGGCGCTGACCTGACCGCCCTGGCCCCGCCAAGCACGCGCCCGGACAGGGCCAGCGTCGAGGACTGGCAGGCGGGGGGCTTTGCCCTTTACGTGCATTGGCCCTTCTGCACCTCGAAATGCCCCTATTGCGATTTCAACAGCCATGTTGCTGCCGCGATCGACCAGTCTGCCTGGCTAGCGGCCTTTCGGGGCGAGATCCGGCGGGCAGCCGCGGAAACGCCCGGACGGGTGCTGCGCAGCATCTTTTTTGGCGGGGGAACCCCGTCCTTGATGGACCCGGACGTGGTCGCGGGCGTGATCGAGGAAGCCGCCTTGGCATGGCGGTTTGCCAATGACATCGAGATCACGTTGGAGGCCAATCCGGGCAGCGTCGAACAGGGCCGCTTTCGGGCCTATGCTGGCGCGGGGGTCAACAGGCTGTCCATGGGGGTGCAGGCGCTGAATGACGAGGACTTGCGCCGCCTGGGACGGCTGCACAGCGTTGCCGATGCCCAAGCTGCCTTTGACATTGCGCGGGCGCAGTTTAGCCGCGTCAGCTTTGACCTGATCTATGGCCGCCAGCATCAGAGCCGCGCAGCTTGGCGGCAGGAACTGCGCCAGGCCCTTGGGATGGCGGTGGATCACCTGTCCCTTTACCAGCTGACGATCGAGGATGGGACGGCTTTCGGGGCTCGTGCCGCTGCGGGCAAGCTGGCCGGCCTGCCATGCGACGATCTTGCAGCGGACATGTATCTGGACACGCAGGAGATCTGCGCGGCGGCCGGATTGCCTGCCTATGAAATATCCAACCATGCCGCGCCTGAGGCAGAGTCGCGCCACAACCTTGTCTATTGGCGGCAAGGCGACTGGGTCGGGATCGGGCCTGGCGCGCATGGCCGGCTTACGCTGCATGGCGGGATGCGCCATGCCACCGAAGCGATCCGTGCCCCATCGGCCTGGCTGGCGGCAGCCCTGCAGGGGTCGGGAGAAATGCCGCGCCACGCCATCCCCCTGAACGAACAGGCAATAGAATATCTGCTGATGTCGCTTCGCCTGTCCGAGGGCATGGACATGAGCCGCCACGCCGCCTTGGCCGGAAAGGCGCTGGATCAAGGCGCGCTTGCCGATCTTGCCGGCATGGGGCTGATCGTCGTTGAAGGGGAACGGCTGAGAGTCACGCCCGCCGGGCGGCCGGTCCTGAACGCGATCCTCAGGGCGCTTGCCTGAGGAGGCTTAGCTGCCCCCGCTCAGCATCTGGCACAAACGGTCCAGCTGATCGAGATCGCGGTAGGTGATGGTAAGCCGTCCACCCTCGTTCCCTTGATGATCGATCCTGACGCGCATTCTGAGATGCGCGCTGAGGTCGTTTTCCAATGCGCGCGTATCGGCATCCTTATCGCTGCGCGCGCGTTGAGCGGATGGTTCGGAAGGCTGTGCGGCCTGACGGGCCAATGCCTCGGTTTCGCGGACGGAAAGGCTGCGGTCAATGACGCGGCGGGCGAGGGCGACGGGATCAGGGGTCGTGATCAGGGCGCGGGCATGGCCCGCCGTCAGCTTGCCTTCCTGCACGTAAACCTGAACCTGATCGGGCAGGGTCAGAAGCCGCAGCAGGTTGGAAATATGGCTGCGGCTTTTATCCAGGGCTTCGGCCAGCTTTTCCTGGGTATGCCCGAAACGGTCCATCAGCTGGCGGAAAGAGGCCGCTTCCTCGATGGGGTTGAGATTGGCGCGCTGGATGTTTTCGATCAGCGCGACTTCAAGCACCTCGGTATCGTTGAGGGCACGGATGATGACAGGCAGTTCATGCAGGCGCGCCATCTGCGACGCGCGCCAACGCCTTTCGCCTGCGACGATCTGGTAAAGGCCCGGTTCGGTCGGATGCGGGCGGACGATCAGCGGCTGCAGGACACCGCGATTCTTGATCGATGCAGCAAGTTCCGCCAGTGCTTCGGGGTCGAAGGCACGGCGCGGCTGATCAGGGTTTGGTATGATCTGTTCGACCGGAACCAGCTGAGGCGCGTGGGACAGAGGACCAGGGGCAAGGTCTACTTCAGCCATCAGTGCCGACAGGCCGCGCCCGAGTCCGGCCTTGCGGGTACGGTTTTCAGCCATGCACGAGATCCTTTCTTCGCCGTTCGGCAGACAGGATTTCCTGGGCAAGCGCCCGGTAGGCCGTGCTGCCCTTCGAGGTCGGATCGTAATGGATGACCGGCATGGCGTGCGAGGGGGATTCGGACACCCGGACATTGCGCGGCACGACCGTCTGGAAGACCAGGGGGCCAAGGGTTTTGCGGGCATCCGCCTCGACCTGCAAGGACAGGTTGTTGCGGTTGTCGGACATGGTCAGCAGGACCCCTTCGATCCGCAGGCCGGGATTGGCGCTGGCACGCACCTGCCGAATAGTCAGCATCAGTTGGGACAATCCTTCCAGAGCATAGAACTCTGCCTGAAGGGGAACGATGACACTATCCGACGCAACCATGGCATTCAGCGTCAGCAGGCCAAGCGCGGGCGGGCAATCGATGAGCACCGTTCCTGCCGCATCCGCCAAGGCATCCGAGAGAAGCTGGACCCGGCGCGGGCGCGCGGCAATGTCGATTTCGGCCGAAGCGAGATCGGCCGTTGCCGGAATGACCGAAAGGTTCTGATGGGCCGTCGGCCTTTGCGCCGCACCAAAGGACACATCCCCGGTCAGCAGGTCATAGCTGTTCGGGTTGCGGTCGGCCGCATCGACGCCGACCCCGGTCGAAGCATTTCCTTGGGGATCAAGGTCGATGATCGTCACCGCCTGCCCTTGTTCAGCAAGAGCAGCCCCGAGATTGATGGCCGTCGTTGTCTTGCCGACGCCGCCTTTCTGGTTTGCGATCGCAATGATGTGCCGGTCAGCCAATCGTCTTCCTGTCCAATTGCAATATGGCGGCCTGTGGGTCTGTCCTGCTGGGATGAACAGTCAGCCTGTAGTGATCCAGAGAACCGAGCTGTTCAAACTCGGCCTGCCAGTTGCGCCCTTTCAGCAGCCAGCCGGTTCCACCCTCTGCCAGATGTCGGTCGAGATATGGCACAAGCCGCGGCAGCGGGGCAAGGGCGCGGGCGCTGATATGGCGGACAGAGGCAGGCGGCAGTTCCTCGATTCGGGCCTGGAGAGCCGTGCAGTTGGAAAGCCCAAGCGACTGAATGACGGTTCGCAGGAAAGCGACCTTGCGCCCGTCTGAATCGACAAGCCTTATCGGGCGATCAGGCTGTTCGATAGCGAGGACCAGGCCCGGCAAGCCCCCACCGCTGCCGATATCAAGCCAAGGCTCATCATCATCCGGGGCAAGCTGGGCCAGTTGAGCACTGTCGGCCAAGTGCCGATCTTCCAGTTGAGCAAGAGAGTTCGGCGCGACGAGATTGATGGAAGGGTTCCACTTGCGCAACAGCGCAGCATAGGCGGCAAAGCGCGCTTCACGTGAAGCATTCATGCAGCAGGCCGATTATTTCGAACCGTGGCAAGAAGAAGCGTCAGTGCCGCCGGAGTCATGCCCTCGATGGCTGCCGCGGCAGCAATCGTCGTCGGACGACGCTGTTTCAGCTTGGCCCGCAACTCATGAGAGAGGCCCGGCAATGCACCCAGATCCAAATCGGATGGAATGGCGATGGATTCCTGTCGCTGAAGATCGGCGGCGTCACGCTGCTGGCGTTCGGTGAACTGTGCGTAGAGCGCGTCGTTCCTTACAAGATCAAGGCTTGGCTGATCGGCCCTTGCTTCGGCAGGAAGCAGGGATTCAACGATATCCTCGGACAAACCGCGTTGGCCCAGCAGTTCAAATGCGGTACGGCGCTGGCCATCCTGACGGACACAAAGACCCGCAGCCATCAGTTCGGTAGGGGTGAACTGAGCCTTTTCGGCCAAGGCTCTGACGGCGCCATAACGCCGCATCTTGTCGGCAAATTTTTCAGCCCGCGGCGGCCTCACCAATCCCAAATCGATTCCCAACCCGGTAAGCCGCCGATCAGCATTATCGACACGCAAGGACAGGCGGAACTCGGCCCGTGAGGTGAACATGCGATAGGGCTCCGTCACCCCGCGGGTGACAAGATCATCGATCATCACACCGATATAGCTGGTGGTCCGGCTGAACTGGACTGGTTCCTTACCCAATACCGAACAGGCAGCAGCCACCCCGGCCACAAGGCCTTGCGCAGCCGCCTCTTCGTAGCCAGTCGTGCCGTTGATCTGACCAGCCAGGAAAAGACCCGCGACATCGCGGGTTTCCAGCGACCTGGTCAAAGCCCTGGGGTCGATGTAGTCATATTCTACCGCATAGCCGGGCTGAAGGATTTCCGCTTCTTCCAAGCCGGGGATCGAGCGCACATAGGCAAGCTGCACATCCTCGGGCAGTGAGGTCGAGATGCCGTTCGGATAAACGACATCGCTGTCGAAGCCTTCGGGTTCGAGGAAGATCTGATGGGATTCCTTTTCCGCAAAACGAACGACCTTATCCTCGATCGAAGGGCAGTATCTGGGCCCGACACCATCTATCCGCCCGCCATACATGGCTGACCGGGACAGATTGTCCCGGATGATCTGATGAGTGGCGGCTGTGGTGTGGGTAATGGCGCAGGTCACCTGTGGCGCGATTGGCGCGTCGCTGAGAAAGGACAGCATGGTCGGCTGGTCATCACCCGCCTGCTGATCCAGCGCGATCCAGTTGATCGACGACCTGGACAATCGAGGCGGTGTGCCCGTCTTCAGACGGCCCAGCGGCAGGCCTAATGATAGAAGCGAGCGGGCAAGTCCGCTGGATGATGCGCCGCCCCAGCGGCCTGCCGGGCGCGAAACATCGCCGATATGAATCAGTCCGTTCAGAAAGGTGCCGGCAGTCAGGATGATCCTTTCCGAAAGCAGGCTTTCACCCGTCGACAGGGTGAGCCCACGGATCCGTCCACCTTCGAGCTCCAGGCTGAAAACCTCGCCTAACACCACGGACAGACCGGGGATGCCAGCAAGAGCTTGCCGGGCAGCGGCGCGATAAAGGCGTCGATCAGCCTGCGCCCGCGGACCTTGGACCGCTGGCCCCTTGCGACGGTTCAGCAGGCGAAACTGAATCCCGGCGGCATCCGCAAGACGTCCCATCAATCCATCCAGCGCGTCGACCTCGCGCACGAGATGGCCCTTGCCCAACCCGCCGATGGCCGGATTGCACGACATCGTGCCTGCATCCTCCTGGGTCAATGTGACCAAGGCGACGGACACGCCCATCCGTGCTGCGGCCGCTGCAGCCTCGACGCCTGCATGACCAGCGCCAACCACGATCACATCATATTGCTTCACGTGAAGCCTCACTTTCCGATGCAGAAAGAGGAAAAGACCTGATCCAGATAATCATCCGGTGCCACACGGCCAATCAATTCCGAAAGACGCTGGCTGGCCAGCCTCACCGTCTCGGCCAGCAACTCGGGTTCGGCCGGTCCGCACCAAAGGGCCAATGCCTCGCCAGCATCCTGCATTGCCTGACAGTGACGCTCACGCGAGAGCAAACCAGCCCCAGCCACCCTAGCCGAAAAATTCGACCGGATCTGATCAAGGAGCGTATCAATGCCTGCCCCGGTCAGCGCAGACAGATCACCCATTCCCAGATCAGCCTTGGACCTTACCAAGATGTCGCCGTCCTGCCACAAGGCAACCTGCGCAGATCCATCTTCCGACAAATGCACACGCAGATCGGCCTGGTTCGCGCGATCACGTGCTCTCGCAACCCCAAGCTGCTCAACCCTGTCCTGCGCCTCGCGCAGCCCGGCCGTGTCAAGGAAAGTGACCGCCAGACCTCCAAGATCAGTGCGCAACTCCAGAACGTCACGGGTCGTTCCAGCCTGGTCACTGACCAAAGCCACCTCGCGGCCGGCAATCCGGTTCAGCAGCGATGATTTGCCCGCATTGGGCGGCCCCACGATGGCAACTTCAAACCCCGCGCGCAGACGCTCGGCCGCAGGGAAAGCGGCAATTTGCGCCGCGATCTCGTCCCGCACGACCCGAACCAGGTCATAGGCTTCCTGGGGCACCGCATCCGGCACATCCTCATCCGCGAAATCCAGGGATGCAGCAACCAGCGCCCCGGCCCGCACCAGCTTCTCGCGCAGGTTCAGGCTCCATTGCGACAGATCGCCTGCCACGACCCGCATCGCCTGCTTGCGCTGCCCTTCGGTTTCCGCAACCAACAGATCGGAAAGAGCCTCGGCCGCGCTCAGGGAAATGGCACCGTTCAGAAACCCGCGGCGCGTGAACTCGCCTGCTTCGGCAAGACGCGCGCCGCGATCGCGCAGCGCCCGTTCCAGTCGGCGCACGACAACGGGCGCGCCATGCAGGTGATATTCCACGACGTCTTCGCCCGTGAAACTCGCCCCCGCATCAAACCGCATCACCAAGGCGGTATCGATCAGTTCGCCATCCCGCACAGGCCGTAAATAGGCATGGCGTGCCTGTTCCAGCGGCCCGGCAAGATCCTCGCCGATCCGCCGCGCATCCGGCCCGCTCAGGCGGACAATCGAAACCCCGCCCCGGCCGGGGGGGTGGCTTCGGCATAGATCGTATCCATGCCATCCTCAGGCGTTCATGGACTCGAAGAAATCGGCGTTGGTCTTGGTCTGCTTCAGCTTGGAAATCAGGAACTCGATGGCATCCGTCGTTCCCATCGGGTTGAGAATACGCCGCAGCAGATAGGTCTTCTGCAGATCCTTGGAATCAACCAGCAGCTCCTCCTTGCGGGTGCCGGATTTGAGGATGTCCATGGCCGGAAAGACGCGCTTGTCCGCCACCTTGCGGTCCAGCACGATCTCGCTGTTGCCGGTGCCCTTGAACTCTTCAAAGATCACCTCGTCCATGCGGCTTCCCGTGTCGATCAGCGCAGTCGCGATGATGGTCAGGCTGCCACCTTCCTCGATATTCCGGGCCGCACCAAAGAAGCGCTTCGGCCGTTGCAGGGCGTTCGCATCCACACCCCCGGTCAACACCTTGCCGGAGGAGGGGACGACCGTGTTGAACGCCCGGCCCAATCGGGTGATCGAATCCAGCAGGATCACCACATCCCGCTTGTGCTCCACAAGCCGCTTGGCCTTTTCAATCACCATCTCGCTGACAGCAACATGCCGCGTGGCCGGTTCGTCAAAGGTCGATGAGATCACCTCACCCTTGACGGAACGCTGCATGTCGGTCACCTCCTCGGGGCGCTCGTCGATCAGCAGCACGATCAGATAGCATTCCGGGTGGTTCTTCTCGATTGAACTGGCAATGTTCTGGAGCAGAACCGTCTTGCCGGTCCGAGGAGGCGCCACGATCAGGCTGCGCTGGCCCTTGCCGATGGGTGACACCAGGTCGATGATCCGGGCCGAACGGTCCTTGGTCGTGGGATCATCCAGCTCCAGCCTGAGCCGTTCATTGGGATAAAGCGGCGTCAGGTTGTCAAAGGCAACCTTGTGGCGCGCCTTCTCGGGGCTTTCGAAGTTGATCTTTTCGACTTTCGTCAGGGCGAAATAGCGTTCATTCTCGCCGGGCGCGCGGATCACACCCTCGACCGTGTCCCCGGTGCGCAGGCTGTGCTGGCGGATCATGTCGGGGCTGACATAGATATCATCGGGTCCAGGCAGATAATTCGCCTCGGGCGAGCGCAGGAAGCCGAAACCGTCCTGCACGACCTCCAGAACCCCGTCTCCGCCGATCTCGAAGCCTTCCTCGGCATGTTCCTTCAGCAGCGAGAACATCATCTCGCCCTTGCGCATGGTCGAGGCATTCTCGATTTCCCATTCTTCGGCAATCGCCAGAAGATCGGCAGGGCTCTTGGCCTTGAGGTCGGCCAGGTTGAGACGTTCGTCGCTCATGATGCTACCATGCGCGGACTGCATCCTGTCAGGACGGCAGCCGGCGGATTTTCTGATGTGGAAGGTCACGCGCCGGACGGCCCGCGACGGGGCGTATAGGCGGCAACGATCACAGAGTCAAACGTCAGAACTTGACGATCACGGACAGGACGATGACCACCATCAACAAGGTGGGCACTTCGTTCATCATCCTGTAATGCCGCCCGCTCAACCCCTTGCCGCTTGCAATCCTGCGCCGCTGGATCATCAGCCAGTGATGGAACAGCGTCATCGCGATGACCCCGGCGGCCTTGGTCCATGGCCAGATCATCGACCAGTCGACGATGCCCGGCGTCATGACAAGGATCAGCCCTGCCACCCAGGTCGCGACGGATGCCGGACCCATGATCAAGTGCAACAGCTTGGCTTCCATCACGGCAAGGCTCTCGCCCGGCTCGCCCGGTCCCGATCCCCGTTCCGCATGATAGACATATAGCCGCGGCAGATAGAACAACCCCGCCATCCACGACATCACCGCCATGACGTGAAACGCCTTCATCCACGGATAAAGGGTGCTCAGCAGGTCTGAAATCATCTCATGCTCCGTCACAGCCTTCTCTCTAACATGGATAAGAGAGAAAGGGATGATGTGGTTGTAGGGGGGTGGAACATGGGAATAACAGCGCCTCGCCAGATTCCATCAACAATCCCAAGCCTGTGGATGAATCTGTGATCATTCTGCGCAGCATCCCGGAAAATCATTTTTTTTCATATATTTATTCAAGATCACCGGCTGTGCATGAACAGGCTGTCCCCAGCCTGTGAACGGCTTGTGGAAAATTATGCGCCTGTGGATCGCCGCCCGGCCAAGCCGGGCCGGACTGGCCGGTTTCCCGCCTTTCCGGTGCCGCCGGCTTGTTTCGGGCTTTTCATGCGTGCCTTGCCCCGCGCTTGTCCCTTGATCTGTCCACAGTTGCTTTTCTATGCGCGGCAGGGCGGCTAGACAGGAATGACAGGCAACCGAGGACATCATGACCGACGAGCCGCATTTCACCGGCATCCCGGCGCAGCCGCCCCTGCCCGCCGGGTCGTCAGCCGTCCCGTTGGCCGGGGTGATCGGCTGGCCGATCGGGCATTCCCGCTCGCCCCGGCTGCATGGGCACTGGCTGAAGCGATATGGCCTGCGCGGGCATTACGTGCCCTTGGCGGTGGCGCCGGAACATCTGGGGCAGGTGCTGCACAGCCTGCCGCGGGCAGGTTTTGTCGGGGTCAATGTCACCATCCCGCATAAAGAGGCGGCGCTGGCCCTTGCCGATGTCGTGACCGATCGGGCGGCGCTGATCGGGGCGGCCAATACGCTGATCTTCCGGCCCGACGGGCGAATTCATGCCGACAATACCGACGGCTACGGCTTCATTGCCAATGTGCAGCAGCATGCCCCCGAATGGCAGGCCGCCGCAGGACCGGCCGCCGTGATCGGGGCGGGGGGTGCAGCGCGCGCCGTGGTCGCGGCGCTGCTTGAACACGGCGTGCCCGAGTTGCGCATCGCCAACCGCACGCGCATCCGCGCCGACCAGATCCGGGCCGAGTTCGGCGCCCGCGTCGTCGTCTATGACTGGGCGCAGATCGGCAACATGCTCGAAGGCGCGGCGACGGTGGTCAATTCCACCTCAATGGGAATGGAGGGCATGCAGCCCCTGCGCATGCCGCTGGACGCGCTGCGCCCCGATGCGCTGGTGACGGATCTCGTCTATACCCCCCTCGACACCCTGTTCCTTGCCGAGGCGCGCGCTCGCGGCTGCCGGACAGTGGATGGTCTGGGGATGCTGCTTCACCAGGCGGCGCCGGGATTTGAACGCTGGTTCGGCGTCAAACCCGAGGTTGACGCGGCCTTGCGCATGGCCGTCCTTGAATGAGCTATCTTCTTGGACTGACAGGCGGGATCGGGATGGGCAAGACGACCACCGCCGCCCTGTTCGCCGCGCGGGGCGTACCGGTCTGGGATGCGGATGCCGCCGTTCACCGGCTTTATGCTCCCGGTGGGGACGCGGTCGCGCCGGTCGGCCGGCTTTTCCCGGCGGCGATTGGCACGCAGGGTATCGACCGAGGCATCCTGCGCAGGCTGCTTGCCGACGCCCCTGACCGCCTTCCCGAGCTTGAGGCGGCCGTCCATCCGCTCGTCGCGGCCGACCGCGCAGCCTTCATCGACGCCCATGCCGATGCGTCCGTGATCCTGCTGGACATCCCTTTGCTTTTTGAAACAGGCGCGGATCGGCAGATGCACGGCGTTGCGGTCGTATCGGCCCCGGCGGCGGTGCAAAGGGCGCGGGTGCTGTCGCGGCCGGGGATGACCGCCGAAACACTGGAGCTGATCCTGGCCCGGCAGATGAGCGATAGCGACAGGCGCGCCCGTGCCGACTGGATCATTCCCACCGAATCGCCGGCCGAGGCCGAAGCGGCGGTTGACGCCATCCTTCATGATGTCGCACAGGTTGGGCCTGATGCGTGAAATCGTCCTAGATACTGAAACCACCGGGTTTGATCCCGAAACCGGCGACCGCCTGGTCGAGATCGGCGCAATCGAGCTGATGAACTATCTGCCCACGGGGCGGCATTTTCACGTCTATATCAACCCCGAACGCGACATGCCGGCCGAGGCGCTGGCCGTCCACGGGCTGACCACGGAATTTCTGGCCGACAAGCCGCGCTTTGCCGACATCTGCAACGACTTTACCGCCTTTATCGGCGATTCCCGGCTCGTGATACACAATGCGGCCTTCGACATGAAGTTCATCAACTGGGAACTTCGCCGGGCCGGCCTTGCCCCGATCCCTATGACGCGGGCGCTCGACACGGTTGCCATGGCCCGGGAAAAGTTTCCCGGCGCCCCCGTTTCGCTGGACGCGCTGTGCCGGCGCTGGGGCATCGACAACTCGGGCAGGACGCTGCACGGGGCCCTGCTGGACAGCGAGCTTCTTGCCGAGGTCTATCTGGAACTGATCGGCGGCCGCCAACCCGACCTTGTCCTCGTCAGCACGCCCGCGGCCGGTCCCAGCGCCGCCCCGGGCCGCGGCATCACCCGCCGCCTTCCCCGGCCCGTCCCGCTGCCCGCCCGGATCACGCCGGCCGAGACGGAGGCCCATGCCGCCTTTGTGGCGCGGCTGGGGCAGAATGCGGTCTGGTTGCGGTATGGGGATGATGGCGGTTCTTGAATGGCTGCGCCGCCAGATCGGTGCGGTTGTCAGCTATCTGCGGGAATCCTTCAAGTTCATCCTTTCGCTGGCCGAACGGATGGACAAGATCCACATGAGCCTGATCGCCGCCGGCGTGGCCTTTTACGCCATGTTCGCGGTCTTTCCCGGTCTGGCCGCCCTGATCACGCTCTGGGGGCTGTGGTTCGACCCGGCGATCATCCAGCAATATGACCGCTATGTTGACGATTTTCTTCCCGAAGGCGCCGCCCAGATCCTGCATTCGCAGATCGATGCGCTGACCGCCGGCGGGCGCACCCAGCTTGGCTGGGCATCGGGGATATCCTTCGTCGTTGCCACCATCGCCGCGCGAGCGGGCGTCGATGCCCTGGTGCGGGGGCTGAACGCCGCCTATGGGGTGCGCTCGCATTCGACCATCTTTGGCTGGGTTCTGGCCTATGTGCTGACGCTGGTGATCGTGGGCGTGGTGCTGATGGGGCTGGCCATGATCCTGATCGTGCCGCTCGCCTTCAACTTTCTGGAGGTCGGCCCGCTGCGCAGCTGGCTGATCGGCGCGATCCCGTGGCTGGCGATGTTCGTCATCGTGATCTTCGGAATCGGCATTCTTTACCGCTATGGTCCCAACGTAAAGACGCCGCGCACCCCGATCTTCACCTGGGGCGCGTTGTTCGCCGCCATGGCCTGGGGCGCGGCTTCGGTGGGATTTTCGACTTATCTGTCCAGCTTCAACAGCTATAACCGGATCTATGGCTCGATCGGGGCGGTGGTCGCGCTGCTGATGTGGTTCTATCTTGCCGGGTTCTCGGTGATGCTGGGCGCGCTCATCAACGTGGAACTGGACCGCAATCGCCGCCTTGCCGCCGCCCGAAAGGCGCGCAGCCTTGCCGCCCGAATGGCACGCGAACAGGCGGCCAAGGCCGCCTTGGCCGATACGGGCAGCCTGGATCAGTGACGCGCCCCGGCCCGCGCGGCCGAGGTCAGAACCACGCTGCGCTGGGGTTCTTCATGGGTCCGGTCCGCGCCCTGCGGCATGAAGCGGACCTCCAGCCGATAGACGCTGTCGGTCGTCTCGACATGCGCCTCGGTATCGAGCTGCATGGCGAAAGCCTCGATCAGCTGGCTGCCAAGGCCGGTCCCCTCGACATGGGACAGCGGCTGGCCCAGCGAATTCTCGATCGTCAGCACGGCCGCCCCGTCCGGCTCGCGCCGCAGCATGACCTTGACCCAGGCCCGCCCCCCGTTCGCTGTCCCGGTATATTTCAGCGCGTTGGTGAACGCCTCGGTTGTCAGCAGCGTCAGCGGCACCGCCTGATCCGGCAGGAGGGTCAGCGGTTCCAGATCGGTGGTCATCTCGACCGACATGTCGTTCAGCAGCGAGGCGGTGGACATCTGCCCGATGATGTCGCGGATCAGCCTGTCCGCCTCGACCGAATCCAGATGCTCGGCCTGGTAGAGGTTCTTGTAGATCGTGGCCAGCGAGGCGACCCGGTCCTGGACCGACCGCAGCACCCGCTTGGCGTCGGTGTCGTCGATCACCCGGCTCTGCATGTTGATGATGGAGGCGATCAGCTGAAGGTTGTTCTTGACCCGGTGGTGAACCTCTTTCAACAACACGGTCTTTTCCGACACCGCCTCCTCCATCGCGGCTTCCTCGCGGATCAGGATGCGGGCCATGTTGTGGAACGTCTCGCTCACGTCGCGGATCTCGCCGGGCGCCGCGGTCAGCACCGGCGGGGCCACGCTGCGATCCCCCAGCGCAAAGCGGCGCATCTGGCCGCGCAGTTCGCGCACATGGCGCAGCACCAGCCGATAGACCGCGAAATAGGCAACCGCCAGCGACACCGCCCACAGCGCCAGTGGAAACAGGATCGCGGCAAAGCGCGATATGCTCAGCCCCACGATGCCCGTGACCTGCGGGCTCCAGCTTCCCAGCGCGAAGACGAGATTGGGCACCACCGGCACCACCGAGAACACCCGATTCTCGCCCGAGTTCGAACGGCCGCTGAACGAGCTGTTCTCGCGCCCCACCAGCGAGGCGAGCGTCTGCCCCTCGGGCAGGATCGCCGCGGGATCGTCCTGCGGCCCCAGATCTCCCGAAAGCGCCTGTCCTTGCGCGTTGAACATCAGGATATGGGCGCTTTTGGCCCAGTAGGTCATGGCGTGGGTGGATCGCAGCAGATCCTGCGACAGCGACAGCGCGACATAGCCCAGAAGCGTGCCGTTCTGATAAAGCGGCTGCGAGACGATCACCACACGCTCGCCTGTCGCCATGCCGCGTTCGGTCGCGGTGATCAGCGTGCCGGGATCCCGCATGAAGGCCTGGTAATGGGGCGATGTCCGCACGTCGATCGCATGGCCGGTCGAGGAACAGACATTCATGCCCTCGACGCTGGTGAAGCCGGCGTAAAGATAGATCGCGCTGCGCTGGACATACTGGCGCATCGCCTCGGAACACTGGGCCGGATCCTTGATCAGCGTCAGGATCGAGGCGCCAAGCGCATCGGCGGTGCCGATGGCGCTCTGCAGCAATGCCCGTTCGCCCGCCGCGGCCTCGGCCGTGCGGCCCTGAAGGGCGATCTGGGTCGATCGCTCGGCCTCTCGCGACAGGTGCAGTGTCTGGATGATCGAGATCATCCCGATCGGCAGGATCGCGATCGACAGCAGCGCCCCCAGGCGGAAACCAAGTCTGCCGGTTATCCCCGATAAGCGCATTTAGCGTGAAACCGGGTGGTTGACCCCCATGACCGCCAGGGTCGATGCATCAGTCATGTCGAGTTCCTCGCCCTCGGCCATGTGCATCAGCTCGGCCAGTTTGCGCCGGCCGCGGTTGGCGCGCGACTTGACGGTGCCGACCGCCACCCCGGTCATCGCGGCGGCTTCCTCATAGGAAAACCCCGACCCGCCCACCAGGATCAGGGCCTCGCGCTGTTCGTCGGGCAATTGCCGGAAAGCCGCCTTGAAATCGTTCATCGCCAGTCGCCCGTCATGTTCGGGGCGGGTGGCCTGACGCGCGGCATGGATGCCATCGCTGTCGCTGACTTCGCGCCGGGTCTTGCGGCGCGCGGAATAGAAGGTGTTGCGCAGGATCGTGAACAGCCAGGCGCGAAGATTGGTCCCGGGCTGGAACTTGTCCATGTTGGTCCAGGCCTTGACGATCGTGTCCTGCACCAGATCATCCGCAGAGGCGCTGTCGCGGGTCAGCGAGAGGGCAAAGGCCCTGAGAGCGGGAAGATGATCGACCAGCTCGTCGCGCGGGTCGGAACCGGACAGGCCTTTGGCGGCAAGGTGAACTGTCATCCGCTCAGTCCTGCTCGCGCAGGCGCTCGAGAAGCGTCAGGAAACGGTCGGGAACCTGTTCCGAGGTGTCCTGTTCATAGACGCGCCGCAGATTTTCGTCGATCTGCTTTTCAAGGGCGGCGCGCTTTCTGTCTTCCCGCCTCGTGTTCATTGATTTGTTTATCCCGGAAATCTTGTGTGCACGTGGCATAACGGCTACAGCACCATAAGGTTCCCGCACAGGGATGAAGTTGAGGAAAGCCAATGTCCGCTGCTGATCTTGCCCAATCCATCGGCCGCGAGCTGCCCTATCTGCGCCGTTATGCACGCGCCCTGACCGGCAGCCAGACCGCGGGGGACAACTATGCCGCGGCCACGCTCGAGGCGATTCTGAGCGATCGCAGCATGATGAACGGGGATGACACGCGCATCGGCCTGTTCCGCACCTTCCATGCCATCTGGCAAAGTTCGGGCCAGCCCATCGCCGGCGAGGACCAGAGCTCGCGCGAGGCGGCGGCCCAGTCGCATCTGCGCGGCCTGACGGCCAATTCGCGCGAGGCGCTGTTGCTGCGCACGATCGAGGAACTGCGCTATGACCAGATCGCCCGCGTCATGCAGGTGGATCAGGACGAGGCCGAGGAACTGGTCCAGATCGCGCTGAATGAAATGGGCCGGTCGATCCGCGGCCGCGTGATGATCATCGAGGACGAGACGATCATCGCCATGGACCTCAAGGGGATCGTGCAGGCCATGGGCCATGAGGTGACGGGCATCGCCCGCACCCACACCGCCGCGATCGAACTGGCCGGCGAGCGCCGTCCTGACCTGATCCTGGCCGATATCCAGCTGGCCGACGGATCGTCCGGGATCGACGCCGTGAACGAGCTGCTGGGCAGCATGGGCGATCTGCCGGTGATCTTCATCACCGCCTTCCCCGAACGCCTGCTGACGGGCGACCGGCCCGAGCCGGCCTTCCTCATCTCCAAGCCCTATTCCGAGGAACAGGTCCGCTCGGCGGTGTCGCAGGCGATGTTCTTTGCCTCGACGGACGGCCTGGGCGTCGCCTGATCCTGGCGCGCAGGCGCCGGCATCCCGACAGATCAAGCACAGGCACGGGCGCCCCGCCCGTGCCTGTTTCGTTCAGACGGGGACGAAACGTCCGCCGTCCAGCATGGTCAGCTGTCCGTCGCCGATGTCGTGCAGCAGCCCGTGCAACGTCAGCGTGCCCGCCTCGACCGCCTCGGCCACGAAGGGAAATCCCATCAGGTTCTGCAGCGAGATCTGCACCGCCACCCGTTCCAGCGCCGGCACCTGTTCGGATTCGGGCAGATCCTTGATCTGTTCATAGCCGGGGCGCAGGATGTCCATCCAGCGACCGACGAAGCTGGTCGCTTCCTCCAGCTCGGGCGCGTGCCCCGAACACATGGCATGGCATCCCGCCACGCCGCCGCACTGGCTGTGCCCCATCACCAGCAGATGGGCCACGCGCAATTCCTTGACGGCGTATTCAACCGCCGCCGAGGTGCCGTGCTGCTGCCCGTCGGGTGCATAGGGCGGCACCAGATTGGCGATGTTGCGGTGGATGAAGAACTCTCCGGTGTCGGCGCCGAAGATCGACGACACATGCACCCGCGAATCGCAGCACGAGATCACCATCGCGCGCGGCCGCTGGCCTTCGTCCGCAAGGCGGCGATACCAGGCGCGGTTTTCGGTAAAGGCGGTTGCGTGCCAGCCGTGATACCGCTGGACCAGATAATGCGGCAGCGGTCGGACTGCATTGCCAAGGCTTGTCATGGCGGCTCCGTGCGGTTTCCCGCCTTGGGGTTAGCGGGGCAAAGCTTAAAGTTCGAGAGGTTTCTTCGCTTTGCCTACAAGGATTTCTTAGCGGCTTGCCGCCATGGTGCCCGGACGCGTGGGGACGCGGGTGAAAGGGGTATGACATGGGAAACCTGACGGTGCTGGGCGTGCACGAAGCGGTGCGCGTGGATGCGCGGCGGCTTGGCGAGATCGTCGGCGAACTGGGCGAAAGCGCCGCACAGACAATCATCTGCGCGGCATTGGAACAGCTTGCCGCAGGGCTGGCAGCGGCGCGGCGGGCCGCGCTTGCAGGGGATATGGCGGAACTGTCCGAACAGGCCGAACGGCTGTCGCGCCTTGCCTGGCAGGTCGGCCTGCCGGCAATGGCGGGGGTCGCGATCGACGTGGTCGCCTGTGCGGAACGCCGCGACAGCATTGCGCTTGCCGCAACGCTGGCGCGGCTGATGCGGATCGGCAATCGCTCGCTGGCGGAAATCCGGATCGGGGCCGGCCCCTCGTTCAGCTGACCGACAGGCGCGGGTCCGTGCTTGCGCGGGCGGCGATCCAGGCCGCCTCGGCGGCAAAGTCATGGGGCACCTGCGCGATGCTGCGCGAGCCCGAGAGCGACTGCGAGGCGAAGAAGTCAAAGCCATAGAGCGTCAGCGCCGCGCAGGGCGCGCGCAGGATCAGCTCTGCCGCCATGATCCCGGTCGAGGGGGGGGCGCCCAGCCGGTCCATCAAGGCGCGATAGCTTTCAAGCGGGTGCAGATAAAAGCCCGGCGAATGGGCGCTGCGCCAGTCCAGCCGCTTGCGCTTGGGCGACATCCACAGGATGCGTTGCGGGTGCAGCCGCAGCCGGTCGGCCTCGGGCAGACGCACGGCCAGCGCCAGCCAGTCGGTGCGGGTGCCATGGCTGGCGGCGGCCGGCATCGGGGCACGGTTGATCCGCACCACCAGATCGGCGCCGTCGATCGCCGTTCCATGGCGCTGACGGGCAAGGGACCGGGCATTTCCGACCAGGGCGACGCGCCTGCCGGCCAGGGCGCTGTCCAGTTCGGCGGCCGGCACCGAGAGGCTGCGCAGCATCGGTTCGGATCGCAGGGCGCGCGCTGCGTAAAAGCGCAAGTGGGTCATGGCTGTCGCCCCAGCAGGCGGCGATAGACCGAGACGATCGCCCGCGCCTCGGCCTCGATGGCGTGGTCGGCCTCGACATGGGCGCGCGCGGCGCGGCCTGCGGCGGCGCGGCCCGCCCCATCGGCCAGCCAGCGATCAAGGGCTCCGGCCAGCGCGCCCGCATCGCCCGGCGGGATCAGCGTCCCCGTCAGCCCGTCCTGGATCAGCATCTCATAGGCGCCCACGCGGGCCGCGATCACGGGCACCCCGCAGGCCATTGCCTCGAGCGGGGTCAGGCCGAACCCTTCCCACCGGGCAGGGGCGGCGAACAGGTCAAGCGCCTGGTAATGGCGAACGACATCCTCCCACGGGATCTCGCCCAGAAAGCGGATCCGGTCGCCCAGGCCAGCGGCGCGCGCGCGCGCGATCAGCGCGTCGGCAAAGGCGCGGTTGTCGGGGGTGATGCGCCCAGTCAGGATCAGCTGCGCGCGCGGATGACGCGGGAAAACCTGCAACGCCGCCTCGACCAGAAGATCGACGCCCTTCTGCGCCCGCACTCGGCCGAAGCAGCCGATCAGGATCGCCTCCGGGTCCAGCCCCAGTGCGGACCGCAGGGCCGTGCGGTCGGGCGCGGGGTGGAACACCTGCGTGTCCACGCCGTGCAGGATCACCGTCGCGGGCCGCTCCAGGTAACCTGCGGCCTGCGGCGATGTGGCTATCACGGCATCCTGGCGCCGGATCAGCCAGCGGGTCAATCCGGTATGGGCGCGTTGCGCCGCGCTGGTGAACAACAGCCGATAACGCCGCCCCAGCACATGGCGCAGGATCAGGCCCAGCACCATCTCGGTATTGCGGCGCGCATGCCACACGCGCCAGCGATCGCGCGGCAGGCGCGCGGCGCGCGCCAGGGTGATGTGGGGCAGCGCCGGGGGCAGGCCCGGTCCCGCGGCGACGATGCCGATCATGCGCGCCTGCACCGGGATCAGCCGCACCACCGTGGCGGTCACGCCAGACAGGCGGCGCTTGAGATTAGGGGCGATCACCTCGATCCGGGTATCGGGAATGGTCGGCACGGGTCACATCCTTCCGAGCGCGGCGGCAAGCCACAGCGCCGCCTGCGAAACGGCGCCCTGCCGCCGGAACCGGCCGCGGCGCATCGCGCCCAGCCGCGCAGGCAGCGCCCCGCCATGCAGGGCGGCGAACAGATCCAGCGTGGCGCGGCTGTCCTCGGTCAGAAGATGACGCACTGGGCTCAGCGCGGCAAGCGTCTGCGCGTTCCAGGCCCGGTGCCCCCCACCCAACATCCGGCCAAAGCTGCCCAGCCGGGCGCGGAGGCTGTCATTCGCGCCGACGACATTGCCATGATGCTGGCGGTAGAGCACCGTGGGCGTGCTGTCCTGGATCACCCGGCCCCCGGCGCCGGTGATCAACTGATACAGCCACCAGTCATGCATGACCACGGGCGGGGTCAGCGGATCGGCCGCCCGCACCAGCGCCAGCGCGGCCGGGTTCAGCATTACCGTATTTCCCTGAACCGCGTTCTGCACCAGAGCATGCGGAAATGACGGCGGATGCAGCGGGCGTGACCTGCCAAGCGGGCGCATGGCTGCGTCGCAGATCGCCACGCGGCTGCAATACAGCGCGGGCTGCCCCGCTGGGGCCTGTTGCAACCCGGCAAAGGCCCGCTCCAGCTTGCCGGGAAGCCAGACATCATCCTGATCGGCCAGGGCGACCGGCCCGCATGCGGGTTCAAGGCCGCGCAGCAGGGCGCGGAAATTTTCCGCCGCCCCCTGGCCCGGCCCGCGCACCAGCCGCACCCTGCCGGGATGGCGCGCGGCAAAGCGCGCCACGATGGCCGGGCCTGCATCGGTCGATCCGTCATCCGAAACGACCAGCCGCCAGGCACCGCCTTGCGCCGCGATGCTGTCCAGTTGCGCCTCGACGAATGGCGCTCCCTGATAAAGCGCCATCAGGATGGTGACGGGTTCTGCCCCAAGGCTCGGCGCGCGATCGCTCATGACGGCTGCTGCTGTCGCATGGGCGGGGCGCAGCGTCCAGCCTGTCCGCTTGCACAAAGGGGCGCGTGTGATCCCTGCCGGGCGGCGCGGCGCCCTGTCACCCGCGCCCGGCGCTCAGCCCGCCAGGGTGACGGCCCGCGGGGCTGCTGCCTCGCGCACGGGCAGGTGGATCAGCGCCGAAAAGGCCCCCACCCCCACGCCAACCCACCACACGATGGTATAGCTGCCGTAAAGATCATAAAGCCTGCCCCCCAGCCATACCCCCAGGAACGAGCCGATCTGGTGGGACAGGAAGACAAACCCGTAAAGCGTGCCCATGTAGCGCAGCCCATAGATATGGGCGACCAGCCCCGAGGTCAGCGGCACGGTGGCCAGCCACAGCGCGCCCATGATCCCCGAAAAGACCAGCACCGTGACCGGGGTGATCGGCGTCAGGATGAACCAGGCCGATACGACCGTGCGCAGCGTGTATATGCCTGCCAGCAGGTATTTGCGCGTAAAGCGCATCCCCAGCCACCCCGCCATGATCGAGCCGCAGATATTGGCCAGCCCGATGATCGAGATCGCCGCCGCACCCAGCGCCGATGTCGAGGTGATCCCCAATGCCGCCAGCGCGCCATCGGGCGCGATGGGGCCGCACATTTCAGTCACCATCGCGGGGAAATGCGCGGTGATGAAGCCCAGCTGGTAGCCGCAGGAAAAGAATCCGGCAAAGATCATCAGGTAGCTGGGATCGCCAAAGGCGCGCCGCAGGACGCCGCCCATGCTTTCATGCAGCTCGGCCCGGCTGACGGGGCGGGTGCTGCCCAGCAGCGGCAGGAACAGCAGGACCGCCAGAACCAGGGCGGCAAAGACCATGAAGACCTGCGGCCAGGCCATGGCCGACAGCAGCCCCTGCGCCAGCGGCGCGCCGATCACCTGCCCGGCCGATCCCGCGGCCGTTGCGATGCCCAGGGCAAGGCTGCGGTTCCTGTCGCTCGCCGCGCGGCCGATGACGGCCAGGATGACGCCAAAGCCCGTTCCGGCGATGCCAAAGCCGATGGCGATTTCCCAAAGCTGCATCCCAGCGGGCGTTGTGACCAGCGCGGTCATGACCAGCCCCAGCGAATAGAGCAGCGCCCCCAGGATGATCGCCGGCCGGTCGCCCCATCGTTCCGCCAGCGCCCCGAACAGCGGCTGCCCGATGCCCCAGGCAAGGTTCTGGATCGCGATCGCCAGGGAAAAGGTGCTGCGCGGCCAGTCGAAGGTTTCCGCGACCGGGATCTGAAAGACACCGAAGCTTGCCCGCAGGGCAAAGTTGATCATCAGGATGATCGAGCCGCCGATCAGCACCGGGGTGAACAGGCGCGCATTGCTTTGGGGAAAGGACATGGCGGCTCCTGCTGATGAAATCTCATCTGACAAGCTGCCGCAGGCTGCGTCAATGCCCCAGCCGGTTGTTAACCGGCGCTAAGCTCTTTTGCCTATGGTCGGCGCGCTGAAGGCAAGGGGCATCATGTACAGGGTGATCGGATACGGCGGTACGCGGGCCTTCCGGGTGCTGTGGATGCTCGAGGAACTGGGCCTGCCGTATGAACATTAACGGCTGATGCCGTTCACGGGCGGCCGGCGCGCGCAGGCCGGGGGGAGGGCTGCCCGCGCTGGCGATGGCGGACGGAGGAATGCTGATCGATTCGACGGCGATCCTGACCTTTCTGGCCGACCGTCACAATGCGCTGACCTTTCCGCCCGGCAGCGTCGAACACGCGCGCCAGAATGCCGTGACCTTCCGGGTTATGGTATGTCTGGACGAGCCGCTGATGCTCTGGACGCTGATGCGACATGGCCATGGCGATCTGGCCTGCGACAATGGCCGGGACTGGCTGCACCGGCGCATCATCGCGGGGATGGCCTGCCTAGGCGACATGCTGGGCAAGGGGCCATGGATCATGGGCGATGTCTTCACCATCGCCGACATCGTGCTGGGCATTGCCTGCACTGGGCAGAGCGTTATGAACAGCCGGTGCGGCACCCGCGGCTGCGCGTTTATCTGGACCGGGTAGAGAACCGCGTGGCCTATCGCACCGCCGCTGCCGCCTGACCCAACTGCCTTGCCGCCGCCAGCCCCGCATGACGGCCTGTAGCGAGGCAGGCGGTCAGCAGATAGCCCCCCGTCGGCGCTTCCCAGTCCAGCATCTCGCCCGCGGCATGGAGTGAGGGCAATGCCCACAAGGCCAGATCCGGGGTCAGTGAATCAAGCCTGATGCCGCCCGCCGACGAGATCGCCCGGTCCAGCCCGGCAACGGCCTCATGGCGCAGCGGCAGACCCTTGATCCGGGCGGCAAGCGCCGCCGGCCCCGCCGGCAGCGGCTGGCCCCATTCCAGCAGCAGCGCGACCTTGACCGGATCGCCCAGCACCCGCCGCAGCCAGTTGCCCAGCGACAGCCGGCCCCGCGGCCTGGCCAGCCGGGCGGCCAGCGCGGCGCTGTCCAGATTGGGCAGCAGGTCGATCGTGGCGCCTGCCCCGTCGCGCAGCGCCGCGGCGATTTCATAGATGCCGCCGCCCTCGGCGCCCTGCGCGGTGATGACCCATTCGCCCCGGCTCTCCAGCGGGCCGGCCCTCAACCGCGTGCCCTTGACGGCCGCCCCGAACTGCCGGGCCATCAGGGGCGACCAGTTCACCAGCAGGCCCATATTCGCCGGCCGGAACGGCGCGATGCCGACCCCTGCATCAGCCAGCAGCGGCACCCAGGCCGCGTCCGAACCCAGACGAGGCCAGCTGGCCCCGCCCAGGGCCAGCACCGTAGCGGCTGCGCTGATCCGGCGGCTCCCTTCCGATGTCGAAAAGACCATGGCCGCCCCGTCGATCCCCGTCCAGCGCCAGCGTGTCCTCAGCTCGACCCCCTGCGCCGATAGCCTCCGCAACCAGGCCCGCAGCAGCGGCGATGCCTTCATGCCCACCGGAAACACCCGGCCGGTGGAGCCTGTGAACAGCGCAATGCCAAGGCCCTCGGCCCAGCTGCGCATCGCGGCCGGGCCAAAGCCCTCGACAATGGCGCGCAGATCTTCGGTCCGCAAATATCCCGGGGGACGGCCCGGAACGGGCCGGGGGGCAGCGCCCCCGGCAATGCGCGCCGCAAAGGCCGGCGCGGGTTCCTCCCGCGTCAGGTTCAGCCCGGATTTGCCCGCCATCAGGAACTTGCGGGCCGGCGTCGGCATGGCCTCGGCCACGATCACCGCGTGCCCGGCTGCCGAAAGGGCCTCGGCGGCCATCAGCCCTGCCGGTCCTGCGCCGATGACCAGCGCCGGCGCCCGCTCGCTCATCGCCGGCCCCGCGGCATCATCGCCAGCCGGATCAAGGCCCGTTCGACCACCGCCATCGCCGGCGCGCGAGAGGAGGAGCGCAGCGTGAGATCCGTTTCGATCAGCTGGTGGACGGCCTCTTCAAGCGCGCGCATCCCCCAATGCTGGGCCTGCCGCGCCATCCGGTCGCGGCGCGGCCCGAAAACCGGCGGCCGTACCCGGCCCAGCCCCGCCTGCGCCCCCCCCGGGTCCGAGGCGGCAAGGTGAAGCGCCCGGAAATGCCGCATCGCCGCAATGCAGATCGTCACCGGCGTAATGCCCTGCGTCTCGATCCGCCGCATCAGCGGACCAAGGGCCGCCGCCTCTCCGTCCGCGGCGGCGGCGACCAGCTGTTCGACATCCGCCTCGACGCTGGCCGGTGCCAGCGCGGCGATTTCATCGGGGGTCAGCGGCGTGTCGTCGCCATGCTTGTAAAGGCCGATCTTTTCCACAAGCTGGCGGAAATCGCCGGGATCGAGCGCGCGGGCCAGCGCCGACAGATCGCGCATCGCGGCCGGGGGCACGGCGCGCAGACCGGCATCGGACAGCCAGCGGGCGATTTCTTCCTCGGCGGGCGGGTCGTCATAGACGGGCGCACAGACCGCCGCCGGATGCGGCTCGAACAGCTTGCGCAGCGCGGACGAGCGGGCCAGCGCGCCGGCCGTGACCACGATCACCGCATCGCCATGCGCCCATGCCCCGATCGCCGCGGCTATGGCCGGCGCCGCCGCGTCGGCGGCATCCTCGACCAGCACGACACGCTGGCCCGGAAAGAACCCGATCGCCTTGATCTCGTCCAGCAGCGCCGCGCCATCCTTGCGCAGATCGGCACCGTCGAGGCGCACAAGGCGCATGTCGGCCTGGGCGTCTGGCCCGGCCAGGGCAGCAACCGCCTCGGCGCGCTTGAGCGCGACACGCATCGCATCCTGCCCGTAAATCAGCAGCGCCGGCCGGGTAGGGTCGGGGCGGGCCAGATAGCGCGCGATCTCGGCGCCCTTGAGCAGCACCTCAGGGCACCTGCGCCAGCAGCCGTGTCACCACCTGGTCGGCCAGCATGACCGCCAGCCGGTCCCGCGCGTCCTGTTCGGCCGCATTCGTCGCAATCACCGTCCCGACCGTGGAATGGCTGGTGAAGTTGGACACCTCGCCTTGGGCCAGCGTGGCGCCGCTTGCGCTGTCGGTCAGCCGATAAGCGGCGGTGCCGTTCAGCGAAAAGCGCGTCGTCACCTCGTCCGGGGTGATCGCCTGCGGCAGCACCGCGATCCGCAGCGAATAGGTCAGGTCATAGCGCCCGCTTTCCGCCGGGCCGAGCCGTTCGGTCATGCGCCGCAGAAAGGTATAATCATCGGCACTGACGGGGTCCGCCACATGGACCTGCCCCTGAAGGCGCGTGCCCGCGCCGCCCGGCCCATAGACCGGGGAAAAGCCGCAGCCCGCCACCGCCAGCGCGGCCATGACCAGCGCCCTACGCGACCACATTGACGATCCGCCCCGGCACCACGATCAGCTTCCTGGGGGCCTTGCCGTCCAGGAACCGCTGCACGGTTTCGTCGGCCATCACCAGCGCCTCGATCGCGGGCCCGTCCATATCCGCGGGGACGGTGATCTCGCCCCGCCGCTTGCCGTTGATCTGGATGGGCAGGGTCACGCTGTCGCTGACCAGCATCGCGGGATCGGCCTTGGGCCAGTGGGCATCGACCAGCAGGCCGTCGCCGCCGGCCAGCGCCCAGACATCCTCGGCAAGGTGCGGCACCATCGGCCCGGCCAGCTGCGCCAGGATGCGCAGCACCGCGCGGCGCGGCGCCCCGGCGGCGGGCGACTTGCCGATCGCGTTCGCCAGTTCATAAAGCTTGGCCACGGCCTTGTTGAAGGCAAAGCCCTCGATGGCGCGCGTCACCTCGTCGATGGCGCGGTGGGCGGCGCGCATCAGGCCGGCATCCTCTCGGTCCTCGCCCCCTGCATCCTCGGCCAGGCGGTGCAGGCGGGCCAGGAACTTGGCCGCAGCCTCGGCGCCCGAGGCGGTCCATTCCACGTCGCGTTCGGGGGGGCTGTCGGACAGCATGAACCAGCGGGCCGTGTCGGCGCCAAAGCTGCTGACGATGTTCACCGGGTCCACGACGTTCTTCTTGGACTTGGACATCTTGGCCGAGGGGATGATCTCGACTGCCGTGCCGTCGGCCAGCCGCCCGCCCTGCACGTCTTCGGGCAGGTGATAGACCGGGCGGCCCCGATCGTCGCGGGTCAGATAGATCTCGTGCGTGACCATGCCTTGCGTGAACAGCGCGTCGAAGGGCTCCTTCGCCGTTGCGGGCAGGTGGCCGGTCTTGACCATCGCGCGCGCGAAAAAGCGCGAATAGAGCAGGTGCAGGATCGCATGCTCGATGCCGCCGATATACTGATCGACGTTCATCCAGTAATCCGCCTCGGCCGGGTCGGTCGGCGTTGGCGCGTGCGGCGCAGTGAAGCGCGCATAGTACCAGGACGAATCGACGAAGGTATCCATCGTGTCCGTCTCGCGCCGTGCAGGGCCGCCGCATCTGGGGCAGCGCGCCTGCCGCCAGGTCGGGTGACGGTCCAGCGGGTTGCCCGGCACGTCGAAGGTGACATCGCGCGGCAGCAGGACGGGCAGGTTCGCCTTGGCTTCGGGCATGGTGCCGCAGGCATCGCAATGGACAACCGGGATCGGGCAGCCCCAATAGCGCTGGCGCGAGATGCCCCAGTCGCGCAGGCGGAACTTGGTCACGCCCTCGCCATAGCCCGCCGCCTCGGCATGGGCGATGGCGGCGTCCACCGCGGCCTCGCCGGTCTGATCGGCCGCGCCGGCAAAGCCGCGGACATAGCTCACGCGCTCGGATTTCAGCGGGACGAAGGGCGCAGCCTGCACCAGCGCGTCCGCCTCGGCCTCGGTCATGCCGGGCTGGCCGAAGGTCGCGCGGATCGGCAGTCCGTATTTGCGGGCAAAGTCATGGTCGCGCTGGTCATGGGCGGGCGAGCCGAAGATGGCGCCCGTGCCGTAGTCCATCAGGACAAAGTTCGCGATCCAGACCGGCAGCTCCCATGCCGGGTCCAGCGGATGGCGCACGCGGATGCCGGTTTCCAGCCCCGTTTTCTCGGCCGTCTCGATCGCCTCCTCGGTGGTGCCGCCCTTGCGGCACTCCTCGGCGAAGGCGGCGACACGCGGATCGGCCGCGGCCAGCGATTTCGCCAGCGGATGATCGGGGCTGATGGCGACGAAGCTGGCGCCCATCAGCGTGTCGGGGCGGGTCGTGTAGACCTCGATCTGCGGATGCTCCTCGGCGTTCACGGTCTCGAACCGGAACTGCAGCCCGCGCGAGCGGCCGATCCAGTTGGCCTGCATCAGCCGCACCTTTTCCGGCCAGCCGGTCAGCCCGTCCAGCGCCGAAAGCAGCTCATCGGCATAATCCGAGATGCGGAAGAACCACTGCGTCAGCTCGCGCCGCTCCACCGGCGCGCCCGAGCGCCAGCCCTTGCCGTCGATGACCTGCTCGTTGGCCAGCACGGTCATGTCCACCGGGTCCCAGTTCACCACCGCGGCCTTGCGATAGATCAGCCCGGCCTCCAGCATGTCGAGGAACATCGCCTGCTGCTGGGCGACATAGGCATCGTCGCAGGTGGCGAATTCGCGGCTCCAGTCGATGGACAGGCCCAGCGGCTTGAGCTGCTCGCGCATGGTGGCGATGTTCTGATAGGTCCAGTCGCGCGGATGGCCGCCGTTTTCCATCGCCGCATTTTCGGCGGGCATGCCGAAAGCGTCCCAGCCCATCGGGTGCAGCACGCTGAACCCCTGTGCGCGCTTGTAGCGGGCCACCACGTCGCCCATCGTGTAGTTGCGCACATGCCCCATATGGATGCGCCCGGACGGATAGGGGAACATCTCGAGGACATAGTATTTCGGCCGTTCGTCGCGGACGGCGCGAAAGCTGCCGGCGCGATCCCAGGCCTGTTGCCAGCGCGGCTCGCTGTTGGCGGGATCATAGGGCATGGGGCGGCTCCGGGCTGAATTGCCGTGCGGGTTTAGCCCCCCGGCCCGGTCAGGTCCAGCGGCCCGATTGCCGCCGCCCCGCAAAGGGGGCCTGCCGCGCCCCCGGGCGGATGGGGGATGGCGCGGCGATGGCAGGCTGCCGCCGTTCTCCGCCGATCATCCCCGAAAGGCCCGCCGGGCCACAAGGGCGCCGTCGGCTGGCGCGCCGTCACGTTCGATGCGAACGGGGGGCGCGAGGACAGCCGCGCATGAACCCCCGCCCGCCCGGCTCTTCAGGCCGGGCCAGACCGCTCATAGCTGCGCGAGGCCTCGATCAGGTGGCGGGTATAGGGGCTGGCGGCCTGGCCGCTGCGCAACTGGGCGACGGTCAGCTCGTCCACGACCTGACCGGCCTGCATGACGGCCAGGCGCTGGCACAGATGGCCGACGACCGACAGATCGTGGCTGACCATCAGATAGGTCAGACCGCGGTCGGCCCGCAGGTCGGACAGAAGGTTCAGGATCTCGGCCTGCACCGACACGTCCAGCGCGCTGGTCGGCTCGTCCAGCAGGACGATCTCGGGCTCGCCCGCAAGGGCGCGGGCGATCGCCACGCGCTGGCGCTGCCCCCCCGAAAGCTGATGGGGATAGCGGAAGCGAAAGCCGCGCCCCAGCCCCACATCGTCCAGCAGCCGCCCGATCCGCCGGTCGATGTCGTCCATGCCCTGCAAGGTCAGCGTCTCGGCCAGGACATGATCGACGGTATGGCGGGGGTGCAGGCTGGCATAGGGATCCTGAAACACCATCTGCACGCGACGGTGGAACGTCCGGCTGCGCCGCGTTCCCCGCAGCCCTTCGCCGTCCACGGTGATCTCGCCCAACCAGGTGGGGACAAGACCGGCGATTGCCCGCAGGATCGTCGATTTGCCGGACCCCGATTCCCCGACCAACCCGTGGCTTTCGCCCTTGGCCACCGCCAGCGCGACGCCCCGCACCGCATCCACCCGTTCGGGGGGATGGCCGAACCAGACGCGCAGGTCGCGGATGCGCAGGATAGGATCGCTCATCGGATACCCCCCGGAAAGGCGTCCTGCATCGATCCGCCCGTCAGCGCCGGTTCCAGCGGATCGTCGCGCCATTCGGCCCGCCGTTCCAGCACCGACAGCCGGTCCACCGGCGCATCCAGACGTGGCAGGCTGTCCAGCAGCCCGCGCGTATAGGGATGGCGGGCATTATGCAGATCGCGCGCGGCAAGCGATTCGACCACGCGGCCCGCATACATGATCAGCACCCGGTCGCAGAACTGGGCGACCAGGTTCAGATCGTGGCTGACAAAGATCAGCCCCATGCCGCGATCCTTGACCAGATCGTCCATGATCCGCAGCACCTCGGTGCGCACCGACACGTCCAGCGCGCTGGTCGGCTCATCGGCGATCAGCACCTCGGGGTTGGAGGCCAGCATCATGGCGATCATGATACGCTGGCCCATGCCGCCCGATACCTCATGCGGATAGGCGCCATAGACCCGTTCGGGATCGCGGATGCGGACGGCCGCCAGCATTTCCATGGCGCGCGCGCGGCCAGCAGCGCGCCCCGCGCCAGTCTGCTGGCGATAGGCCTCGACGATCTGATCGCCCACGCGCATCACCGGGTTCAGGCTGAACTTGGGATCCTGCATGACCATGCTGATGCGCCGGCCCCGGATCCGGCGCATCTGCCGTTCCGGCAGGTTCAGGATGTTCTCTCCGTTCAGCGTCATGCGCTGCGCGCTGACGCGTCCGGGGGGGCGGACAAGGCCCAGGATCGCCCGCCCGGTCATCGACTTGCCGGACCCTGATTCGCCGACCACGCCCAGCCTTTCGCGCCCCAGGTCGAAGCTGACGCCGCGCACGGCCTCGAACAGGCCCTGCCGCGACGGAAAGGCGACGCGCAGGTCGCGCACGGACAGCAGCGGTTCGGTCATTCCTGCGCCCCCTTGGGGTCGAGCACGTCGCGCAGCCCGTCGCCCAGAAAGTTGAATGCCAGGCTGACCAGCAGGATGGCGATGCCGGGCATGGCCGCGACCCACCAGAAATCGAGGATATAGGCCCGCCCGTCCGCGATCATCGCGCCCCATTCGGGTTGCGGCGGCTGCGCGCCCAAGCCCAGGAAACCCAGCCCCGCGGCCGACAGGATGATCCCCGCCATGTCCAGCGCCACCCGCACGATCAGCGAGGACAGGCACAGCGGCCAGATATGCAGGATCAGCAGTCGCAGCCCCGATGCCCCCTGCATCCGCGCGGCGGCGATGAAATCGGCATTGCGGATTGTCAGGGTTTCCGCCCGCGCCAGCCGCGCATAGGGCGGCCAGCCCGTCAGCGCCAGCGCGAGGACGGCGTTCCCCACGCTCGGCCCCAGCGCGGCGACGAAAGCCAGCGCCAGGATCAGCTTGGGGAAGGCCAGGAAGATGTCGGTGATCCGCATCAGCACCTGATCCACCCAGCCGCCCGCGAACCCTGCCAACGTGCCGACGATCAGGCCGATCAAAGGGGAAACCAGCGCCACCGTGCCCACGATGAACAGCGTGATCCGCGAGCCCCAAATCAGGCGCGACAGGATGTCCCGCCCCAGCGCGTCGGTGCCCAGCCAGTGCGCGGCCGAGGGGGGTTGCAGGCGGTCGGCAAGGTTCTGGGCAAAGGGGCTGTGCGGCGCGATCCAGGGGGCCAGCAGCGCCGCCCCGACCAGCAGCGCCAGCACGGCCAGCCCCAGCATCGCCAGATGGTTGCCCCGGAAGGTCAGCCACCCCTGATAAAGGGCGCCCAGCCGCGCCTGGCGGCGGGTCTGCGGCGCATTGCTCAGCAGCCAGTCGCGCCGCGACAGGGGCGCGGGTTGATCGCTCATGTCGCCCTCGGGTCCAGCAGGCGGTAAAGGATGTCCGACAGCAGGTTCAGCGTCACGAAGCAGGCGCCGACGACGATCGTGCCGCCCAGAACCGCGTTCATGTCGCCGGCCAGCAGCGTCTTGGTGATATAGCTGCCGATGCCGGGCCAGCTGAAGATGATCTCGGTCAGCACCGAGCCTTCCAGAAGCGATCCGAAGGACAGCGCGATCACGGTGATCAGCGGAACGGCGATGTTGCGGAACGCGTGGCCCCAGATCACGCGCCGCTCGGGCAGGCCCTTGACGCGGGCGGTGGTGATGTATTCCGCCGACAGCTGTTCCAGCATGAAGCTGCGGGTCATGCGGCTGATATAGGCCAGGCTGAAATAGCCCAGCAGGCCGGCCGGCAGGATGATGTGGCTGAAGGCATCCCTGAAGGCCCCCCAGTCGCCCGCCAGCGCCGTGTCGATCAGCAGAAGGCCCGTCACCTGCGGCACCATCCCGTCATACAGGATGTCCTGCCGCCCCGGCCCCCCGACCCAGTGAAGCATGCCGTAGAACACCAGCAGCCCCATCAGCCCAAGCCAGAAGATGGGGACCGAATAGCCGATCAGCGCCAGCACCCGCGCGACCTGGTCGATCCAGCCCCCCCGGTTCGCCGCCGCCAGCACGCCCAGGGGCACGCCGATCACGATCCCGATCAGCGTCCCCAGGCTGGCCAGTTCCAGCGTCGCGGGAAAGACCCGCCGCAGATCCTCGGCCACCGGGTGCCCGGTCGAGATGGACCGGCCGAAATCGCCGCGCAGCACGTCGCCCATATAGGTTGCGAACTGCACGATCAGCGGCTTGTCCAGGCCCATCGCCTGCCGGGCCGCCTCGTATTGCGCGGGCGTCGCCCGGTCGCCCACGATCTTGAGCACCGGGTCGATCGGCATGACGCGGCCGATGATGAAGGTCACCACCAGCAGCCCCAGCAGCGTCAGCGCCAGCGACAGCAGCACCCCGCCGACCCGGCGCATCCGACGCCATGCGGACGCGCCGCGCCGATGCGGCTTTCCCGGTGCGTTGCCGGGGCCGGGCAGATCATGCTGCCCGGCGGTCTCATGCGTCATGGACAAGGGTTACTGCGCCGCCTTGGTGACCGAACGATACATGGCCGAGGAAACCGCGCCCCCCGTGGACCAGCCCGCCAGGCCCTTGCGCGCGCCGTCCTGTTCGACCCGCTGGAACAGCGGCAGGATGGGGGCGCTGTCATGGTACTGTTTCTGGATGTCCAGATACATCGCGGTCCGCTTGGCGCTGTCGCCTTCGGTGACGGTGGCCAGGACGGCGTCCTGCATGTCCTTGGGCACCGCATAGGCGTTGCGCCAGGCCAGGGTCGATCCCTTGGCCGCCTCGTTGTCGGGGTTGATCGCAAAGGTCGAGGCGTTGGTCTGCGGGTCGGCGTAATCTGGCCCCCATTCGCCCAGGAACACCGGCACCTGCCGCGCGCGATAGGCGTCCAGCACCTGCGCGCCGGTCATCTGCTCGATGTTCAGCGTCAGGCCGACCTGCGCCATCGAGGCCTGCAGCGTCTGCGCCACGTCGAGATATTCGCGCAGGTCGCGCACCTTGGTCGTGATCGTCCCCGAGGTGATGCCCGCATCCGCCAGAATCTTCTTCGCGGCCTCGACATCATAGGTCCAGGAATTGTCGTCCGACGCGCCAAGATAGCCGGCCGGGACAAAGTTCTGGTGGATGATCCACTGTCCCTTGAGGAAGCTGTTCGCCATGCCCTCGAAATCGACCAGATGGCGCATCGCCTGGATCACGGCGGGGTTCGACAGAAGGGGGTCCTTCTGGTTCAGCCCCATGTAGATCATGCGGCCCTTCGGCTCGTTCAGGATCTGCACCTTGTCGTTCTTGGCGATCGCATCAATGTCGGTCGGCGTCAGGTTGCGCGCCACGTCGATGTCGCCCTGTTCCAGCTGAAGCCGCTGGGCGCTGGATTCCTGGACGTTCTTGACGATCACCCGCTTCATCGCCGGGGCGCCCTGCCAGTAGGCATCGTTGGCGACCAGCTGAACCGCCTCGTTCGGCTTCCATGCGCCAAGGCTGAACGGACCCGATCCGGCGCCGTTGGTGGACAGCCACTTGTTGCCGTAATCGTCGCCCTCGACGTGCTGGAGCACGGTTTCCTTGTCCACGACCGCTCCGACGCTGGCCGTCAGGCAGTTCAGGACGAAGGATTCCGCATAGGGCTTGTCCATCGTGATCGACAGGGTGTTCCCCTCGGCCCGGACCATCTGGTCGACATTCTGGGGCGTCAGGCCGAACTGCGTCAGGATGAAGGCGGGCGACTTGTCCAGCTTGACCGCGCGCTGCAGCGACCAGGCCGCATCCTCGGCCCGGACGGGGTTGCCGGACTGGAACTTGACGCCTTCGCGCATGGTCAGGGTGATGGTCTTGCCGTCCTCGCTGACCTTCCAGCTTTCGGCCAGGGCGGGCTGAAAGCCCTTGTCCAGCGCCAGCGGGTCGAAATCGACCAGCCGGTCATAGATGTTCTGCGTCACGTCATTGCCCGAGAACTCGAAGCTCTGCGCCGGATCGAGGCTGATGATGTCGTCGATGGTCGCCGCCACGACCAGCGCATTGGCCGGCGTTTCGGCCCAGGCAGGGGCCATCGCAGCCGGGCTGAGGGCGACGGCGGTGGCAAGCAGCATCGCGCGGACGTGGAACGGGAATGTCATGGCATGGTCCTGTTGGCTGGGCACATGGGTGCTGGTCCCGTCTTGCTGCGGGTCCGCCCGCGACTTTGCGGCAGATGACCGCCAAGGACAAGCCCTGCGCTGCGCGGCCTGCGGGGCGGGGGGCTGCGCGCGCCGCGCCGCCCCTCAGACCGGCCAGCCGCCCGCGCGCATGGCCGCAAGGATGCGCGCGCCGCCATCGGGGGCCGCCGCGTCGATGCTGCGCTGCTTGAGAAACCACCACAGATAGGGATCGACATTGCCGTCAGCCGTCCCGGCGCTCGCCAATGCGGCCTCGGCCCCCAGCGCCGCGACGTTCAGCGCCGCGTGGTGAAAGTCGATCTGCGCGAACAGCACCGCAGGCTTGCCCAGGATCATGCCGTCAAAGGCCACCGCGCTGTTCTGGGCGGCGACAAAGGCGCAATCGCGCAGCAGGCGCATCGTGTCGCCGCCAAGATGGAGGCGCGGGTGGCGTGCGGCCAGATCGTCCAGCGCGGCCAGATCGGCGGCGTCATACCGTTCGGCCGGATGCAGTGTCGCCGCCACCGGGCGGCCGGTCCGGCATACCGCCTCCAGCATGGCCAGCGGGCTCATCGTCTGGAACGACCGCGCGCGGCGGATATGGCCCTGCAGCGCCACGAGGACATGGGCCTCGCGCCTTGGCGCGGGGCCGGGCAACACCCGCGCCCGCAGGCGCGCGGCAAAGGCCGCAGCCACCGCCGGATCGACCAGAGCAGGGTCAAAGACGGCCCGCGCGACGGCAAAGCGCCAGCGTTCGGCCACGGGCTCGATCCGCCAGAACGGATAGTGATAGGCGCGGCGGAAGGTCAGCGTTCGCGGATGCAGGGGCCGCTTCATGTGGAAAAGGGCGTAATCGCCGGGGGCGGGGGGTTGTCATGGGCTGCGGGGCCGGCAGGCTCGAACGCGACGTCCCAGCCCCGCGCCCCGAGCGTGCGGGCCAGCAGCGCCATGAAGGGAAACCGCCCCGCGCGGGCGGCGGGCAGCATCTGCCGGTTCAGATGGACGCGCAGCATGGGCATGGCGGCAGCCTAGGGCGCGGGGCGGCGTTGTGAAAGCGCGCAGGCCCGCCTATCTGGCGTGGCAACGATCCAGGCAAGAGCGGTAGCGAGATGAGCGACGACAGGTTTCCCGGCTGGCATGGCACAACCATCCTGGCGGTCCGCCGCGGGGGCAAGGTCGTGGTCGCCGGCGACGGACAGGTCAGCGTGGGGCAGACCGTGATGAAGGCCACGGCGCGCAAGGTCCGCCGCCTGTCACCCGGCGGGCGCGACGTGGTGGCCGGGTTCGCCGGTTCCACGGCCGATGCCTTCACGCTGCTGGAGCGGCTGGAGAAAAAGCTGGATGCCCTTCCCGGCCAGTTGCAGCGCGCCTGTGTCGAACTGGCCAAGGACTGGCGCACCGACAAGTATCTGCGCAATCTCGAGGCGATGCTGATCGTCACCGACGGGGCGCAGCTGTTTGTCGTGACCGGCGCGGGCGACGTGCTGGAGCCGGAGCATGACGTGGCCGCCATCGGCTCGGGCGGGAACTTTGCGCTGGCGGCCGCGCGGGGGCTGATGGAAACCGACCTGGATGCCGAGGCGGTGGCCCGGCGCGCAATGGCCATCGCGGCCGAGATCTGCGTCTATACCAACGGGAACCTCACGGTCGAGACCATTGTCCCTTGAGGCCCCGTCGCACCGGGGGCGCTTCGCCCCTTGGACCCCCCGAGGATATTTGCGTGCAGAAGATTTCACCCGGCCCTTGCCGCCCCGCTGCCATGGATGAGGTCATGATCGACTGGACCGCTCTTTGCGCCCGCATCCGTGCCCTGACTGAGGGCGAGACTGACGAGATTGCCCTGATGGCGACCGTGGCCTGCGAGCTGCACCATGCCGATGAGCGGTTCGACTGGACCGGCTTCTATCGTGTGGTGGCCCCTTCCTTGCTGAAGATCGGCCCTTATCAGGGCGGGCATGGCTGCCTGGTGATCCCCTTCGCGCGCGGCGTGTGCGGGGCTGCGGCCCGCACGCGGCAGACCCAGCTGGTTCCCGACGTGGATGCGTTCCCCGGCCATATCGCCTGCGCGTCCTCGACCCGGTCGGAAATCGTCGTCCCGGTCCTGGGACGGGGCGGGCGGCTGATCGGCGTGCTGGACATCGACAGCAACCGGCCGGATGCTTTCACCGACCAGGACCGGAGGGCGCTGGAAGGGATGATGCAGGATGTCTTCGGAACATTGTGATCTCGCCGGCGGCTGCCCTGGGGGCGCGGTGCGGCTTTCATCTGTGCGCGCGGCCGGGATCGGTCGGTGCGCCCGGCAAGGGCTGCCGGGCAAGGTGCGGCGCGCGGCCTTGGGCATGCTGGATGGGCTGCCGCCGGTCCGCCTTGCCGCGACCGGCGGCAGGGACGGTCATGGCGGGGCGCGGCGGCAATGGCCGCAGCGCCGCGACAGGGGGAAGGCATGATCTGGCACACGCTGGGGCAGATCCCCTGGCCGCAATTGCTGGCCTTTGTCACCGGCGGGCTGGTGCTGAACTTTGCCCCCGGACAGGACGTGTTCTTCGCCACGGCATGCGGGGTGCAGGGCGGGCCGCGCGCGGGCGCGCTGGCGGGCCTTGGCGTGGGGATGGGGGTGGTCGTCCATGTGCTGCTTGCCACGGCGGGGTTGGGCGCAGTCATGGCCGCCCATCCCGGCGCTTTGGCCGCGGTCAAATGGGCGGGCGCGGCCTATCTGCTGTTCCTGGCATGGAAAAGCTGGACGGCCGCGCCGCCTGATCCATCATCCCGCGCAGCTGTGCGCCCCTGGAACATCATCCGGCGCGGGGCGCTGTCGAACCTGCTGAACCCCAAGCCGGTGCTGTTCCTGCTGGCCTTCCTGCCGCAGTTCACCAACCCTGCCTATGGGCTGGTCTGGCAGCAGCTGCTGGGCCTGGGGCTGATCTTTGCCTTGACGGGCACGCTGGTCACGATGGGCTACGGCATGATCGCCGGCTGGCTGGGGATGCGGCTGGGACGGCGCATGGGGGTGCTGAACCGCATCGCCGCGGCGATGTTCGCGGGGCTTGCCCTGCGGCTGATCGCGCGGTGATCGGGCGGTGAGCTTTGTCTATCGCCCGACCGGGGAACAGCCGCGCCTGATCCATCATGACGACCAGATCCTGGTGGTGGACAAGCCTGCGGGGCTGCTGTCGGTGCCAGGCAGGGGCGAGGATCGGGCCGATTGCCTGATCGCCCGCCTGCGCGCTGCCTTTCAGGCGGTGCTGCTGGTCCACCGGCTCGACCTGGATACATCGGGCGTGATGGTCTTTGCCCTGACCCCGCATGCCCAGCGTCATCTGGGCCAGCAGTTCGAGCGCCGGCAGGTCAAGAAATCCTATGTCGCGCGGGTCCGCGGGCGGCTGTCGCCCGCCTCGGGGACGGTGGACCAGCCGCTGATGGTGGACTGGCCGAACCGCCCGCGCCAGATGATCCACCCCGATGGCCGCCCCGCCCGGACCGACTGGCGGGTGATCCGCGCAAGTGACGACGAAAGCCGTGTCCGCCTGTCGCCGCTGACCGGGCGCAGCCACCAGCTGCGCGTCCACATGGCGCATCTGGGCCATCCGATCCTGGGCGATCCGCTGTATGCCGAGGGCGCGGCGGCGGATTTCCCCCGCCTGATGCTGCACGCCGAGACGCTGCGACTGCGCCACCCGGATTCCAACGTCACGATGACGTTCTCGGCCGAGGTGCCGTTCTGAAAGAGCGCGTGCCGGCGCGGGTGCAGGGCTCATCAGGTCCTCGGGTTTCCGGTTGTGGAAACCAAGCCGGATGATGATCTCGCGCCGGGTCCGGAGTCATTCGCCTTGACTCCCGCGCGTCGCCGATGTTGCCGATGGCAAAGAGCGGGCGCCAGGCATCTGCACAGCAGGACAGGCCGCAACGTGGATTCCGCAAGAATATCCGCGTCTCCTATCTGAAAAGATAGATATTCTTTTCCATCTTGATGGGATAGGGACGCCCTGCTTGCAGAAACGCCATTGCAGCGCCCCTATCGCTGCGTATTGCTTTATGCGGGATAACGCGTCAGGAATAATATTTTTCATGGAAAAAAACAGGACAGACCATCTTAAGGCGCTCGATGGCGCGCGCGGTGTAGCGGCCTTGCTCATCGTTTTCTATCATATAGGTGGGGTAGTTGGCGGTGGAGAATGGTTTTCCGGCGCTTTCCTCGCAGTGGACTTCTTTTTCCTGCTCAGCGGTTTTGTGGTCGCACGCTCTTACGAACAGCGCTTGCGACAAGGAAGCATGAGCTTGCGATCCTTTATATGGACCCGCATCATTCGGCTCTATCCTCTTTATATAGCCGCCTCCATGGTAGGTTTTGCATATTTCTGCATAAAGTTGTCAATGAAGATGCCTGATGCCCCGACAGTGCGGCAGCTCATTGATGAAATTACTTACAGCCTTGCGTTAATCCCCCACCCTGCTGCGGTTCCGTGGGGCTTTACCGAATTCCCCTTTGCACCGACCGCATGGTCGCTGAGTTTCGAATTCTGGTTCGGCATCCTGTACGCGCTGCTCCTGCCCAGGCTTTCAACTCGTGCACTGACAATGGTCGCAATTGCCGGTTTGTGCGTGCTGATTAAAGAAGCTTACAGTCATGGCAGCCTGGATATGGGCTTCAACCGTGCCACGGCACTGGGCGGCGCGGCGCGATTCTGGTTTTCCTTTACTCTCGGCGTCATCATGAACCGAATGAATTACCGCATTCGCCCCATGAGCTCACGTGCGTTGTGGATCGGATTGCCCGTGTTTTCGTTCGCAATCCTCCCGCATAATTCCGTGACAGCGGGATTTTTCTGGATCATTGTTGTTTTTCCCCTTGCGCTCGGTGCAGGGGCATCAATCAAATCGCGGGGTCGTGTTGAACTGGCGCTCGATCACCTAGGAAGACTCTCCTACGCTATTTACATCTTTCATGGCTCGATGATCCTGTTTGCGGGTGCGTTCATCAAGCGGCTGTTTGCCGGTCCGCTGGATGATCACCGCGGTAAGATGGCGGTGATCACCGTCGCCGCGACATTGGCCGTTTCAGCCATCGCGACCTATCTGTATGATGAACCCCTTAGAAGGCGGCTAAAGCGCGGTCTGCGGCGCAATAGCCCCTTGATTCAGGTGAACTCCGCCCTCTCTACAGCACATAGCGCGACAGGTCTGCCGACCGCGCCAGATCGCCCAGCTGCGCCTCGACGAAGCCGGCATTGACGGTGACGCGGCTGCCCTGCGCCTCAGGCGCGGAAAAGGACAGCTCCTCGAATACCCGCTCCATCACCGTATAGAGACGGCGCGCGCCGATATTCTCGACGCTGGCATTCACCTCGGAGGCGATGCGCGCCAGCGCGGCGATGCCGTCATCGGTGAAATCCACCGTCACGCCCTCGGTCGCCATCAGGGCGGCATACTGGCGGGTCAGGGCATTGTCGGTTTCCGTCAGGATGCGGATGAAATCGCCCTCGCTCAGCGCCTTCAGCTCGACCCGGATGGGCAGGCGGCCCTGCAGTTCCGGCAGCAGGTCGCTGGGCTTGGCGACGTGGAACGCGCCCGAGGCGATGAACAGGATGTGGTCGGTGCGCACGGGGCCGTATTTGGTGGAAACGGTCGTGCCCTCGATCAGCGGCAGCAGATCGCGCTGAACCCCCTCGCGGCTGACTTCGCCGCCGCGGGCGTCCTGGCGGCTGGCGACCTTGTCGATCTCGTCGATGAAGACAATGCCCGACTGCTGCACAGCCTCAAGCGCGGCGGCGCGGATCGCCTCGTCGTCGATCAGCTTGTCGGCCTCTTCGGCCAGCAGCAGGTCATGGGACTGGGCCACCGTCATCTTGCGGCGCACGCGGCGCCCGCCAAAGGCCTTCATCAGCCCGGACAGGTCCATCATCTGGCCCATGCCGGGCTGGCCCGGAATCTCCATCCCCAGGGGGTTGGCGTTGTCGGCCACGTCAAGCTCGATCACCGTGTCGTCGAGTTCCCCGGCCTTGAGCCTGCGGCGGAACATCTCGCGCGTCTGCTCGCGCGCCTGGTCCCCGGCAAGGGCCGCGATCACGCGGTCCTCGGCGGCGGCATGGGCGCGCGCCTTGACCGCCTCGCGCATGCGCTCGCGCGTGTCGGCCATGGCGGCATCCATCAGGTCGCGGATGATCTGTTCCACGTCGCGCCCGACATAGCCGACCTCGGTGAACTTGGTCGCCTCGACCTTGACGAAGGGCGCGCCCGCCAGCCTGGCCAGCCGGCGGCTGATCTCGGTCTTGCCGACGCCGGTGGGGCCGATCATCAGGATGTTCTTGGGATAGACCTCGTCCCGCAGGGCGTCGGGCAGATGCTGGCGGCGCCAGCGGCTGCGCATGGCCACGGCAACGGCGCGTTTCGCCTCGGCCTGGCCGATGATGAAGCGATCCAGTTCGGCGACGATCTGGCGGGGGGTAAGGTCGGTCATGGCATCCTTCCGGTGGTGCTGGGGCTGACTTAGGCGCACATGGCCCCCGCGCCAAGGCTGCCCGCTGGACTGGGGCGCGCGGGCGGGCTAGGTCACGCGGGAACCGTTCCAGAAGGCCCCTGCCATGACCGACCGCATTCCCCTGCGCCGCGCGCTGATCTCGGTGTCCGACAAGGCGGGGCTTGTCGATTTCGCACGCGCGCTGGCCGGTCGCGGGGTGGACCTGCTGTCCACCGGCGGCACCGCGCAGGCGGTGCGGGGCGCCGGGCTGGCGGTGCGGGACGTGGCGGATCTGACCGGCTTTCCCGAGATGATGGACGGCCGTGTCAAGACGCTGCACCCGCGCGTTCATGGGGGCCTGCTGGCCCTGCGCGACAATGCGGAACACGCCGCCGCGATGGAGGCGCACGGGATCGAGGCGATCGACCTGCTGGTCGTCAATCTCTACCCCTTCGAGGCGACGGTGGCGAAGGGCGCGGACTATGCGACCTGCGTCGAGAATATCGACATCGGCGGCCCGGCGATGATCCGCGCGGCGGCCAAGAACCACGCCTTTGTCGCCACGGTGGTGGATGTGGAGGATTATGCCGCCGTGCTGGCGGAACTGGATGTGCAGGGCGGCGCGACGACCCTGGCTTTCCGCCAGCGGCTGGCGCAGGCCGCCTATGCCCGCACCGCTGCCTATGATGCGGCGGTGTCGTCCTGGATGGCCGATGCGATCGGGCAGGCGGCGCCGCGCCGGCGGGCATTCGCGGGAACCCTGGCGCAGACTTTGCGCTATGGCGAAAACCCGCATCAGGCGGCGGCCTTCTATGCCGACGGCTCGGGCCGCCCCGGCGTGGCGACGGCGCGCCAGTGGCAGGGCAAGGAGCTGTCCTACAACAACATCAACGACACCGACGCGGCGTTCGAGCTGGTGGCCGAGTTCGATCCCTTGGCCCCGGCGGTGGCGATCATCAAGCACGCCAACCCCTGCGGCGTGGCCTTGGGCGAGACGTTCGAGGCCGCCTATCGCCGCGCCTATGACTGCGACCGCACCAGCGCCTTCGGCGGGATCGTGGCGCTGAACGGCACGCTGGACGAGGCGACGGCGCGCGCGATCACCGAGATCTTCACCGAGGTCGTCATCGCCCCGGACGCGACGGATGCCGCGCGCGCGGTCTTTGCCGCCAAGAAGAACCTGCGCCTGCTGACCACGGGCGGGCTGCCCGACCCGCATGCCGGCGGGCTGACCTTCCGCCAGGTTGCGGGCGGCTTCCTCGTGCAGGGCCGCGATAACGGCCATGTCGCGCGCGAGGGCCTGCGCGCGGTGACGCGGCGCCAGCCGACCGAGGCCGAACTGGACGATCTGATGTTCGCCTGGACCGTCGCCAAGCACGTCAAATCCAACGCCATCGTCTATGCGCGCGACCGCGCCACCGTCGGCATCGGCGCCGGCCAGATGAGCCGCGTGGACAGCACCCGCATCGGGCGGCGCAAGTCCGAGGACATGGCCGAGGCGCTGGGCCTGTCCGCCCCGCTGACCGAAGGCGCGGCTGTGGCCTCCGACGCCTTCTTCCCCTTCGCCGACGGGATCGAGGCCCTGGCCGCAGCCGGCGCGCGGGCCGTGATCCAGCCCGGCGGCTCGATGCGCGATGACGAGGTGATCGCCGCCGCCGACCGCCTGGGGCTGGCGATGGTGTTCACCGGCCAGCGGCATTTCCGGCACTGATGGGCAACGCGCCGGACTTCCCCCCTCCGCTCAAGCCCGCGGCCTCTGCCGTGCCGGCGGCGCCTGCCGCCGACCCTGCGGCGCCACTGGCCCCTGCCGCGCCGGCGGCGGGCGGCGGCCAGGGGGGCGATCCGCCCCCCGCCCCCAAAAAGCCGCGCCGCAAGGTGAGGGCCGATGGAACGGCGCCCGCCCCGCGCAAGCGGCGGACGGTCAAGGCCGAACCCGCACCGCCTCCCGCTCCCCCTCCGCCGCCGCCGCTGCGGCGGCTGTGGTGGGCGGGGGGCGTTGCGCTGGCGGTGCTGGTGATCGACCAGCTGAGCAAGTGGATCGTCGTGCAGGCGATGAACCTCAAGGAGGTGCAGGCCCTCGATGTCATCGACCCTTGGCTGAACCTAAGGATGGCATGGAATCCGGGTGTCAATTTCGGCCTGCTGGGCACCGATGCCGAGGTGATGCGCTGGGTGCTGGTCGCCGTCGCGGTGGCGATCTGCCTGTGGATCAGCGCCTGGCTGTGGCGCGTGCGGCCGGGAACGGTGGGCCAGGTGGCCGCGGGTCTGCTGATCGGGGGCGCACTGGGGAACGTGATCGACCGCCTTGCCTATGGCGCCGTCGCCGATTTCCTGAACATGAGCCTGCCGGGCTGGCGCAACCCCTATTCCTTCAACGTGGCCGACATCGCCATCTTTGCCGGGGCGCTGGGGCTGGTGTTCCAGCCCGGCCCGCAGCCTGCCCCGGCCGCCGACAAGCCCCGTGACGGGGGGCGCAAGACGCGCTAGAGAGGGCGTCGGATAACAGGGGTGATGTCATGCGGGCCGTTCTGCTGACCTTTTGCGCGCTGGCGATGGCAGGCTGTTCGGGCAGCGGCAAGCTGATGACCCTGGCCAGCGACGATGGCCCCGAGGAATTCGCCATCGTCCCGACCAGGCCGCTTGAACTGCCCACCGACCTTGCGCAACTGCCCGCGCCCACGCCGGGGGGGACCAACATCACCGACCCCGCGCCGAACGCCGATGCGGTCGCCGCGCTTGGCGGCAACGCGGCGCAGCTGGGCGCGCAGGGTGTCGGGGCTGGAGACGGGGCGCTGATCGCGCGGGCGACGCGCGGCGGGGTGATGCCCAATGTCCGGCAGGTGACCGCCGAGGAAGACGCCGCATATCGCCGCCGTCACGGCCGCCGCCCGCTCGAGGCGCTGGCCCAGTCGAATGTCTATTACCGGGCCTACAAGCCGCAGTCGCTGGACAGCCAGGCCGAGCTGGAACGCTGGCGCCGGGCCGGCGCCCGCATCCCCAGCGCCCCGCCGAACTGAGGGGCCGTGCCGCGCCCGGGGCGCTTGCCCGGCAGCCACGAGCAATGAAGAAAGGCCGCCTCCCCTTGGAAGGCGGCCTTTTCCCTGCGCGTGTCGGGCCGGCTTACAGACGCCCTGCCGGGCCGCCGCGGCGCATCGCGCCGTCCAGGCTGAACGCCCCGGCGCCGGCAAAGACCAGATACAGGAAGATGAAGCAGTAGAGAATCGCCCCCTCGCCCTTGTTGACGATCGGCAGCGGGCTTTGCGGCGCATGCGCCATCCAGTAGGCGACGGCCATCTGCCCGGACAGAAGGAACGCCACCGGCCGGGTGAACAGGCCCAGGATCAGCAGCGCGCCGCCGACCAGCTCCATCACGCCAGCGATCCAGGACAGGCTCATCACCTCGGGCGACATTCCCGCCGGAAAGCCCAGGATCTTCTGGACTCCATGCGAAAAGAACAGCAGTGCGGCGACGATGCGCAGGATGCCCAGAAACTGGGGCTGCCAGCGCGACAGGGTTGCAGAATCCATCGATCATTCCTCTTTGGGATCTCGCCAAGGTTGTCGCAGAAAACCGCGCGCGGCAAAAGACAGGCACCGATGGGATACCGCAGCGGCATGCGCCCCCCGCCGGCCGGGCCGATCACCGCCGCTTGACCGGGCACGGGTTGCGTCCGGGCCGGGCTGCGCCCAAACCTGCGCTGCAGCCTTTCTGCCGGAGCGTTCCATGCGTTGTCTCACCGCCGCCCTGATGCTGATTGCCGCCCCCGCGATGGCGGACATGCCGCCCGGTGTCAGCCACTTCACCCTGCCCAACGGGCTTGAGGCGGTGGTGATCGAGGATCACCGCGCCCCGGTGGTGGTGCAGATGGTCTGGTACCGGATCGGGTCGGCCGACGAGGTGCCCGGCAAGACCGGCCTTGCCCACTATCTCGAACATCTGATGTTCAAGGGCACCGACCGGCTGGCGCCGGGCGAATTGTCCAAGACCGTCACCGCCAATGGCGGCAGCGACAATGCCTTCACCAGCTATGATTTCACCACCTATTTCCAGCGCATCGCCGCCGACCGGCTGGACCTCGTGATGGGGATGGAGGCCGACCGCATGGCCCATCTCAAGATCGGCGAGGATGACTGGCAGGCCGAACGGCAGGTCGTGCTGGCTGAACGGGCCCAACGCACCGACAGCGACCCGACCGCGCTGTTCAGCGAGGAAAGCGCAGCGGTGCAGTTCTACAACCATCCCTATGGCCGTCCCGTGATCGGCTGGCGCGCCGAGATGGAGGGGCTGACGCGCGACGACGCGCTGGCCTGGTATCATGCCCATTACGCGCCGAACGCCGCCGTTCTGGTCGTCGCCGGCGATGTCACCCCGGACGAGGTGCGCCGGCTGGCCGAAAAGCATTATGGCCCGATCCCGGCCCGGCCCGAGGCGGTGCGCGGCCCGCGTCCGCAGGAACCCGCGCAGCGCACCGAACGCCATATCGAGATGCGCGATCCTCGCGTCCCCCAGCCCAGCGTGTCGCGCAGCGTGATCGTGCCCGAGCGCAACCGGGGCGATCAGAAACAGGCCGCCGCGCTGACGGTGCTGGCCGAACTGCTGGGCGGCTCGCCCCAGACATCGGTGCTGGGGCGCAAGCTGGTGATGACCGGCAAGGCGCTGTGGGCAGGGGCGAGCTATGACGGGCTGACCGTCGATCCGACGAGCTTTGCCGTGCTGATGGCCTATGCGCCAGGCACGGACAAGGACAAGGCCGAGGCCGAGCTGGGCGCCGCCGTCGACGCCTTTCTGGCCGAGGGACCGGACCCGGCGCAGCTTGAGCGGGTCAAGACGCAGCTGCGCGCCGCCCGCATCTATGAACGCGATTCAGCCCATGGGCGGGCCTATGACTATGGCCAAGGGCTGGCCATCGGGCTGTCGGTCGAGGATGTGAACGCCTGGCCCGATCTTCTGGCGGCGGTGACGGCCGATGACGTGCGGGCGGCAGCGCAGCTTGCGCTGAGGCGGACGGGTTCCGTCACCGCCCATCTGCTGCCCGCCCCGCAGGGCGAGGCGGTGGCAGCCGCCGCCGGCGCGGCAGACGAGGCGATGGCGAGGGATGCGGCGGGAGATGCGGCATCCGCAGGCAGCCCGCCCGCGCAGGGCGCACCTGCGGGCGGGGTGGATGCCGCACCGGCGGATGCGGCATTGCCGCCTGCGGCTGCGGGCGGCCCGGCCGGCGCGGATACGCCCCATCCTGCCGCACCGCCCGCCGCCGCGCCGCTGCCGACGCGGGCAGGGCCGGAGCCCGGCGAGGCTGCTTCGGCCAGCCGCTTGGGTGCTGCGGCCGATGCCCCGCCCCCCGTCCAGCCCGATGCCGCGCCCGATATGCCGACCGAACCCGCCCAGACCAAGGCCGAACAATGATCCGCACATTTCTTGCCGTTCTTTCGCTGACGCTGATGGCGGCCCTGCCCGCCCGCGCCATCGACATCGCCGAGGTGACATCGCCGGGCGGAACCAGGGCCTGGCTGGTCGAGGATCACTCGATCCCCTTTGTCGCGCTCAGCATCGCGTTCCGGGGCGGGGCCTCGGTCGATGCGCCGGGCAAGCGGGGGGCGGTGAACCTGATGACCGCCTTGCTCGAGGAAGGCTCGGGCCAGCGCGACGCGACCGCCTGGGCCGAGGCGATGGAATCGCTGGGCGCCAGCGCCGGCTTTGACGCCGGCGACGACGCCGTGACCGTCAGCCTGCGGGCGCTGAGCGAAAACCGCGACCAGGCCGCCGACCTGCTGCACGACGCCCTGACCAGCCCCAGTTTCGATCCCGCGGCGGTCGAGCGTGTGCGCGCGCAGGTCCAATCCGCCATCCGCGCCGAAGAAACCGACCCCGGCGCGATCGCGGCCACGGAACTGGCGCGGCGCGCCTGGGGCGATCACCCGTATGGCAGTTCGCTGAACGGGACGGCCGATTCGGTTGCCGGGCTGACGGTTGCCGATCTTGACGAGGCGCGCCGCCGGGTGCTGGCGCGCGACCGGGTGATCGTCTCGGCCGCGGGCGATATCGACGCGGCCGGTCTGGGCGCTCTGATCGACCGTATCCTGGACGACCTGCCTGCCCATGCGGCCGCGCCGCTGCCGCCTGAGGCGGAGCTGCATCTTTCCGGGGCGCAGACCGTCATCGACTGGGACAGCCCACAGACAGTCGTCGCCTTTGCCCAGCAGGGATTGCCGATGGACGATCCCGATTACTTCGCGGCCTTCGTGTTGGACCATATCCTCGGGGGCGGCGGCTTTTCGTCGCGGCTGATGGACGAGATCAGGGAAAAGCGCGGCCTGACCTATGGCGTGGGCACAGGGCTTGCCAATCAGGTGCTGGGCCACACCTGGCAAGGACAGATGGCCACGGCCAATGCCAGCACTGCCGAGGCTGTCGATCTGGTCCGCAAGGTCTGGGGCGACATCCGTAATGGCGTCACGGACAAGGAACTGGCCGATGCCAAGACCTATCTGACGGGCGAATATCCGCTGCGTTTTGACGGAAACGGCAAGATCGCGGGCATCCTGACCGGGATGCAGCTGATGGGCATGCCGCGGGACTATGTCAACACGCGCAATGCCCGGATCGAACGCGTCACCGCCGAGGATGTGCGCCGCGTGGCCCAGCGCCTACTGGACCCGGCCCGGCTGGAATTCGTGCTGGTCGGCCGTCCCGAGGGGCTGGCCGCGCAGCCCGCGAAATGAGAACCGCGCCCGGCGGGGGGCGCGGCTTTTGTCAGGCGGTCTGGCCCGCTCTTACTTGACGCGGACCGCGCCCGAGCCGCCTAGCGCGGCACCAGCGACCGCACCCACCGGGCCGGCAACGACGGCCCCCGTGGCCGCGCCGGTCGTGGCGCGCGTGGCGGTGTTCGGCCCGCAGGCGGCCAGGGCGAGGGTTGCGGCGGCCAGCAGCGAGAGCGAAATCTTTTTCATGGTCATGTCCTTGTTCAGATAAGAAAGAAGCGGATGGCGGTTCCCTAACGCACGCGGCTGGACGGGGTTTCCGCGCAAGCCGAGGTTTCCTTTATCTTGTGTCAAATCCGTTTCAGTGGGTCTTTGCAGCTGCTATATGCAGGGGTATGACGCGGCGCGATCCCAACATACGTCCCATCATCCGACAGCTGGACGAGGCCGCTGCCAACCGTATCGCCGCCGGCGAGGTGGTGGAACGGCCCGCATCGGCGGTCAAGGAACTGGTCGAGAATGCGTTGGACGCGGGCGCGCGGCGCATCGAGGTGGCGATTGCCGGGGGCGGCAAGCGTCTGATCCGGGTCAGCGATGACGGCTGCGGCATGGCCCCTGATGATCTGCCGCTGGCGCTCTCGCGCCATGCCACGTCCAAGATCAACGGATCAGACCTGATGGCCATCCACAGCTTCGGCTTTCGCGGCGAGGCGCTGCCCAGCCTGGGGGCGGTGGGGCGGCTGGCGATCACCAGCCGCGCCGTCGGCAGCGAAGCAGCCCGGATCGAGGTTGACGGCGGCCAGATCGGTGCCCCCCGCCCCGCCGCGCGCAACCGCGGCACCACGGTCGAGCTGCGCGATCTGTTCTGCGCCACGCCCGCGCGGCTCAAGTTCCTGCGCGGCGACCGGGCCGAGACGCAGGCCATCGCCGAGGTCATGCGCCGGCTGGCGATGGCCGAACCCGCCGTCGCCCTGATCCTGACGGACGAGGATGACGGGCGCATCCTGTTTCGCGCCGATGCCGAACCCGGCGATGGGGCCGAGGCCCTGGCCGCGCGCATCGGCCGGGTGATGGGGCGCGATTTCCTGGACAACGCCATCACGCTGGATGCCCGGCGCGACGGGCTGGGGCTGGGCGGGCTTGCCGCGCTGCCGACCTATTCGCGCGGGGCTGCGGTGGCGCAGCATCTTTACGTCAACGGCCGCCCGGTGCGCGACAGGCTGCTGACCGGGGCGCTGCGGGCCGGCTATTTCGACGTGCTGGCGGCAGGCCGGCATCCGGCGGCGGTGCTGTTCATCGACTGCGAACCGCAGGGGGTGGATGTGAATGTCCATCCCGCCAAGGCCGAGGTGCGATTCCGCGAACCCGATGCGGCGCGCGGGCTGGTCGTGTCGGCCCTGCGGCATGCGCTTGCCGGGGCAGGGCACCGCGCCGCGACCACGGGGGGCGCTGCGGCGCTGGCCGCGGCCCGTCCCGCGCAGGGCGTTTCCCCCGCGCCGGCAGCCCTTGCAGCGGCCTGGGCCGCCCAGGCGCCGCTGGACGCCGCGCCCCCCGGCGCTGCGGCAGGCTTTGCCGAAGGCGCCGCCGGAATCAGCGCCGCCGAGATGGCCGGGCCCTTTGCCCCCGTTGCGGCCCGCGTCGAGGATGGGGCCGGAACAGCAAACGCCCCCCTGGGGGCTGCACGCGCGCAGCTGCATGAAAACTGGATCATCGCCCAGACCGCGGATGGCATCGTGATCGTCGACCAGCATGCCGCGCATGAACGGCTGGTCTATGAACGGCTCAAGGCGCAGGCCGCCGCCGCGCGTGTGCCCGCCCAGGCGCTGCTGATCCCCCAGATCGTCGATCTGGGCGACGGGGCTGCTGCCCTGCTTGCCGCGGCTGCGGAGCTGGACCGGCTGGGCCTGGTGATCGAGCCTTTCGGCCCCGGCTGCGTTGCCGTGCGCGAGATGCCGGCGGCGCTGGGCCAGGCCGATGCCGCGGCGCTGCTGCGCGACATCGCGGATGATCTGGCCGAACAGGGCGCCTCGGACCGGCTGCAATCGCGCATCGACGCGGTCCTGTCCTCGATGGCCTGCCACGGATCGGTCAGGTCGGGACGGCGCATGACCGCCGAGGAAATGAACGCCCTGCTGCGCGAGATGGAGCGCACGCCCCGTTCGGGCCAGTGCAACCATGGCCGCCCGACATGGATCGAGCTCAAGCTGGCGGATATCGAGCGGCTGTTCGGCCGCTGATGCGCGCCCCGTTCAGGGGCCAGGCGGGTCAGCGGCTGATGCGGATCAAAGCGCCGTTTTCCGCATCCGTCAGGATCATGACCGCCCCGTCCTGCGCCACCGCCACGTCGCGCACGCGCCCGATGCCGCGCAGATGGCGCGCCTCGCCCGCCACCCTGTCGCCGTCCAGATGCAGACGCACCAGCGCCTGCCCAGCCAGCCCGCCGGTCAGGATGTCCCCCCGCCATTCAGGGAACATCGCCCCGTCATAGAACAGCATGCCGGAAGGGGCGATCACCGGATCCCAGTAATAGACCGGCTGTTCCATCCCGGCGCGCGCGGTGATCCCCTCGTTGATGGGCCGGCCGCTGTAATCCTCGCCATAGGTGATGACCGGCCAGCCATAGTTGCGTCCGGGCTGGATGCGGTTCAGCTCGTCCCCGCCGCGGGGACCATGCTCGATCGTCCACAGCCGGCCGCGCCCGTCCAGCGCCGCGGCCTGCACGTTGCGCAGCCCCTTGGCCCATGTTTCCGGCAGGCCCATCCCCGCGCCCATCGGTGCCCCGGTCAGCGCGTCGATATGGACGATCTTGCCAAGATGGTTGTCATCGCGCTGGGCGCTGTCCCTGATGGGCCGGTCCGACCGCTCGCCCAATGTCACGAACAGCCCGCCCTTGCCGTCCAGCACCAGGCGGCTGCCGAAATGGTTGCGGCCATCATAGACGGGAACCTGCGCAAAGATGCGCCTGACCCCTTCCAGCCAGGTGCCATCCGCCGACAGCGTGCCGGTGGCGACGGCAGTGTGATTGCCCCCCGGCGCGGGCGCGGCATAGCTGATCCAGACCCGGCGGTCGCGGGCAAAATCGGGGCCGACGATCACGTCCAGCAGGCCGCCCTGGCCCTTGGCCGATACGGCGGGCAACCCGCCGATCGGGCGCGACAGCGCGCCATCGCGGCCTGCCAGCCGCAGCCGCCCCGCGCGTTCGGTCACCAGCCATGAGCCATCGGGCAACGCCGCCAGCCCCCAGGGGTGGTTCAGCCCGTCCACCAGCATCGTTTTCTTCAGCGCGATATCATCCGCAAGCACTGGGGCGCGGGTCTGGCCGGGGAAGGCCGGGGTCTGCGCGGCCGCATTCGGGGGCGCGGCGTTGAAATCGCCCCCGGCGTTCTGGGCAAGCCCCGCCGCAGCAGACAGGGCCAGCGCGACCGCGGCGGATGCAGGAATGCGGCTGAAAGCGGACATGGCGCGGCCTTCCTCGCTCTGGCAGGTCTTGCCCTAACGCGGCGGCGGGCGCGGCGTTCCTGTCAGGCTGTTGCCAGATGGTTCACCCGTGCCATGTGATCGGCGATTTCACCCACCTCGACCAGCCAGTGGCCGACAAGGTCTGGATCGTCCGGCGCCGCATGCACGCCGGGGGGCAGGCGGCCCTCCAGCACCGCCTCGACCGCCAGCGCCACCGGCGTCGAGACAAGCTGCGCCATGGCGCTGCCGCCGGCATTGCCGCGCGCGTCCAGCACCCATTCCTTGTCGAACACGGCCGCGCCGTCCCGCCGGGCCGACAGGCGCACGAACAGGACCACGCGGTCGGGCTCGCCCTCGGCATAGGCGTGTTCGGCCCACAGCCGGTCGGCCATCTCGGCAAGCTGCGCATCGCCCTCGGGACCGGCCAGACGCTCGACCGCGGCGAACACATTCGCCCATGCCTCGGCCCAGCCCTTCATGCGGATGGTCCCGCGGACAAAGTCCTGCACCCGCCATTCCGGATCGAGCCCGTATTGGGCCACGAAGGCGGCGGAATCGCGGTTGGGATAGACCTCGAACCGTTCGGGCACGGGCAGCGGTGCATCATAGGCATCGATCGCGTGCCAGGGCCGCTGCACCTCGCGCAGTGCCCCATCGCGGATCGAGCGCGACGGCGAGCGCAGCGCCCGCAGCACCCCCAGCGGCGACCACGAGAACTTGTAGCGGAAGGTATTGGGATAGCTGGGGATGCCGCCGCAATAGCTTGTGAAGCTGACCGTGTCGCCGGCGCGGGCGATCTGGCGATAATCGGCGACCAGCTCATGCGCCATCAGATGGTCGATGCCTGGGTCCAGCCCCACCTCGTTGACGAGGGCGACGCCGGCATCCCTGGCGGCCTGATCCAGCGCGGCCATCTCAGGCGAGATATAGGACGAGCTGACGAAGCTTGCCCCCTTGTCCAGGCAGATCCGCGCCAGCGGAACATGCCGGTCGGCCGGCAGCATCGATACGACCACATCGCCCGCCTGCACCGCCCCGGCAAGGGCCGGCAGGGAATAGCTGCGGATGTCGGTCGCCAGATCGCCCACCGCGGCGCGCGCCTTGTCCGGGGTGCGGTTCCAGACCGCGACCGGCACGTTCCCCGCCAGCAGCCGGCGCAGCCCGGGAATTGCAGACAGTCCGGTCCCCACCCAGTGGATCGTCATGGCGAAAGCCCTTTCAGATGCGTCTCGTATGTTGCTGCGGCCCGCCCCCAGGGGCCGGTATCGATAGCGTCCAGCTGCTGCAGCACAGGCAGCAGCTGCCCGGCATAGTCGCGGCTTGATTCGCGCGGCAGCATCGAGGGCAGGTTGTCGATCGCCGTCACGTCGAGGGGCGGGCGTTCGGCCACGCGCAGCGCCGGGCTGTCCCAGCTCGTGGTGCGGTCATAGACCTTGATGGGGGAAAACGCGCTGGTCGGATCGCAGGCGATATCCCCGATCACCGTCAGGTTTCGGCCCGGATTGACCGCGCTTTCGGGCACGAATACCGGGCATCCGGGCTGGGCGAGGATGCAGTTCAAAAAGACCTCATGCACCAGGATTTCCGGGAACGGCCCCCCATGGGCGGTTTCGGCCATGTCCCATTTGGTCACCCGAACGCCCATTTCGGCGCACAGGTCGGCCGCCCCGGTGCCGACCCGCCCCTTGGCGCCGATCACGATGGCGCGCGGGCGCGGCCTGCCGGTCGCATCAAGCTCGGCCCGCAGCTCCGCCGCCAGCGCGTCCTTGCCCGGATAGGTGCCGACCGGTCCGCAAAGGCCGCCCCGCGCCTGCGCCGCCCAGCATTTCAGCGCCACGGCCGCCCCCGCATAGCCCGCCCAATAGCCGAAGGCCGCCAGCCTGCGGCCCTGTTCGTCCACCAGGTATTCCAGATCGTAAAGCCGGCCCCCGCCCGCACGGAACCGGCGCAGCAGCACCTGCCCGTCGGGCTGGCCCTTGAAGGCATGGCCGAACATGATGTGGCGGTGGCGCAGGGGCGTGCCATCCTCGGGCAGTTCCTTGAGGCCCAGGATGATGGCGTCGTCGGGGGCATCCACCCACGAGCCTTCGGGCGCGATGGCGGCGCCGGCGGCGCGGTAATCCGCAGTGGGGATGACGCGGCGGGGGCTGTCCTCGACCGTGACGCGAAAGCCGCGGCGGGCCAGGTCGCGCACGCCCTCGGGGGTGATGCCCACCCGATCCTCGTTGGGGCGGCTTTCCGCCCGGACCCACAGATGCGTCATGGAAGGAACCCCGCTTTCGGCCGCTGATGCAGGCTTACGGAAAGGCGATGCGCCCGTCCAGCGCAGGCCGGCGCGCGCCGAGAAAGGGCCCGTCGCCCGCCGCCTCGATCCGCGCGATGGCGGCGGCGATGTCCTCGGTGACGACCGACATCGTCCAGGCGGTCGCATGGATCATGGTGCGCCCGTCCAGCGCCATGGCCACATGGCCAGGCCAGAACAGCAGATCGCCGCGCCCGATCGCCGGGCTTTCGGGAAAGGCCGCGCATTGCAGGTCGCTGTCACCGGGGCAGGCGATGGCGCAGGCGTGCAGCGCCGCCTGCACCAGCCCCGAACAGTCGATCCCGCCGCGGCTGTTGCCGCCCCACAGATAGGGTGTGCCCAGCAGGCTTTGCGCCACGGTCGCCGGATCGCGCGCCGGCGCATCCGACAGATGGGCAAGCGGGACATAGCCGCCATCCTCCAGCCGGGCAAAGCGTCCTTCGGTTGCCAGAACGCTCAGGCGGCAGCCCATCGACAGGCCGATCCGTTCGCCCTGCTTGAAATCGGGCGCGGGATAGACATGGCTGGCAGGGGCCCCGACGCGGTGCGTCACCGGCGGCCGCGCCGCCGTCAGGGCGGCGGCGATCACCCAGCCGCAATAGCCGTCCGCCTCGGCCCGGATAAAGGCCCAGCCGTCCCGCTGTTCGATCACCGTCACGTCGGCGCCCAGCAGCAACTGGCGGTCGCGCGCCCCGCCCGGCGCCCGGCGCAGATCGGTCAGCGCGGCGGCGATGCGCATGGGGGCGCCGTCCGTGACCGCGGGGCGCTCAAGGTCCCAGCCTGCCAGCGCCACCCGATCGGTGGCCGGGGTCAGACGGCGGTCCATCAGACGATCCGGGGCAGGGCGTGCAGGATTGCCCGCATCCCCTGTCCCGCCCCGCCCTTGGGCCTGCCCGGCGCAGCCGCGGGCTGCCAGCCGTAGATATCGAAATGCGCATAGATACCTGCGCCCGCGGCAAAGCGGCGCAGGAACAGCGCCGCCGTGATCGCCCCCGCGAACCCGCCCGAGGGCGCGTTGTCCAGATCGGCGATGGCCGGCTCGATCATCGCCTCATAGGGTTCCCAGAACGGCATCCGCCAGATCGGGTCGGCGTGATCGCGCCCGGCACGGAACAAGGCCTCCGCCGCCGCATCGTCATCGCAGAAGAACGGCGGCAGGTCCGGCCCAAGGGCTACCCGCGCCGCCCCGGTCAGGGTCGCCATGCTAACCATCAGCGCCGGCCGCGCCTCGGCCCCATAGGCCAGCGCGTCGGCCAGGATCAGGCGCCCCTCGGCATCGGTGTTGTTGATCTCGACGGTCAGCCCCTTGCGGCTGGTCAGCACGTCGCCGGGGCGGAAACTGTCCGGGCCGACGCTGTTTTCCACCGCCGGGATCAGCACCCGCAGCCCGCCGGCACGGCCCATGCGCGCCAGAGTCTCGGCCAGGCCCAGCACATTGGCCGCCCCGCCCATGTCCTTCTTCATCAGCAACATGGATGCGGACGGCTTGATGTCGAGGCCACCTGTGTCAAAGCACACGCCCTTGCCGACCAGCGTGACCGCCGGTCCCTCGCCCCTAAAGCGCAGGTCGATCAGGCGCGGCGCGCGCCCCGGTCCTGCCGCCCGGCCCACGGCGGCGATCATCGGAAACCCCTGGGCCAACGCGCTGCCCGCGACCACATCCACCGCCGCGCCATGCCGCGCTGCCAGATCGCGCGCCGCCTGTTCCAGATCCGCCGGTCCCATGTCGGATGCCGGCGTGTTGATCAGATCGCGCGCCAGATATTCGCCTGCTGCCATCGCCAGCAGCGCCGCGCGGTCAACCCCCTCGGGGCAGACCAGCCGCGCCGCGGGCGGCTCGGCCGCCTTGTAGCGCGCGAAGCGATACTGCGCGAACAGCCAGCCCAGTGCCGCCTGAGCCATGTCATGGCCCTGGGGTGCGCCGGCGATGCGCCAGGCCCCCGCGGGCAGGGCCTCGGCCGCGCGCGCCAGCGCAAAGCGTTCGCGCGGCGGCCGGCCTGCCGGCTCGGCAGCCCTGCCAAGCCCGAACAGCGCGCCCGCAACCCCTCCCTCGCCCGGCAGCAGGCACAGCTGCCCCGCCTTGCCGGCAAAGCCGCTCGCCTCCGCAAAGCCGCGATCCACGCCCTCGGGCCAGACCGGCCCGTCCTCGCCCTGCGGCACCAGCCACAGGGGGCGGCTCCGGGCGGATTGGGGGGCAAACTCTGGTTCGGTCATGACGCGCTCCTGCTCATCTTCGGTCCGCAAATATCCCGCGGGGGTCCGGGGGCGCGAAGCCCCCGGCTGCGGCGAACCCCCCGTATTCACTTTCCCCTCGCTTTCCGCTAAGCGCGGCCGGCTGAAAGCGAAAGGATTCCCCAGATGGGTTACAAGGTCGTCGTCGCGGGCGCCACGGGGAACGTGGGCCGCGAAATGCTGAACATCCTGGCCGAGCGCCAGTTTCCCGCCGACGAGGTGGTGGCGCTGGCCTCGCGCCGCAGCCTCGGGACCGAGGTCAGCTATGGCGACAAGACGCTGAGGACCCGCGACATCGAGGGGTTCGACTTCACCGGATACGACATCGCGCTGTTCGCCATCGGGTCCGAGCCGACCAAGAAATACGCCCCCCTTGCCGCGTCGCAGGGCTGCGTGGTGATCGACAACTCGTCCCTCTATCGCTATGACCCGCAGATCCCGCTGATCGTCCCCGAGGTGAACCCGGACGCGGTCGAGGGCTATGCGAAAAAGAACATCATCGCCAACCCGAACTGTTCCACCGCGCAGATGGTGGTGGCGCTCAAGCCCCTGCACGACCGGGCCAGGATCAAGCGCGTCGTGGTCAGCACCTACCAGTCCGTTTCGGGCGCCGGCAAGGAAGGCATGGACGAGCTGTGGGACCAGACCAAGGCCGTCTACAACCCCACCTCGGACGTTCCGCCGAAGAAGTTCCAGAAGCAGATCGCCTTCAACGTCATCCCCCAGATCGACGTGTTCCTGGATTCGGGCGAAACCAAGGAAGAATGGAAGATGGTCGCCGAGACCAAGAAGATCATGGACCCCGCGATCAAGGTCACCGCGACCTGCGTGCGCGTTCCGGTCTTTGTCGGCCATTCCGAGGCGGTCAATGTCGAGTTCGAGGATTTCCTTGACGAGGACGAGGCTCGCGACATCCTGCGCGAGGCGCCGGGCGTCATGGTGATCGACAAGCGCGAGCCTGGCGGTTACGTCACGCCCATCGAATGCGTGGGCGATTATGCTACATTCGTCTCGCGCATCCGGCAGGATTCCACCGTCGAGAACGGCCTCAACCTGTGGGTGGTCAGCGACAACCTGCGCAAGGGCGCGGCGCTGAATGCGGTGCAGATCGCCGAACTGCTGGGCAGCCGCTGCCTGAAGAAAGGCTGAGCCGGCCTGCCTCAGCCGCGGCAAGGGCGCCCGCGAGGCGCCCTTTTTCCATGCCTTGCGGCAGGATGGGGCACCACAACGGAATGTGACCGAACGGACCGTGCCCCAGCGGGTTCTGCCTGCGATGCGTGCGGCATCAGGGCGCCAGCCGAAAGGTGATCGCCCGTGATCGCCAATCGCCGCTATGTTCGAACCGCCCGATCCGGGCCTTGCAAGGATGGAAAGCAGATCATGGCTTATATCGGCCGCATCGAAACCGGAACGTCGAAGACGGGGGCGATCTCGCCCGTCGGGGACTTCGACACCTACAACACGACCTTCATCGCCGGGCTGACCTATTCGGCCTCGGCCAAGGGCGCCTCGTCAAGCAGCGGCTCGCTGGTCGATCCCAACATCGCGCTCTATGACGCCCGCGGCACCCGCCTGCTGTTCAATGACGACGTGACGCCTGGGTCCAACCGCGACGGCCAGATCACCTTCACGATCGGCTCGGGCGGCACGGCCGTCTATACGCTGGGCGTGGGGGAACAGGGCAACAACGCCACCGGCAGCTATACCCTGACGGTTTCGGCGGGCTATGCCTCGAACAACGCCGACAGCGTGACCGGGACCAATGCCAATGACGCGATCCACGGCATGGCCGGGAACGACATCCTTTACGGGATGGGCGGCAACGACAACCTGATCGGCGGCACCGGCAACGACACGCTGCTGGGGGGCGATCTGGGCGACGTGCTGCAGGGCCAGGCCGGCAACGACATGCTGCGCGGGCAGTCGGGCAATGATATCCTTTACGGCGCGCTGGGGGCCGACACGCTGGCCGGCGGGGCCGGGGCGGATACCTTCCGGTTCCTGTCGAACTCGGATTCCAATTCGCGCTTCGGCGTTGACGTGATCACCGGCGGCGATGGGGCCGTGGCATTCGAGGGCGTCGGCGTGCGCGGCGGGGACGTGATCGACCTGCACGGGATCGACGCGAACCTGACCATCGCCGGCAACCAGGATTTCGTGTTCAGCGCCTCGCGGGCCGCAGGCACCTGCTCGCTGTCCGAGGTGAATGGAGAGACGGTGCTGAACGCCCATCTGAACAATGATGGCGTCGCCGACCTGACCATCCGCATCGCGGATGGCGCCATCTCGGCCTATGACTACACCAGCGACGAGTTCATCCTGTAAGCTTCCGGTCTGGCAGCACAGGGCCGCCCGCATGGGCGGCCCTGTTTCATTCATGGCCGGGCGGCGGGTTCGGCCAGGGCCTTGCCCCCCGTCATGCGGCGCACCGCGACATAGAATCCCGGCACCATGAAGATGCCCAGGAACGTGGCCGCGATCATCCCGCCCATCACCCCGATCCCGATCGAGTTCTGCGCCGCCGCGCCAGCGCCGCGCGCCAGCGCCAGCGGCATCACCCCCAGGATGAAGGCCAGCGAAGTCATCAGGATCGGCCGCAGCCGCAGCCGCGCCGCCTCGACCGCCGCATCAAGGATACCGCGCCCCTGCATTTCCAGATCGCGCGCGAATTCGACGATGAGAATGGCGTTCTTGGCGGCAAGCCCGATGGTCGTCAGGATGCCCACCTTGAAATACACGTCGTTCGACTGGCCCATCAGCAGCGCGGCCGCAACCGCCCCCAGCACCCCGACCGGCACCGCCAGCATGACCGAAAACGGCACCGACCAGCTTTCGTAAAGCGCCGCCAGCGACAGGAACACGACCAGCGCCGACAGCGCATACAGATAGGGCGCCTGGTTGCCCGACTGGCGTTCCTGATAGGAAAGCCCGGTCCAGGCAACGCCGTATCCCCCCGGCAGGCCGGCGACCAGTTCCTCCATCGCATCCATGGCCTGGCCCGAGGTCGCGCCCGCGCCTTCGCTGCCCGACATGGAGATCGCATCCGATCCCTCGAACCGGGCCAGCCGCGGCGCGACCGGCACCCAGCGGGTAGACAGGAAGGCGCTGAAGGGCACCATCTCGCCCGCGCTGTTGCGCGCATACCATGCCTCGACATCCTCGGGCTGCATCCTGAAGGCGGCGGCCCCCTGCACGATGACGGGCCGCAGCGTCGCGCCCATGGCGAAATCATTGACCTCGCGCCCCGCAAAGATGGTGGACAGCATCCCGTTCACATCGCTGAGGCTGAGCCCCAGCGCCCCCACCCGCTGCGGGTCGATGTCCAGCCTGAGCGCCGCCTGATCCTCATCCCCCTGGCTTTGCACATTGCTGAGCCGGGGATCGGCATTGGCCTTTTCCTCAAGCGTCCGGGCCGTCTTGCGCAGGGCCTCGATCCCCTGGGCGGACTGGTCGATCAGATACATCTGGAACCCGGCCGCGTTGCCCAGCCCCTGGATCGGCGGCGGCTGCATGAAGGTCACGCGCCCCGCCCGGTGCCTGCCGAACCGGGCATTGGCGCGCTGGACAAGCGAGGCGGCCGACATCGCGGAATCGGTGCGTTCATCAAAGGGCTTGAGGCGGACAAACAGCATCGCCCGCCCCTGTCCCGACCCCGCAAAGCCGAAACCCAAGGCGGCAAAGGTGGACTGGACGGCCGGTTCATCTGTCAGCAGGTAATCCTCGATCTCCTTCACCACGGCCAAGGTCTGCTGGGCGGTGGACCCTTCGGACAGGTTCACCTGCGCCATCATCACGCTCTGGTCCTCGGTGGGCAGGAAGGTCGAGTTCATCCGCGTGAACATCTGCCAGGTGCCGGCCGCGATCAGCACCAGCAGGCCCAGCACGACAAAGGGCCGGCGGACAACCCGCGCCACGATCCCCGCATAGGCATCCGTCAGCCTGTCAAAGCCGCGGTTGAACCAGCGCGCCGGGGCGAAGCGGGCCGGGCCGTGATGGGGCCGCAGCAGCGCGGCGGTCTGCGCCGGGGTCAGGATCAGCGCCGCGGCCAGCGACAGCCCCATCGCCGTGATGATGGTGACCGAGAACTGGCGATAGACCACCCCGGTCGAGCCGGCCATGAAGGCCATCGGCAGGAACACCGCCGACAGCACCACGGCGATGCCGACCAGCGCGCCGGTGATCTGGCGCATGCCCGTTTCCGTCGCGCGGACCGGGTCGAGCCTGTCCTCGCGCATGATGCGCTCGACATTCTCGACGACCACGATGGCGTCATCGACCAGCAGCCCGATGGCCAGGACCATGGCGAACATGGTCAGCGTGTTGATCGAATAGCCCAAGGCATACAGCACCCCGAAGGTGCCCAGCAGAACCACCGGCACCACCACGACCGGGATCACCGTCGCCCGCCAGTTCTGCAGGAAGATCAGGATCACCGCGATGACCAGGGCGACCGCCTCGAACAGCGTGTGATAGACCTTGTTGATGGATTCCTGAACAAAGGGCGAGGTGTCATAGGCCGTCTGCAGCTCGACCCCTTGGGGCAGGGCCGATTGCAGCCGGGCCAGGACCGTGCGCACCGCCGCGGCGGTGTCCACCGCATTGGCCCCGGTTTCCAGGTTGATCCCGAAGCCTGCGGCATTGCTGCCCGAAAAGCGGCTGTTCGAGCCGTAGGTCTTCTGCCCGATCTCGATATCGGCCACATCGCCCAGCCAGACCGAGGCGCCGTCATCCCCGGTCTTGAGCAGGATCTTGCGGAAATCCTCGACGCTGGTCAGCTGGCTCTGCGCGGTGATGGTGGCGGTGAACTGCTGCCCCTGCGTGACCGGCTGACTGCCCAGCGAGCCGACCGACACGGTCGCGTTCTGCGCCGCCACCGCGGCCGTGATGTCGGCCGGGGTCAGCTGGAACTGCGCCAGGCGCAGCGGATCGAGCCAGATTCGCATGGCATAGCCCGAGCCGAAGATGTTGATCCCGCCGACGCCCGAGACGCGCTCGACCGGGCCTTCGACCACCTCTTCAAGCAGGTTGCCCAGCTCGACGGTGGAATAGCGCCCGTCGGCAGAGACAAGCGCCCCGACCATCAGGATGGACGAGGTCGATCGCGTCACCGACACCCCGTCGTTCTGCACGGTCGTGGGCAGCTGCGATTCGACGCTGCGCACGCGCGACTGCACGTCGTTCAGGGCGTTCGTCGGCTCGACCGTGTCGTCGAAGGTCAGCGTCAGCGAGGCGCGCCCCTGCGACGAGGTGGATTCGAAATAGAGCAGCCCGTCCAGCCCGGTCAGCGCGTCCTCGATCTGGCCGGTCACGGCGTTCTGCACCGCCTCGGCCGTCGCGCCCGAATAGCTGGCGCTGATGCGGATCGTGGTGGGCGCGATGTCGGGATATTGCGAGACGGGCAGTTGCAGCACGCCCCAGACGCCCGCCAGCATCGTGACGATGGCCAGCACCCAGGCAAAGACCGGACGATGAATGAAGAACTGCGCCATCAGTTGCGGGGGCGCGCAGCGGGGACGGGTGCCGGGCTGGCGGCGGCGCCAGTGGCCGGGGCAACGGTGCCGCCTGCGCCGGTGCTTGCGGCCCCAGAGGCCGGGGCGGCAGCAGGCGCGGTGACGCTGCTTTCAGGGGCGGGGCTTGCCGCGGCAGGGCCGGGGGCGGCATCCCCCGCGCCCGCAACCCCCCCCGCAGTCGCGGCGTTCGAGGCCGCGATGTCCGGGGCGGGGGCGTTTGCGGCCGACGCGTCCGGGGCCGAGGTGCCGTTGGCCCTGGCCTCGGGGGCAGGCTGATCGCCCGCCGCGCTGCCGGCGGCGGTTGCGTCTGCTGCGGCGGCATCGCCGGCATTCCGCACCACGCCGTCCGCGTCGATCACCACCGGGACGGTGGTGACGGCAGCGCCCGCGGTCAGGTTGGTCAGGCCGTCCAGGATCAGGGACTCGCCCGCGCTGACGCCCTGGGTCACGACCCAGGCATTATGCGCGGTGCCCGATTCGGTCAGCGTCACCTGTTCGGCCTTGCCGTTGCGGGCGACAAAGGCCGTCAGCTCGCCACTGGCCGAGCGGCGGGTGGCGCGCTGAGGCACCAGCACGCCTTCCAGCGTGCCGACGGTCAGCTGGACGCGCAGGAACTGACCCGGCAGGATCAACCGGTCGGGGTTCGGGAACTGCAGCCGCAACGGCACCGTCCCGGTGGTCGAGGACACCGTCCGGCCCGGCGCCACCAGCGCGCCCGGCTGGTCATAGACCTGCCCGGTTTCCAGGATCACCTGCGGCTGAAGACCCGTCTGCGGCGCCAGGGTGCCGGCATTGCGCATCTGGATGTTGCGCAGAAAGCGCGCCCGCGATTCGGACACGTCCACATAGATCGGGTCCAGCTGGGTGACGGTCGTCAGCGCATCGCTCTGGCTTGCGGTCACCAGATCGCCCACCGACACCTGCGCGATGTCGGCCACCCCGTCGATGGGGCTGCGGATGTCCGAGCGGTCCACGGCAAGCTGCGCCAGGTCGCGGTCGGCCTCGGCCTGGGACAGGCTGGCGCGGGCATTGGCCAGCGCGACCTGCGCCGTTTCCAGTTCGGCCTTGCTGACGCCGGTGCCCTGCAGGCGGTCATAGCGGTTCACGGTCGCCTGCGCGCCCTGCAGCGCGGCCCGCGCGCTGGTCACGACTGCCTCTGCCGCCGCAAGCGTTGCGGTGCGCTGCGCATCGTCCAGGCGGAACAGCACCTGCCCGGCCTTGACCGGCTCGCCGGGATTATAGGCGATCTCGGACACCTCGCCGCCCACCTGCGGGCGGATGGCCGTTTCGTGATAGGCGACGGCCCGCCCGGGCAGCGTCGTCGTGACCGGCACGCTTTCCCGCATCAGCGTCACGACCCCGACCTCGCGCGGACCCTGCTGCGCGCCGGCCGCCCCCCGCCGCCCCGCGGGCCGGACTGCGCCAGCACCGCCGCCGGCAGGGTCAGGAACAGCGGAACAAGCAGCAGGCCCGCAAGGCGCAGTCGCAAAGGGCAAGGATGCTGCATCATGGCCCCGGTATCGCAGCCGCTGCCGGACGCCACAACCCGCCTCATCCCGCGCCGCTACACGTTCGCGCCAGCGGCGGCCCGCCGGCCCAGCAGCGCCGCCCCGCGCACGCCGCTGGCATCCCCGAACCGCGCCAGCCGCAGCGTCGGCAGCGGCGTGCCCGCCATCAGCCGCGCCGGCAGCGCTGCGGCCAGACGCTCGGCCACGCCAGGCATCTGCGACAACCCGCCGCCCAGCACCACCACATCCGGGTCGATCGTCATCTGCAGCACCTCGAGCGCCTCGGCCGCGAGATCCGCCCAGACCGCCAGCGCCTGTTCGGCCGCAGCCTCGCCCTGCGCCGCGCGGGCGGCAAGGCGGGGGGCCGGTTCCGGTCCCAGCCCCAGATGTTCGGCGATGCGCGCCACGCCCGGACCGGCGACATAGGCCTCGATGCAGCCCGCCCGCCCGCATCCGCAGCCCCACAGCCCCAGCCCGTGCCGGGCCAGCGCCCGCGCCGGCATGCCGCTGTGCCCGATCTCGATCGGCAGCCCGCCAAAGCGCGGCGCAGGCGCGCCATCGACGCAGAACCCTGCCGCGACCCCGGTGCCCAGGATCAGGCCGACCGCCGCAGCCGCGCCCTCGGCCGCGCCGCCATTCGCCTCGGAATAGGCCAGAGCCATGGAATCGTTCATCACCGGCAGGGGGCGGCCGACCGCCTGGGTCAGCCGCGCGGCCATGGGCTGGCCGCTGATGGGCAGATTGGCGGTTCGGGCAATCCCGGTGCCGGGCTCGACCATCCCGGTCATGGCGATGCCGACCGGCAGGTCGGCCCCGGCCGCCGCGCGCAGCCAGCCCACCTGATCCGCCACGGCGGCAAAAAACGCATCCGCGCTGCCCCGCGGCGTCGGCACCCGCCGGCTGTCCAACGGCTGCATGGCCCCGTCGAACAGCCGCGCCTCGATCTTGGTGCCGCCGATATCCAGTCCGCCGCAGATCATCCCAGCCCTCTTTGTCATCGCGTATTGTTCCTAGCGCGGCAGGATGCCCTTGCCAAACGCCCACAGGACGGGGGATGACCTTGCCCATGGGCGTGGCGCTGGAAATCGTCGTGGACGACGCCGAGGGGCTGGCGGCGGCCGCCTCGGCCGGGGTGGACCGGATCGAACTGTGCAGCGCGCTGGCGCTGGGGGCGCTGACGCCTTCGGCCGGGCTGATGGCGCGGGCTGCGCGCTGCGGGGTTGCGGTGATCGCGATGATCCGGCCGCGGCCAGGCGATTTCCGGTATTCGCCGGGCGAGCTGGCGGTGATGGTCGATGACATCGCGGCGGCAAGGGCCGCGGGTCTGGCCGGGGTGGCGATTGGCGTGACGGGGGACGACGGGCGGCTGGACGCGCCGGCAATGGCGCGCCTTGCCGAGGCGGCCCGCGGGATGGAAATCGTCATCCACCGCGCCTTTGACGTGACGCCCGATCCGGCCGAGGCGCTGGAGCTTGCCCTGTCGATAGGCATTACCCGGATCATGACGGCCGGGCATGCGCCCGATGCGCTGGCCGGGGCGGCGGGTCTGCGCGCGCTTGCCCGCGCCGCGCGGGGCCGGTGCGAGATCATGGCCGGCGGCGGGGTCACGGCGGCCAATGCCCCGGCGCTGATCGCGGCGGGGGTGGATGCATTGCATGCCTCGTGCAGCGTCATGCGCCCGGCGGGCGGGCCGCTGGGCGCGCTGAGGATCGCGCCCGAACGGATGGCGACCGATCCGGAGGCGATCCGGGCCTTGCAGGCTGCGATGCGGTGAAGGCGAGCCGGGGGGCTGTCTGCCCCCCGGACCCCCCGAGGATATTTGCGGACCGAAGATGGGCGCGGGGCCAAGAAGCGGCGGCGCCCCGTGACGAGAAGCCACAGCGCCGAGAGGCCCGCCCGGCGCCAAAAGCGCCCTGCAGGCAGGGCCGGACGAGAAAGGCCCCGCCGTTTCGGGCGGGGCCTTGGGGCAGGCAGGCGCGGCTTATTCGGCCTGCGCGTCCTCTTTCCGGGGTTCGGTGATTTCCTCGCCCGTGTCCTGATCGACCATCTTCATGCCCAGGCGCACCTTGCCGCGGTCGTCAAAGCCCAGCAGCTTGACCTTGACTTCCTGCCCTTCCTTGAGCAGCTCGTTCGGGTGGTTCAGGCGCTTGCCGCTGATCTGGCTGACATGGACCAGGCCGTCGCGCTTGCCGAAGAAGTTCACGAAGGCGCCGAAATCAACCAGCTTGACGACCTTGCCGGTGTAGATCTTGCCCTCTTCCGGCTCGGCCACGATCGACCAGATCATCTCGTGCGCCTTCTTGATCGATTCGGCGTTGGCCGAGGCGATCTTGATGGTGCCGTCGTCGTTGATGTCGACCTTGGCGCCCGACACTTCGACGATCTCGCGGATGACCTTGCCGCCCGAGCCGATCACTTCGCGGATCTTGTCGGTGGGGATGGTCATCGTCTCGATCCGCGGGGCGTGGGCGCTGAACTCGCGCCGCCCTTCGGTCAGGGCCTTGGCCATTTCGCCCAGGATGTGCAGCCGGCCTTCGCGGGCCTGCTCCAGCGCCTGTTCCATGATGGCCGGGGTGATGCCCTGGACCTTGATGTCCATCTGCAGCGAGGTGATGCCGTTTTCCGTCCCCGCGACCTTGAAGTCCATGTCGCCGAGGTGATCCTCGTCGCCCAGGATGTCGGTCAGCACGGCCCAGTTGTCCTGGTCCTCAAGCACCAGGCCCATCGCCACGCCCGCGACCGGCGCCTTGAGCGGCACGCCCGCGTCCATCATCGACAGCGACCCGCCGCAGACCGACGCCATCGAGGACGAGCCGTTCGATTCGGTGATCTCGGAGACAACGCGGATGGTATAGGGGAAGTCGGTCGGCGCCGGCAGCACCGCCTGCAACGCGCGCCAGGCCAGCTTGCCGTGGCCGATCTCGCGCCGGCCGGGGCTGCCGACGCGGCCCACCTCGCCCACCGAGTAGGGGGGGAAGTTGTAGTGCAGCAGGAAGTTCGACCGGAAATTGCCGTGCAGCGCGTCGATGATCTGTTCGTCATCGCCCGTGCCCAGCGTGGTCACGACCAGCGCCTGCGTCTCGCCGCGGGTGAACAGGGCCGAGCCGTGGGTGCGCGGCAGCACGCCCACCTCGCTGTCGATGGCGCGGACGGTGCGGTTGTCGCGCCCGTCGATCCGGGCGCCGCCGCGGATGATGTCGCCGCGCAGGATGCCCGATTCCAGCTTTTTCAGCGCCGAGCCGAGATTGGCGTCAGCCAGTTCCTCCTCGCTCAGCCCGGCCTTGACCTTGGCCTGCGCCGCCTCGATCGCATCGCGGCGTTCGCCCTTGTCGCGGATCGCATAGGCGGCGCGCATGTCCGCCTCGCCCAGCGATTTAACACGGGCATACAGCTCCGTATAATCGGGCGAGCGGAAATCGAAGGGCTCTTTCGCCGATTCCTCGGCGAAGTCGATGATCAGGTCGATCACCGGCTGCATCTGTTCGTGGCCGAACTTGACCGCGCCCAGCATCTCTTCCTCGGTCAGCTCATAGGCCTCGGATTCGACCATCATCACGGCGTCCTTGGTGCCGGCGACGACCAGATCCAGGCGCTGTTCGGGATTGCCCCGCAGGTTGTCCATGTCCTGAACCTCGGGGTTCAGCACATATTGGCCATTGGCAAAGCCGACGCGCGCGGCGCCGATTGGACCCATGAAGGGCACGCCCGAAATGGTCAGCGCGGCCGATGCGGCGATCATCGCGACGATGTCGGGGTCGTTCACCAAGTCATGCGACAGCACCGTGCACATGACGAGGACTTCGTTCTTGAAGCCCGGCGCGAACAGCGGGCGGCAGGGGCGGTCGATCAGGCGGGCGGTCAGCGTTTCCTTTTCGGACGGGCGCGCCTCGCGCTTGAAGAAGCCGCCCGGGATCTTGCCGGCGGCATAGTATTTTTCCTGATAATGGACGGTCAGCGGGAAAAAGTCCTGACCGGGCTTGGGTTCTTTCGCAAAGGTCACGTTGGCCATGACGCTGGTTTCGCCCAGCGTGGCGATGACCGAACCATCGGCCTGGCGGGCAACCTTGCCCGTTTCCAGCGTCAGGGTTTCCTGGCCCCACTGGATGGATTTCTTCACTTCATCGAACATGCGGATTTCCTCATGGATGCGCCGCCCCTGCGGGCATCCTGTGCAAATGGCGGCCCCATTGCCGCCGCCCCCAATCCTTTGCACGAGGCCGGGGGCGGGCCTCACGTCACAGATTTGCGGGGTTTACAGGAAATCGCGCGCTGAGAAAAGCGCGCAGTTTCATGTGGTGGGCGGGCAAACCCATCTGCGCTTCAGCACTTGCCCCCGACATCCTCCGGTCAAGGAGGCGCCGCGATGACGCATAGCCACGATGATGGACTGCTGGCAGGGATTCCGCTTCAGACCTGCTCAGGCTGATGAACCGGCGCAGCCTGCGGGCGCTGATGGGGGCGTCGAGCACCGGGGGGCCTGGCGGCCTGAATGCAAGGCGCCCGCAGCCAAGGCTGCGGGCGTTCTGCCGGATAATGCCGCGCCCGCGCCTTGCGGGGCGGGATCGGCCGTTATTGCGCCAGCCCCAGCGCGTCGCGGATGGTGAAGAACAGGTCGGTCTGATCGGTCAGGCCCGTGACATTGGCCGCGCCCGGACCATAGGCCGCGATGCGCAGCTGCGCGCCGGTATGGCCCTGATCGTCGGCCTCGTCGGCGTTGCCATAGCTGATCGCCATCGGCACGCCGTCCTTGGTCATGACGGCCTGGGTCAGGCCGGGGGCCTTGGTGTCGGGATAGACGATCTGGCTGGCATGCGCGTGGTCGGCCGTCACGATGACCAGCGTGTCGCCCTTGTCCTGCGCGAATTTAAGCGCCGCCTGCACGGCCTCGTCCAGATCGACCGTCTCGCCGATCTGGCCGCAGGGGTTGGCGTTGTGGTCCTGCTTGTCGATCGAGGCCCCCTCGACCTGCAGGAAGAAGCCCTTGTCGTTCGCCGAAAGCAGGGTGATGGCCTTTTCGGTCATCTGCGCCAACGTCGGGATCTGGGCGGTGCGGTCGGGGTTGGGCGCGCAGGTCACAGGGGGCTGTTCGATATTGCCGTAATGGACCGCCTGCGGCCCCTTCCAGCGGACGGGCATGTTGCCGGGCGCGAACAGGCCCAGCAGCGGCTGTGCGTCATTGGCGCCGTTGACGGCGTTCAGCGCATCAAGCGTCTCGACGACCTGATAGCCGCGTTCCTTCGCCTGCTCGATCAGGGTCTTGTCCTTCCAGTCGCCGGCGCGGGCCTTGTCGTCGAAATACTTGCGCCCGCCGCCCAGCGTCACGTCGGCGCGGGTGTTCAGGTGCTGTTCCGAGATCGAGCCGCCGCCGCCGTTCTCGAGCGCGTTGTCGGGGCATTTCTCGGCCGTCGATGTGGGGTCATAGCACTTGCGCTGGGCGACATGGGCGGCCTGCACGGCGGGCGTCGCGTCCTGGATCTCGGCGGTCGAGACATTGCCGGTGGCGAGGCCGGCTGCCTTGGCCATCTCCAGCAGCGTCTTTTGCGGCTTGCCGTGGATATCGACCGAAATCGCGCCGTTATAGGTCTTGGTGCCCGTTGCCCATGCCGAGCCGGAAGCGGCCGAATCGGTGACGTAATCGGGCTTGCCGTCCTTGTTCAGCGCATAATGGGTGTACTGGCCCGTAACCGGCAGGGCGTCGATGCCCTTGAACATGCCCCCCGCGCCCTCGGCGACGTTGCGGGCGATGGTGATTTCCGAATCGCCCATCCCGTCGCCGATCAGCAGGATGACGTTCTTCGCACGGCCGGATTTCAGTTCGGTCGCGACAGCGGCGGTGATGTCACCCGACAGGCGGCGCGCGCCGCCATGCACGGTGATGTCGCCCTTGGCCGCGCGGTCCATCAGCGCAGCGGCCGAGCTGTCCTGCGCAAAGGCGCCGGCCGAGCAGCAGGCGATCAGGGCAGTGGTCGCCAAAAGGCGGGCATGGCTGAAAGGCATGGGCGTCTCCAACAGGCCGGAGGATCTGGCGGGCAATGTGCCAGCACCCTTGCCGCTAGTCCCGTGAGACAACGCCCGTGCAACAGCCGCGTAAAGATTGGATGACGGCGCCTTGCCCCGCCTGCCCGCGCGGCGGGCCTGCGGTCAGGCGGGGCGCAGGGGCTTGGGCGCGCAGCCCCAAAGCCGCCCGGCGCGGCAAAGCAGAATGCCCGCGGCAGGGCGCGGGCATTCAGGCGGTGGCAGCAAAGGCAGGCCCGTGCCGGGCCGGCCGATCAGCGGCGCAGGCCGAGCTTGCCGATCAGCGCGGTATAGCGCGCCTCGTCCTTGCCCTTGAGATAGTCCAGCAGCTTGCGGCGCTGGGCGACCATCATCAGCAGCCCGCGGCGGCTGTGGTTGTCTTTCTTGTGCGCCTTGAAGTGCTCGGTCAGGGTCGCGATGCGCGAGCTGAGGATGGCGACCTGCACCTCGGGCGAGCCGGTGTCGCCCGGCTTGGTCGCGTATTCCTGCATGACGCGGGCTTTTTCTTCGACGGTGATCGACATCGGGGTCTCCTGTCAGAAAAGGGTGGATGGCACAGGCCGGGATGTCGTCCAGCGCAGGCCCCTGGAGTGTTCCGCGAAAAGCGGAAAGCGCCCTATAGGGTAGCATTCCAACAAAGAAAAGCCGATTCGGCCCTGCCGCGGGGGTCAGGCCGCCCGCAGGCCGATCATCCCCGCCTCAAGCCCGCTGCCCTGCAGGACAAGGGCCACGGCCTCTCCGTTCAGGCGGACCAGCGCGGTCCCGTCAGGCTGGTGATCGACCGTGACGCTGGCCCCTTTCAGGGCCGCGCCGGGCAGGACCAGCTCGATCCGGTCCTGATCGGCCTGAAAGTCCGCCAGCGTGGCAGGTTCCTGGTCGGGATCGTGATCGCCGGGCAGATCGAACATGTCGGAGCCGGCTCCGCCTTCAAGCCAGTCGCCGGCATTTCCCCTCAGCGTGTCGTCGCCCGCGCCTCCGTGCAGCCAGTCGCGCTGGCCGTCGTCATCGGCCGCGGACAGCCAGTCATTGCCCTCGTCCCCCGACAGATCGTCCGATCCCGCCCCGCCGTCGAGGCTGTCATCGCCGGCCGAGCCGGACAGCCAGTCGTCGCCCGCCCCCCCGCTGGCTTCGTCGTCGCCCTCGCCGCCCAGCACCGTGTCGTTGCCGGTGCCTCCGTCCAGCAGGTCGTCGCCGCCATCGCCGGCCAGCAGATCGTCGCCCGCGCCCCCCTGCAGCGTGTCATCGCCGAAGCGGCCAAGGCTGTAATCGCCATAAAGAACGTCGTTGCCGCCGCCGGCGGCGATCAGGTCGTCCCCAGCCCCGGCGCGCAGGTCGTCATCACCGCCCCGCCCTTCGAGCCGGTCGTCGGCCTCGGTGCCGGCCAGCCAGTCGCCATCCTCGGAGCCAATGATCGTGCGGCCGGGATGACCGGCATCGCTGCTTCCGGCCCCCGGCCCCTGCTCAGGGTCGGGATCAGGGGACGGATCATCTGCCGGGCCGCCGCCTGTCTGGGCTGGCCCGGCGCCGTCATCATCCTCGTGCGCGGCGTGATCGTGCCCCGCATCGACCACGAACGCCATCATCAGCAGACCGGCACAACTCATCAACAGCAGCATCGCAAAACCTCATCCCCGGCAGAAGGATACGGGCCGGCGGCGTGCTTATACCCCGTCCCGCGCCCGGAGCGGAGCAAAAGGTTAGGAAAGGATTAACGGCGGCTCAGCCCCGGCCCGGCCGGCGCAGATAGACGTAATACGCCCCCGCGCCGCCGTGCCGGACATGGGCGGGAACGACCTGCATCACCACCGCCGCGACCGGGGCCATGTGCAGCCAGTGCGGAACCTCGTGGCGCAGCGCGCCCGCGCGGGTCGGCAAGGGCCCGTGATCGCCCTTGCCCTTGCCGGTGATGACCAGCACCAGCCGCCGCCCCGAGGCCCAGGCCGACAGGATGAACCCGGTCAGCTCGGCCTTGGCCACGGCCAGCGTCATCCCGTGCAGGTCGATCCGCGCCTCGGGGCGCAGCCGCCCGCGGACAAGGTCGCGGTGCATGCGCGCATCCATCCGCAGCGGGCCTTCGCGCAGTTGATCGGCAGGGTCGGGGGCGCGGAAGGGCGCAGCCCGCCCCGGCAATGCCGCCGCCCCGACGCGGAACGGCGCAAGCGGCGCGCGGGCGGGGACGGCAACAGGGCCGGCCGCGGGAACCAGGGCGGGAAGCAAGGGGGGCGAGGGGGCCTGGCGCGGCGGCGCCAGCTTGTCCGGGCCTGCCCCGGCGCCGGGCCCGGGCTGCGGCGGGGGCTGCGGCGCGGCAGGGCTGAGCGGCGTGATGCTGCGGGCGACCTGCGCCCAAAGGGCGCGGTCATCGTCGCTTATCTGGCCCCTGCCGCGGCGGCCGGCCATGATTCAGGCCGTGGCGACAAGCTGCCAGTTCGGGTCCGCCTGACCCATCCGGCGTGCGAAGGTCCACTCGTCGCGCTGGCGACGGGGTTTGCGGGCATCGCCGTCCACCACCGCCCCGCCGGCATCGTGCTGGACGACGATCAGCTCGCCCACGAAACGGATCGTGATCTCGCCCGTGCCGGTCTGCGGATCGAAGGCGGCATCCTGCAGGGCCGTCTCGTGCGTGCCCAGATACTGCACCTCGCTGACGATCCCGTCAGCCTGCCGCTGCGCGATCACGGCATCAAAGGCCTCGGCCACCGCAGGCGACAGAAAGGGGCGCACCTGGGCCAGATCGCCCTTTTCAAAGGCGGTCAGGATCATCTCATAGGCCTGCCGCGCCCCGGTCAGGAAAGGGCCGACCGCGAAATCCGGCTCGACCCGCTGCATCGCGGTCAGCGCCGCCGCGGCGGCCGATCCGGCGGGCGCATGGTCAAGCACGTCGCTGCCCTCGGGCTCGGCCGGGGCGGCGGCATGGCGCAATGCGGGCTGGGGCGCGCTCTGGCGCGGCGGCTCGAACCCCTCGCGCGTGCCCAGCACATTGCGCAGGCGCATGACGAGAAACACGGCGATCGCGGCAAGCACCACGATCTGGATCAGCGAATTCGACATGGGCGGCGGCCTTTGGCAGGTTGCATCTGGTGCGAGAGGATCGCTCGATTATGTAGGAACGAGCGGGCGCCAAGTCCAGTTGCCCGCCCGGATCCGAGGTTCCTGCCCATGCGGCTGATGACTGCCCTTCTTCTGCTTCCGATCGTCGAGATCGCACTGTTCATCAGGATCGGCGGCCTGATCGGCCTTTTGCCGACGCTCGCCCTGGTGATCGCCTCGGCGTGGGCGGGCCTGGCCGTGATGCGCCGGCAGGGGCTGGCGGCGCTGGCGGATGTGCAACGGTCGGTTGAACAGCTGCGCGACCCCTCGGCCCCCCTGGCCGAAGGGGCGCTGATGCTGCTGGCCGGCGGGCTGCTGGTCCTGCCGGGATTTCTCACCGATGCGCTGGGTCTTGCCTTGCTGATCCCGGCGGTGCGGCGCCGGGTGCGCGCCCGGTTCGGCCGCCGGGTGGCAAAGCGGTCCCATGGCGCAGCCTGGCCGCGCCCCGCATCGCCGGTGATCGAGGCCGAATATGTCGTCCTTGACGAGCCCCCTGCGCGCCCCGGCCGGCCTCCCTCCGGCTGGACGCGGCATTGAGCGTGCCTGGCGCGGGTGGTAACACCGCCGCCAGCACCCATCCCCTCGCCGCAAGGATCGACCGATGACCGACGAAACCGCCAATGGCGCCGCGCCTGACGCAGCCGCACCCCAGGTGCAGGATTCCCAGCAGCCGCAGGTTAGGCTGAACATCCTGGCCCAGTTCGTGCGCGATTTGTCGTTCGAGAATATCGTCGCGCAGAAGGGCATCGGCGGCGAGGTCACGCCCGAAATCCAGGTGCAGGTCAGCCTGGATGCGCGCAAGCGCCAGCCCGACCACCAGTACGAGGTGATCTGCAAATACCGCGTGACCTCGGTCAACACGGCCGACCAGGCCAAGCTGTTCCTGTGCGAGCTGGACTATGCCGGCGTCTTTCACATCGAGGGCGTCCCCGAGGACCAGATGCACCCCTTCCTGATGATCGAATGTCCGCGCATGCTGTTCCCCTTTGTCCGCCGCATCCTGTCGGATGTCACGCGCGACGGGGGCTTTCCGCCCTTCAACATGGACCCGGTGGATTTCGTCGCGCTTTACCGGCAAGAGGCGGCGCGGCGCGCGGCGCAGTCCCGGCCGCAGGGCGCGCCCCTGTCGTGACCGGGCGAATGGCAGCCAGGGCCTGACGGCCGCCCCTTTTCCGGTTCAGCGGGGACCATATGGCACGACGGGCGCCACGGGCGTGGCAAAGGATGCTGTCGGGGCGCAGGCTGGACCTGCTGGACCCCTCGCCCCTTGATGTCGAGATCGAGGACATCGCCCATGGCCTTGCCTTCGTGGCCCGCTGGAACGGGCAGACCTGCGGCGACTGGGCCTATTCCGTCGCGGAACATTCGCTGCTGGTCGAACGGATCGTCGGGCTGATCGACCCCGACACCGCCCCATGCTGGCGCCTGGCGGCCTTGCTGCATGATGCGCCCGAATATGTGCTGGGGGACATGATCTCGCCGGTCAAGGCGGCGCTGGGGTCAAGCTATGGCGAAATGGACGCCCGCCTGGCCGCGGCCGTCCATCTGCGCTTCGGGCTGCCGGCGGTGCTGCCTGCCACGGTCAGGCGGCGGATCAAGATGGCGGACCGCGTTTCCGCCCGGCTCGAGGCGGTGGCGATCGCCGGCTTCGGTGCGGCCGAGGCGAACCGGCTGTTTCCCCTGCCGGCGGGCCTTGATACCCGGGGGCTGGACATCCGCCTGCGCCCGCCCGCCGAAACGCGCGCCGCATTCCTGGGGCGCTTTGCCGAACTGACCGCCGCCTGAGATGCGGGCCCGGGGATGGGAAGGCGCGCCCGGCACCGTGAGGCGCCGGGCGCGCCGGGGTCAGATGGCCATGTCTTCCAGCGACTTGCCAGCGCCGATCTGCTCGCTGACCCAGCGGGGGCGGCGGCCGCGCCCCGACCATGTCATCGACGGCTCGTCGGGGTTGGCGTAGCGCGCCTCGCCTGTGGCGCGGCCGGCAGCGGCCGCGGCCCGCCGCCCCTTGCCGCCCTTGGCGGTGGTCAGATCGGCCAGGGCAAAGCCATGCTCGCGTGCGGCCCGTTCAACGGCGGCAAGCGCCTCGCGGCGCTTGCGGTCCTCGAACGAGGCGATGGCACGATCGATCTGCGTGCGAAGCGTGCGCAGATCGTCCATGGACATCTCGTCGAGATTGATATCGGGCAATTTCTGCCACCTCTTGATCGTCTTCAAATGAGTTCTGCCCATAGCAGAATCATTCTGCCATCTGCAACCCGCCTAATTCAGCGTGGGCCGCGTTTGGCCAGAATGCGCTGCAATGTGCGGCGATGCATGTGCAGCCGCCGCGCCGTTTCGCTGACATTGCGGTCGCATTGTTCGAAAACACGCTGGATATGTTCCCAACGCACGCGATCGGCCGTCATCGGATTGTCAGGCGGCGGCGGCAAAACCGATTTCTGTTCGACCAGCGCGGTCATCACCTCGTCGGCATCGGCGGGCTTTGGCAGATAATCGACGGCCCCCATCTTGACCGCCGCGACCGCGGTGGCGATGGCGCCATATCCCGTCAGCACGACAATGCGCGCGTCCTGGCGCTGCGAACGCAGCAGATCGACGATGTCCAGCCCGCTGCCATCCTCGAGCCGAAGATCGACCACCGCATAGGCGGGCGGATATTCGGCCAGCGCCCGGCGCGCGGCGGCGACGCTGACGGCGATGCGCGGCACAAAACCCCGCCGTTCCATCGCGCGCGACAGGCGCTGGACGAATACCTCGTCGTCATCGACCAGCAGCAGGCTGGGATCGCTGCCGATCTGCGCGGAATGGTCCTGGTTCATGTCGCCCCGTCCTCAAGCATCGGTCTTGCCGGAATCCGGCACGGCTGCACGGTTTCCGCAGATTCACGATTTCGCCGCATCCACAAAGCAGGAAACGGTATCGGCCATCTCCTGCGGCGACGTGTCGCGCGAAAAGAATTCGACCGTTCCATGGCCGGGCAGGACCAGATAGCTCTGCGTCGTGTGATCGACCAGGTAATCCGACTTGTCGGTTTCATTGTTGAGCTTGAAATAGGCGCGCCAGGCTTTCGCCACGGCGGCAACGTCGTCGGCCGATCCGGTCAGGCCCAGCAGGCCAGGGTCGATCATGTCGGTGTAATCGCGCATCCGTTCGGGCGTATCGCGGGCCGGGTCCACCGACATGAAAACGGCCCTTGCATCCGTTCCGCGCGCCCGAAGCAATTCGACGGCTGCCGCATTGCGGGCATTGTCCATCGGGCACACGTCAGGGCAGAACGTATAGCCGATATAGAACAGGCTCGGCCGGTTAAAGACCTGCGCATCGGTTACCCGCGCGCCGTTTTCGTCGGTCAGGGTGAACGGGCCGCCCAGCGCCCCCGCGCCGCCCGCCACGGCGGACCGGCGGCACTGCCCGAACGGGTCGGCCGCCGCGCCCGATCGCATCCACATGAATCCCGTCAGCAGCAGCAGCGCCGTCGCGGCAACCCCCAGGATCAGCAGTCGGCGCTCGGTCGTCATAGGGCATCCCTTCATTGCGGCGTGCAGATCAGGTGGTTATCAATCCGGCAAAGCGCAACGCAAGCCGCCCTGATGCCGCCGGATTCGACCCACAGACCGACCCGCGCGCGTCAGAGGGGCGCGCCCCCCGGCGACCCCGACGGCGCGGCCGAACCGATCCGGCGCCGGACGCTGGTCACGCTGCGCGGGGTGGCGCTGGCAGGGCAGGCGGCGGCGGGGCTTGGCGCATGGCTGCTGGGGGCGCGGCTGCCGGTGCTGCCGGTCGCGCTGGTGATCGTGGCGGCGTCGCTGAACCTGGGTCTGGGGCTGCGGCGTCAGCGCATGACGCCGCGCGCGGTGCAGGTGCAGCTCATTCTCGACACGGTGCAGACCGGGGTTCTGCTGACGCTGACCGGGGGCACGGCAAACCCCTTTGCGCTTTTCGTGCTGGCCCCGCTGACGCTGGGGGCGGGGGTTCTGTCGCGGCGCGCCCTTGTCGCCGTGGCGGGGGCTGCGGCCGTGATGATCGTGGCGATGACCGCGCTTGCCGTGCCGCTGGAGATGCGCGCGGGCAGTATCCTGACGGCCGGAACGGCGCTGGGCGTGGGCCATGTGCTGGCCCTCGCGATCGGAGGGGCCTTCTTCGCCTCCTCCGCTTATCGCATTTCGGCTGACCTGGCGGCGACGAAAAATGCCCTCTGGGCGGCGCAGATGGGGCTGGCGCGGGAACAGAGGCTGCAGCATCTGGGCGGCGTCGTCGCCGCCGCCGCGCATGAGATGGGCACCCCCCTGGCCACGATCAAGCTGGTCGCGGCCGAACTCGCGGATGATCTGTCGGACATCGCGGCCGGGCGGCCGGGTGTTGCCGAGGATCTGGCCCTGCTGCGCAGCTCGGCCGATCGATGCCGCGAAATCCTGCGCAGCATGGGCGCGGCGGGGAAGGACGACCTGCATCTGCATGGCGCCCCCCTGGAAACGGTGCTGGAGGAAGCCGCCGCCCCCCATCGCGACAGGGGCAAGCGCCTCGTCATCACCGATCTGGCCGGCATCATCGTGCGCCGCGATGCGGGGCTGATCCACGCGCTGCGCAACCTAATCCAGAACGCCGTCGATTTCGCCGCCAGCGCGGTGCGCGTGGACGCGATGCGCGAAGGGGAACGGCTGCACGTGACGATCCGCGACGACGGGCCGGGCTTTCCCCCCCATCTGCGCACGCGCCTGGGCGAGCCATACCTGACCACGCGAAGGCCGGTGCCGGGACAGGAAGGGCCGGGCTATGAAGGGCTGGGGCTGGGGCTTTTCATCGCCCGCACGCTGATCGAGCGCAGTGGCGGGCAGCTGGCCTTTGCCAACGATCACGGCGCGGTCGTTCAGGTGACATGGCCCGTGAGCGCCCTGATCGCCGATGACCGGGCGATCCTGCCACCCAATCCTGCAATCCAGGATTGAAGCGCCGCTGCCAGGTGTTTAACCTTTTCTTAAAATACCGGGTGTTACCCGGCCTTGTTGGTCGGCACGGACGGATAGATGGTGAACCTCGCCACAGTTGCGATCGCATTGACGACCGGCACCGCCTCGGCATGCCTTGCGCTTGTCATTGCGCGGCTGGCGCCGGCCCTGCCGCGCGGGGGGCTGTCGCTGCGGGCAGGCACGGCGCCGCCCGAACCCATCGCCATGCTGTTCCAGGATCGCCGGCTGGTCGATGCGACAGAGGCGGCCCGCGGTTTTCTGGGCGCCCTGCCGGGCGAGAGCGATTGGGCGCGCCTGTGGGCTTGGCTGGCACAGCGGTTCGAGGCGCCCGGCCTGATCCTGGACCGTGCGGCGGCCGACGGCACCGCGACCATCACGGCGACGGGCGCGCCTGCCGGGCCGGGCGGGGCCGCGCGTTGCGGCGCCGCGACGCTGCGCCTGCGCGCCGATGACCTTGGGCAGGGGCTGGTGCGGCTTGAAATCGTCGATCCGGGGCTGGATTGCAGCGGTGTCACGGTCAACGCCCATTCGCTTGCCGCGATGGAGGACGAGATCGCCGTGCTGCGCGAATCGGTGGACCATGCCCCCGTCCTGATCTGGCGCGAGGACGGGCAGGGCACCGTCACCTGGGCCAATGCTGCCTATCTGCGCGAGATCGAGGCGCGCGATCCCGAAAATATCTGCTGGCCGCTGCCCCGCCTGATCGCGCTGCCCGAAGGCGCGAGCGCCGTGCGCCGGGCGGAAATCCGGCTGGACGACCAGCCGCGCTGGTTCGATTGCCATGTGCAGGCCGCGGACGGGCACCGGACGATCTTTGCCGTGCCCGCAGACGGGGCAGAGCGGGCGGAACGCAACCTGCGCGAGTTTGTCCAGACCCTGACCAAGACCTTCGCCGATCTGCATATCGGCCTTGCCATCTTCGACCGGGAAAGGCGGCTGCAGCTTTTCAACCCCGCACTGACCGATCTGACAGGGCTGCCGGCAGCCTTTCTGACGGCGCGTCCGACGCTGTATGCGGTTCTCGATTCGCTGCGCGAGGCGCGCATGATCCCCGAGCCGAAGGACTACGCCAGCTGGCGGCGCAGGATGGCGACGCTAGAGGCGGGCGCGGCTTCGGGGCATCACGTCGAAACTTGGACATTGCCCGGCGGGCAGACCTACCGCGTGACCGGCCGGCCCCATCCCGGCGGCGCGATTGCGTTCCTTTTCGAGGACATCTCTGCCGAGGTGGCGCTGACCCGGCGCTTCAAGGCCGAGCTTTCGCTGGGCGCCGAGGTGCTGGACGCGCTGGAATCGGCCGTGGCGATCTTTGATGCGGATGGCGGGCTGCTCAGCACGAACCGGCTTTTCGATGCGCTATGGGGGGTGGACGCGGCCTCGACCCTGCGCGGCTTTGACAGGCTGTGGCGGCAGGTGGCCGAGGACAGCCCCGGTTATCGCGCGCTGCGCGCCGCGCTTTCCGCAGGGCGGGTCGATGGGCGGCGCAGCGGTGCGATCGCCGGCCCCGATCAGGCGCTGCTGTCCTGGCGCGTACGCCCGCTGAGCGGCGGCCGACGGATGGTTCTTTTTGCCCGAACGGTGGCCGGCACGGGCGAGCCGATCCGCGGCGATCTGCCGACCGGCCCCTGCGCGGAGGGCGAGACGGAAACGCGGCTGGCCGGGGCCGTATGAGGACTGGGCGGGGGCGGGCTATCAGAACGCCGGAGATGAGGTGCCGCCCGTACGGGCAGGTGATCCGGCAACCGGGGTTGTGGGCGACCTTGATACGAAGGGGCGCCCGACAGGGGCGCCCCTTTCCTTGTCCTTGCCCTGACCCCTGCGCCATCCAAGGCGGGCCTGCCGCGCGGCGGCAGGCGTTGCGGCCTGCGGCGGGACGATGCGGCAGGCTGCTGGCCCGCCGCGCCGTTTGTCAGCCCCCGTCAGCCCGGCGGGCGCAGGCCCAGGCGGCGGCCGAGGGGCGAATGGGCCAGCTCGCCGATCAGGCCGCGGCGGAACAGCAGCACGCAGACCATGAACACCACGCCCGTGATGACCGTCACCGGAATATCCGATGTCGCCAGCCGCTGTTGCAGCGCGATCACCACGCCCGATCCCAGGATCGGGCCCAGCAGGGTTCCGATCCCGCCGATCAGCGTCATCAGGATAACCTCTCCCGACATCTGCCAGGCCACGTCGGTCAGCGTCGCGAATTGCAGCACCAGCGCCTTCAGCCCGCCTGCCAGCCCTGACAGGGCCGCCGACATCACAAAGGCGCCCAGCTTGTAATGCGCCACCGAATAGCCCAGCGAGATCGCCCGCTGTTCGTTTTCGCGGATCGCCTTGAGGATCATGCCGAAGGGCGAATTGACGAAGCGCCAGATGATCAGCATGCCCAGCAGGAACACCGCCAGCACGAAGAAATAGATTGCCAGCGGCTGGTTCAGGTCGATGATCCCGAACAGGCGCCCCCGCGGAACCGACTGGATGCCGTCCTCGCCATGGGTGAAGGGCATCTGCAGGCAGGCGAAGAAGAACATCTGCGACAGCGCCAGCGTGATCATGGCGAAATAGATGCCCTGCCTGCGGATGGCGAGCGCGCCGATCACCAGCCCCAGCCCGGCCGCTCCCGCTACCCCGATCAGCAGCGCCAGTTCGGGCGCCAGGCCCCATTCCTTGGCCGCATGGGCCGTGAAATAGGCAGCCCCGCCGAAGAACGCGGCATGGCCGAAGGACAGCAGCCCCGTATAGCCCAGCAGCAGGTTGAACGCCGCAGCAAACAGGCCAAAGCACAGCAGCGTCATCACGAAGACCGGATAGACGACGAAGGGCGCCGCGACCAGCGCCGCCAGCGCCAGCACCATCAGCATCAGCTGCGTGCCGCGCCCCATCCGGGGTGCGGCCGCCGGTGCGCCGGCCGGAATGTCGGACCCTGTGGCCATGGATCAGCCCTCCTTCCCGAACAGGCCCGCAGGCCGCAGCATCAGGACGATCGCCATGATGACGAAGATGACGATGTTGGACGCCTCGGGGTAGAAGACCTTGGTCAGCCCCTCGGCGATGCCCAGCAGATAGCCGGTGACGATGGCGCCCATGATCGACCCCATGCCGCCCACCACGACCACCGCGAAGACCACGATGATGATGTTCGACCCCATCAGCGGCGAGACCTGATAGATGGGCGCGGCCAGCACCCCGGCCAGCGCCGCCAGCCCCGCCCCCAGCCCATAGGTCAGCGTCAGCATCAGCGGCACGTTGATGCCGAAGCTCTGCACCAGCGTGGGGTTTTCGGTGGCGGCGCGCAGCGTGGCGCCAAGGCGCGTGCGCTCGATCAGCGCCCAGACGGCAAGGCAGACCACCAGCGAGGCGGCGATCACCCAGCCGCGATAGAGCGGCAGCACCATGAAGCCCAGGTTCACCGCCCCCGTCAGCGCCGCCGGCGCGGCATAGGGCTGGCCGGATGCGCCGAAATACCACCGCATCCCCCCTTCCAGCGTCAGCGCGAGGCCGAAGGTGAACAACAGCCCATACAGCGCATCAAGATTGTAGAGCCGCGAGAGCATCGTGCGTTCCACCAGCACGCCCAGCGCACCCACGACCAAAGGCGCGGCGATCAGCGCCCCCCAATAGGGAAGGCCCAGCCATTTCAGCGACAGCAGCGCAACGAAAGCCCCCAGCATGTATTGCGCGCCATGGGCAAAGTTGATGACGCGCAGCAGGCCGAAGATGATGGCCAGCCCCAGCGAAAGCAGCGCATAGAACGACCCGTTGATCAGGCCGATCAGCAATTGGCCCAGGAAGGCCTGGATCGGGATGCCAAAGATCATCGCCATCTGTCAGACCCCCAGCGTTTCGTGCAGCATGGGCATGCGGGCATCCAGTTCATCCACGGGAAATTCGTGCATCATGACGCCGTGGTCCATGACATAGAAGCGGTCGGCCACGCGCGAGGCGAAGCGGAAGTTCTGTTCCACCAGCACCACCGTCATCCCGCGCGATTTCAGCTCGCGCAGGACCGCGCCGATGGCGTCGATGATGACCGGGGCCAGCCCCTCGGTCGGCTCGTCCAGCAGAAGGCAGCGCGCGCCGGTGCGCAGGATGCGCGCCATGGCCAGCATCTGCTGTTCGCCCCCCGACAGCTTGGTGCCGGGCGAATTGCGCCGCTCGCGCAGGTTGGGAAACAGCGAGAAGATCTCGTCCAGCGTCATGCCCCCCGGGGCCACGACCGGCGGCAGCATGAGGTTCTCGTCCACCGAAAGCGTGGCAAAGATGCCGCGTTCCTCGGGGACAAAGCCCAGGCCGGTGCGCGCCACCCGGTGCAGCGGCATCCGCGTCAGGTCGTGGCCGGCAAAGGCGATGGCCCCGTTGCGCTTGCGCACGATCCCCATGATCGCGCGCAGCGTCGTGGTCTTGCCCATGCCGTTGCGGCCGAGGATGCAGACCGTCTCGCCCTCGTTCACATGCATGGTGATGCCGTGCAGGACGTGGCTTTCCCCGTACCAGGCGTTCAGGTCGCGGACATCGAGCAGCGCGGTCATGCCTCGGACCCCATATAGGCGGTGCGCACGCGCGGATCGGACGCAACCGAGGCGTAATCGCCCTGGGCCAGGATCTCGCCGCGCTGCAGCACGGTGACGTGGTGGCAGATGTCCTCGACCACCGCGAGGTTGTGTTCAACCATCAGCACGGCGCGCGTGCGCGCGACCTCGCGGATGATCTCGGCGACGGTGTGGACATCCTCGTGCCCCATGCCGGCCATCGGCTCGTCCAGCAGCAGCACCTTGGGGTCGAGGGCCAGGGTGGTGGCGATTTCCAGAACCCGCTTGCGGCCATAGGACAGGTCGGCGGCGCGGATGTCGCGCCAGGGGGTCAGCCCCAGATCCGCGATCAGCGCCTCGGCGCGTGGGTTCAGCGAATCCAGCGACGACAGCGAGCGCCAGAACTGCGTGTGCAGATGCGCGGGACGCTGCAGGGCGACGCGGATGTTTTCCAGCACGGTCAGGTGCGGGAAAACAGCCGAAATCTGGAACGAGCGCACCAGCCCCATCCGCGCCACCACGTCGGGGCGCATGCCGGTGATGTCGGTGCCCATCAGCGTGATCGTGCCGCGCGTGGGCGGCAGGAACTTGGTCAACAGGTTGAACACGGTGGTCTTGCCGGCCCCGTTCGGCCCGATCAGCGCGTGGATCTGCGCATGCCGGACATCCAGATCGACATTGTTGACCGCGGTGAAGCCCAGGAAATCCCTTCCGAGGCCGCGGGCGGCAAGCACCACCCGCGGCTCGGCCGTGTCGATGACGGCTTGCATGTTCACTTGACCAGAGGACAACCGGATTCGGCCGCCGGCAGATAGGCGTCCTTGCCCGGAATGGTGGCGACCAGCTTGTAATAGTCCCATTCGCCCTTGCTTTCGGCGGGCGATTTGACCTGGAACAGATAGTGATCGTTCAGCAGGCGCCCGTTGGCCTGGACGGTGGCATTGCGGGCAAAGGCGTCATTGACCGGCAGTTCGTGCAGCTTGGCGGCGACTGCGCCGGATTCGTCGGTGCCGGCTGCCTCGATGGCCTTGAGATAGGACCGCACCGCCGAATAGGTGCCCGCCTGCACCATGGTCGGCATCGCGCCGGTGCGTTCCTTGTATTTCAGGGAAAAGGCGCGGGATTCATCGTCCCTGTCCCAGTAGAAGCTTTCGGTGAGATAAAGCCCCTGCGCCGCGTCGAGGCCGAGGCCATGCACCTCGGAAATCATCAGCAGCAGCGCGGCGATGTTCTGCCCGCCGGCAGTGATGCCGAATTCGGCCGCCTGCTTGATCGCGTTCTGGATGTCCATGCCGGCGCTGGCCAGCCCGACCACCTTGGCCCCCGATGCCTGCGCCTGCAGCAGCAGCGCCGAGAAATCGGTGGTTCCCAGCGGATGCAGGGACGCCCCCAGCACCTTGCCGCCATTGGCCTCGATCGTCTTGGTGGTGTTTTCCTGCAGCGAATGGCCGAAGGCATAATCCATGGTCAGGAAATACCAGCTGTCGCCGCCCGCCTTGACGACCGCGCCGCCGGTCCCGACGGCCAGGGCATGGGTGTCATAGGCCCAGTGAAAGCTGTAGGGCGTGCAGGCCTTGCCCGTGATGTCGGTCGCGCCCGCGCCGGTGTTCAGGGTGATCTTCTTCTTCTCGCCCGACAGCGCCTGCACGGCCAGCGCCACCGACGAGGTGGTCATTTCCGCGATCGCATCGACCTGGTCGGTATCATACCACTGACGCGCGATGTTGGCGCCGATATCGGGCTTGTTCTGGTGATCGGCGCTGACGATCTCGACCGGGGCGCCCAGCACCTTGCCGCCGAATTCCTCGGCCGCCATCTTCGCGGCCTCGACCGAGCCGGTGCCGCCCAGCGCCGAATAGGCGCCGGACTGGTCGTTCAGGATGCCGATCCTGACCTTGCCATCCGAGATTTCCTGCGCACCGGCCGCATTCGCAACCAGCGCCGCCGCGGCTGCGGCGACGTAAAGACGGTTCATCATTTTCCTCCCCTGTGCCCAGCCGCAATGCGGCCGGGCCTGTTCCTTGCGGATGATTGCCGCCCTTTCCGCGGACGGCAAGGGCCGCCTTGCAGCGGCGGTCATTTTACCAGCGGGCAGCCCGACTTGTCCGCGGAGGGATAGGCCTGATCGCCCGGCACCGTCGCCTTGACGGTGTAATAGTCCCACTCGCCCTTGCTTTCCTGGGGGGTCTTGACCTGCATCAGATAGACGTCCGACACCATGCGCCCATTGGCCAGCACCTTGCCGTTTTCGGCGAACATGTCGTGGACAGGCAGTTCGCGGATCTTGGCCGCCACGGCGTCGGAATCGTCGGTTCCCGCGGCCTTGACGGCGTTCAGATAGCTCGTCACCGCCGAATAGGTGCCGGCCTGGACCATGTTGGGCATCTTGCCGGTGCGTTCCTTGTAGCGCTTGGACCAGGCGCGGCTGGCATCGGTGCGATCCCAGTAGAAGCTCTCGGTCAGCGTCAGGCCCTGCGCCGCCTCAAGCCCCATGCCGTGCACTTCGGACAGCGTGACCAGCAGCGCGGCCAGCTTTTGTCCGCCCTTCGTGATCCCGAATTCGGCGGCCTGCTTGATGGCGTTCTGGGTATCCATCCCCGCATCGGCCAGGCCGACGACCTTGGCCCCCGACGACTGCGCCTGCAGCAGGAAGGACGAGAAATCCGTCGTTCCCAGCGGATGGCGTGCCGAACCGATGATCGTGCCGCCCTTGGCCTTGACCACGTCCGAGGTGTTGCTTTCCAGCGTATGGCCGAAGGTATAGTCGGCGGTCAGGAAATACCAGCTGTCCCCGCCCTGTTCGACCATCGCGCCGCCGGTGCTGACGGCCAGCGCGTGGGTGTCATAGACCCAGTGAAAGCCATATGGCGTGCAGGCCTTGCCGGTGATCTCGCTGGTGGCCGAGCCGGTGTTCATGGTGATCTTCTTGCGTTCCGCGGAAAGGGCCTGCACGGCCAGCCCCACCGAGGAGGTGGTCAGTTCCATGATGGAATCGACCTGCTGGGTGTCATACCACTCGCGGGCGATGTTGCTGGCGATGTCGGCCTTGTTCTGGTGATCGGCCGAGATCATCTCGATCGGGGCGCCCAGGACCGTTCCGCCGAAATCCTCGATCGCCATCTTGGTGGCCTCGATCGAGCCGACCCCGCCGTAATCGGCATAGACCCCGGACTGATCGTTCAGGATGCCGATCTTGACCTTGCCGTCGGACAGGCCTGCCGCAAATGCGGGCGCGGTGATGAGCGCCGCGGCCGATGCCGCAGCGGTAAGCGTCACTTTCATGATTCCTCCCTGATCCGGCGCTTGCACGGCCGGTTCTCCTCTGCAGGAAGGTTGCTCAAGGCTGATGCGCCTTGCAAGCGGTCTTTTATGGACAGCGTGGCGATTTACCTGTCTTTCCCGATAGGCTAGCAGCCACGGGCAAGCAAAGGTCCGCGCATGATCTGGAACGACGACGTCCTGTATATCCATGTTCCCAAGACCGGGGGCATGTCGCTGACCGAGATGCTCGAGGCGCATCTGCCCGGCACGGTCTTCAGCTCCAGCCCCGAGGGGCACGGATCGGGCAGCGCGCGGGTGCGCCATGTCCATGGCCTGCGGCACGAACGCCTGCACGAAGCGCGCCGCATCCTGGCCCGGCACGGCCGCAACCTTGATGATTTCGCGGCGGTCATTGCGGTTATCCGCAACCCCTATGATCTTGAAGTGTCGCGGTTCTTTCACATCACCACGCATTTCATGGATCAGAAGATCCACAACACCGAACTGATCCGCAAATTCGGTTTCGAGGCGTTCTTCGACCAATCGAACTTCTATGGGCTCAATCCCCCGGCCATCCACCAGTTCTATACCGACCGCCGCCGCACGCTGACCAACATGCGTCTGCTGCGCTATGAACATCTTGCCCTCGATATCGAGCGGACGGTTTTTCCCTATCTGGGCGGCGCCCGGCCGCAGCTGCCGCATGTGAACGCCACGCGGCGCATCCCCTGGCAGGACATGATGACCGAGGCGGTCGAAGTCTCGATCTATGACCGCTTTCACTGGATCTTCGCGCAAGGCTTGTATCCGCGCTATCAGCCCAGCCGCTTTCCGACCCGAAAAGAGGTCGAGGAACGCATCGCCGCCCTGTCCCGGCCCGATGCGGGGGCCAGCGCCGAGGCGAATCCGCAATAGGTCAGGGCACGGCAGGTCAGGGTACGGGCGTCCACTGCACATCGTCGATGCGGGGGGCGCCGGTGGCCAGCATGACCAGCCGGTCAAAGCCCAGCGCGATGCCGGATGCCGGCGGCATCTGCGCCAGGGCGGCAAGGAAATCCTCGTCCAGCGGATAGCGTTCGCCATGGATGCGCTGGCGCTCGTCCATCTCGGCCTCGAAGCGGCGGCGCTGCTCGGCGGGGTCGGTCAGTTCTCCGAATCCGTTGGCCAGCTCGACCCCGCAGGCATAGAGCTCGAACCGCTCGGCCTCGCGCGGATCGTCGGCCGCGCGGCGGGCCAGGGCGGCCTCGGGCGCGGGATAGCGGTCCAGGATCGTGGCCCGGCCATGGCCCAGATGCGGCTCGACCCGCGCGGTCAGGATGCGCGACAGGATGTCGGACCAGGTGTCGTCGGCTGCAACGCGCAGCCCCTGCGCAGCCGCCTGCACGGCCAGCCCGTCCCGGTCGGTCGCCCCGTCCGGGCCGATCGTGGCCAGCAGGTCCACCCCCGCGTGGCGCCGGAACGCCTCGGCCACGGGCAGCCGTTCGGGCGCCGCGAAGGGATCGCATTCGGCCCCGCGAAAGCGCAGCACGCCCGCGCCCGCCGCCTGCGCCGCCAGGCGCAGCATCGCGGCGCAGTCATCCATCAAGGCGGTATAATCCTCGCCCGCCCGATACCATTCCAGCATGGTGAATTCGGGCGCGTGCAGGGGGCCGCGTTCGCGGTTGCGCCAGACATGGACAAAGGCGGCGATTCGCGTCTCGCCCGCGGCGAGCAGCTTCTTCATCGCGAATTCGGGGCTGGTGTGCAGATACATCCTGCGCGCCAGGCCGTCATTGCCGATCGCCTCGGTCGCAAAGCCGTGCAGATGCGCCTCGTTCCCCGGCGAGACCGCCAGCGCCGCCGGATCGACCTCGGTAAAGCCCTGATCGTCCAGCCAGCCGGCGATGGCGCGGCGGATGCGCCCCCGCGCCAGCAGCACCGGACGGCGGTCGGCATGGCGGATGCGGTCCCACCAGGGGCTGCCCGGCGGGGACGGAATGGGCGGGGGCCGCAGGGGCAAGGGCAAACCTCTGGCGATATGGCGCATGATGGGCTAGGAACCGCGCCGATACCGCATCCTCAGATCGCAAGAAAGACGCCCGTGAAAGTCATCGCTTCCTCGCTGCGCAAAGGCAATGTCGTCGAACTGGACGGCAAGCTCTATGTCGTGCTGACCGCCCAGAACTTCCACCCCGGCAAGGGCACGCCCGTGACCCAGGTGGATATGCGCCGCATTGCCGACGGCGTGAAGGTCTCTGAACGCTGGCGCACCACCGAACAGGTGGAAAAGGCCACCGTGGACGAACGCGGCTATGATTTCCTGTATGAGGATGGCGAGGGCTTCCACTTCATGGAACCCGAAACCTACGAACAGGTCGTCGCCTCGGCCGACATGGTGGGCGATCAGAAGGCCTATCTTCAGGAAGGGATGCGGGTCTTCCTGCAGGTCTATGAAGGCAATCCCATCGCGATGGAACTGCCCCAGAAGATCACCGTCGAGATCGTCGAGACCGAGCCGGTGGTGAAGGGGCAGACGGCCTCGTCATCATACAAGCCCGCGACGGTGGACAATGGCTTGCGGGTGATGGTGCCCCCCCATATCGGCGTCGGCACCCGGATCGTCATCAATACCGAAGACAACAGCTACGTCGAGCGCGCCAAGGACTGACCGATCCCTGGCTGCCTTGCGATCTATTCAGGGATGTTCAGCGCCCGCAAACAGATGCAGACACCCGAGCGGCCGGACCTGCATTTCGACGCCATCATCCTGCCTGCCCCGCCCGGCTGGGCGGGGTGGGGCCAGATGCGCGTGACCGCGATCAATCATGGGCCCGTTCCGGCCGATCTGCTGCGGATCTGCCGCAGGCTGCGGCTGGGCGGGCGGATCGTGTCGATGCTCGAGGTCGGTCATTTCGACGAGGCCCTGGGGCAGGAGACATGGCCGCCGGCCCCCACCGGGGGCCAGCACCGCTGTTCCGACATCCGGGAATACCGGGTGCCGGCCGCGGGCGAAGGCAAGCCGGGTTCGGTCACGTTCGACGTGCTGATCCGCCCCGGCAAGGGGCTGGGCAAGCTGGGCTACAAGGTGCATTACCGCTGGGCCGACCGGCCGGGGCAGACGCTGACCGGCCTGGCCCAGCCCTGACCGGCGCCCCCTGAACGGCTGGTCAGGCGACGGTGATGCCGCTGCCTTCCTCGACCCGGCCGATGACCGCGGCCAGCGGATAGCCGGCGCCGCGCAGCCGCCCCACCCAGCCCTGCGCCGCACCGGCCTCCAGCGCCACCAGCAGCCCGCCCGATGTCTGCGGATCGGTCAGCAGGTGGCGTTGCCAGTCCGGCATTCCGGCGGGCAGCGTGACCTCGGCCCCATAGGCGGCCCAGTTGCGATGCGAGGCGCCGGTGACGAACCCTGCCTGCGCCAGTTCCTCGGCCCGTGCCAGCAGCGGCAGGGCGGCGCGGTCGATGATCAGCCGCGCACCCGATCCGCGCGCAACCTCGAGCCCATGGCCGAGAACGCCAAAGCCGGTCACGTCGGTGATCGCATGGACGGCCGGATCCTCGGCCAGATCGGCCCCGATGCGGTTCAGCAGCGTGGTCGATGCGATCATCTCGTCGATGCCTGCCCCGTCCAGGGCCGCTTTCTTGATCGCCGCCGAATAGATGCCGACGCCAAGCCCCTTGGTCAGGATCAGCGCATCCCCCGGCCGGGCATCCGCATTGCGGCGCAGTTTCGAGGGATGGACCAGGCCGATGACGGCCAGTCCATAGATCGGCTCGGGGCTGTCGATCGAATGGCCGCCTGCGACGGGGATCCCGGCCTCGGCGCAGATCGACTGGCCGCCCTGCAGGATCTCGCGGATCATGGCGGGGGGCAGGGTGTCGATGGGCATGCCCAGGATCGCCAGCGCCATGATCGGCCGCCCGCCCATCGCATAGATGTCGGAAATCGCGTTCGTCGCGGCGATCCGGCCGAAGGCGCGCGGGTCATCCACCATGGGCATGAAGAAATCGGTTGTCGCGATCACCGCCAGATCGTCCGACACCTGCCAGACCGCCGCATCATCGGCGGTTTCCGTCCCGACCAGCAGCTGGGGAAATGCCTGGGCCATCGGCTGGTCCGACAGCAGCTCGCGCAGGACAGCCGGGGCCAGCTTGCACCCGCAGCCCCCGCCATGGGACAGCTGGGACAGGCGGATGGGGGGCAGGTCGGGCATGGCGCGTTCCTTTCAGGCGGGTGGCGCGGTGCATAGCATGGCTGCGGGGCGACTTCACCCGCCGTCAGCCTGGCCGCGCCGGACCATATGCCAAAGCTTACAGTGTTGACGACTCCCCGCCCTGCGCTGCATTATGGGCGGACCTATCTTGGTGGACAGGCAAACAGGAGGCTCGGATGAACATCGACCTCTCACGCCGCAGCTTTCTGAGGCTGGCGGGTGCGGGTGTCGCGGCAACATCGCTGGGGGCGATGGGTTTTGGTGAGGCTGAGGCGGCGGAACTGGCGCATGTGCGCGCGTTCAAGCTGGCAGCCATGACCGAAACCCGCAACACCTGCCCCTATTGCTCGGTTGCCTGCGGCATCATCATCTATGCCAAGCCCGGCGACGACGGCAAACGCCGCGTCATGCATATCGAAGGCGACGCCGACCACCCGACCAACCGTGGAACGCTATGCCCCAAGGGCGCGGCGCTCAAGGATTTCGTCAACGCGGAAACCCGCCTGACGCAGCCGATGATCCGCAAGCCCGGTTCCGACCGGTTCGAGCCGATCACCTGGAACGACGCGCTCGACCGCATCGCCCGCGCGATGAAGGACGACCGCGACGCCAACTTCCTGCAGACCAACGAACTGGGCGTTCCGGTCAACCGCTGGACCACGACGGGTTTCCTGGCTGCCTCTGCCACCACCAATGAAACGGCCTGGCTGACCTACAAGGTCGTCCGGTCCATGGGAATTGTAGGATTCGACAACCAGGCACGCGTCTGACACGGCCCCACGGTGTCCAGTTTGGGCCCGACCTTTGGCCGTGGAGCGATGACGAACTCCTGGACCGATATCAAGAACACCGACCTCGTTGTCGTCATGGGCGGCAACGCCGCCGAGGCGCATCCCTGCGGCTTCAAGTGGGTGACCGAGGCCAAGCACCACCGCGGTGCGAAACTGATCGTCGTGGACCCGCGGTTCACGCGCACGGCCGCCGTGTCGGATTACTATGCCCCGATCCGTCCGGGCAGCGACATCGTGTTCCTGATGGCGCTGATCCGGCACATGATCGCCAACGACAAGGTCCAGTGGGATTATGTCAAGGCGTTCACCAACGCGTCCTTCATCGTCAAGGACGAGTTCGGCTGGTCCGACGGGCTGTTCACCGGCTATGACGAGCAAAAGCGCGACTATGACAAGTCGAGCTGGGATTACGTCATCGACGAGACGACCGGCTTTGCGCTGACCGACCCGACGCTGACCAATCCGCGCTGCGTGTGGAACCTGCTCAAGGCCCATGTCGACGTCTATACCCCGGAACTGGTGGAACGCGTCTGCGGCACGCCCAAGGACCGGTTCCTGCACATCGCCGAGATGATCGGGGAATGTTCGTCCAAGACGAAGACGATGACCTCGATGTATGCCCTGGGCTGGACGCAGCATTCCAAGGGTGCCCAGAACATCCGCGGCATGGCGATGCTGCAGCTGATCCTGGGCAATATCGGCGTGCCGGGCGGGGGCATGAACGCGCTGCGCGGGCATTCCAACATCCAGGGTCTGACCGATCTGGGCCTGATGTCGAACCTGATGCCGGGATATCTGAACATCCCGACGGAAAAGGAACCCGACTTCGCCACCTACATGAAGTCGCGCGCCTTCAAGCCGTTGCAGCCGGGCCAGACCAGCTATTGGCAGAACTATCCCAAGTTCATGGTCTCGCTGATGAAATCCCTGTTCGGGGATGCCGCGCAGAAGGACAATGACTGGGCCTATCACTATCTGCCCAAGCTGGACGTGCCGGCCTATGACATGCTGCGCATGTTCGAGCTGATGGATCAGGGCCGGGTGAACCTGTATTTCTGCCAGGGCTTCAACCCGCTGCTGGCGCTGGCCAACCGCAACAAGAACGCGGGCGCGCTGGCCAAGCTCAAGCTGCTGGTCGTCATGGACCCGCTGCAGACGGAAACGGCGCGGTTCTGGGAAAACCACGGCATTTACAACGATGCGGACAGCGCCGCGATCCAGACCGAGGTGATCCAGCTGCCCACGACCTGCTTTGCCGAGGATGAAGGCGCGCTGGTCAATTCGGGCCGCTGGCTGCAATGGCACTGGGCGGCGGCCGATGCGCCGGGCGAAGCCAAGGCCGATACCTGGATCATGGCCCAGATCTGGCGCCGGATGCGGGATCTGTATCGGGCCGAAGGCGGCCCCTTCCCCGATCCGATCCTGAACCTGACCTGGGATTACGAGGACGAGAACGAGCCCTCGCCGGCCGAGCTTGCGCGCGAGCTGAACGGCCGCGCCCTGGGCGACGTGTTCGACCCCAAGGACCCGGCCAAGCTGCTGACAGCGGCGGGCAAGCAGGTCAAATCCTTTGCCGAACTGCGCGATGACGGCTCGACCGCCTGCGGCTGCTGGATCTATTCCGGCTGCTTCAACGAGGACGGCAACAACATGGCGCGGCGCGACAATGCCGACCCCTCGGGGCTGGGCGTGCACGCGAAATGGGCCTGGAGCTGGCCGCTGAACCGCCGGACGCTCTACAACCGCGCCTCGGCGGACCTCAACGGCAAGGCCTGGGACCCGGCCCGTCCGATCATTGAATGGGACGGCGAGAAATGGGCCGGCAACGACGTGCCCGACATCGCGCCCGCGTCGAAGCCCGGCGAGGTGATGCCGTTCATCATGAACCAGGAAGGTGTCAGCCGCCTGTTCAGCCGCGGCCTGATGCGGGACGGCCCGTTCCCCACGCATATGGAACCCTTCGAAAGCCCGGTGCAGAACGTCTTCAACGACAGGATGCGCGGCAACCCGGTTGCCCGCGTCTTTGCCTCGGATGTCGAGCATCTGGGCGATTCGTCCGAGTTCCCCTTCGTGGCGACCTCCTACCGCCTGACCGAGCATTTCCACTACTGGACCAAGCACAACGTGGTGAATGCCGCGCTGCAGCCCGAATTCTTCGTCGAGATCAGCGAACAGCTGGCCGCCGAGAAGGGCATCGAGCGGGGCGGCCGCGTCCGCGTCTGGTCCAAGCGGGGCGAGGTGTTCGCGAAAGCCCTGGTCACCAAGCGGATCAAGCCGCTGACCTGCGACGGCAAGACCGTCCATGTCGTCGGCATCCCGCTGCACTGGGGCTTTGTCGGGGCGGCCAAGAAGGGCTGGGGGCCCAACAGCCTGACGCCCTTCGTCGGTGACGCCAATATCGAGACGCCGGAATTCAAGGCGTTCCTCGTCAACATCGAACCCGCAGTCGGGGAGGCCGTGTCGTGACGACTCCGCCCAACATGGCCGCCTTCAATCCTCCGGTTCAGCCGGGCCAGTCGGTTCTGGGCCAGCAGGCCGTTGTGCGGTCATCCGCCGGCGGGCCTGTGGCCGAAAACCCGGTGCAGCTGCCCGAGGTCGCCAAGCTGATCGACATCAGCAAATGCATCGGCTGCAAGGCATGCCAGTCCGCCTGCGCGGAATGGAACGACACGCACCCGGAAATCGGCGTCAATGTGGGGATTTATGAAAACCCCCACGACCTGACGGCCGAGATGTACACGCTGATGCGGTTTGCCGAATACGACAATCCGGACAGCGGCGATTTCGAATGGCTGATCCGCAAGGACGGCTGCATGCACTGCGCCGATCCAGGATGCCTCAAGGCCTGCCCGGCTCCTGGCGCAATCGTGCAGTATTCCAACGGCATCGTCGATTTCATCAGCGAGAACTGCATCGGTTGCGGCTATTGCATTTCCGGCTGTCCCTTCGACATCCCGCGGATGCATCCGACCAAGCATGTCGTCAAGAAATGCACCTTGTGTTCAGACCGGGTGGCCGTGGGGCAGGGGCCTGCCTGCGCCAAGGCCTGCCCGACGCAGGCGATCAGCTTCGGCACCAAGGACGACATGAAGACCCTTGCCGCCGAACGGATCGAGGATCTCAAGTCCCGCGGTTATGACGAGGCAGGGCTTTATGACCCGGCCGGCGTGGACGGCACCCATGTGATGTATGTGCTGCAGCACGCGGACCGGCCGCATGTCTATAGCGGCCTGCCCGACGCGCCGCAGATTTCGGATGTGGTCGAGGGCTGGAAGGGCCCGACCAAGCCGATCGGCCTGGCCGCGGTGGGCGTGGCCGCGGTGGGCGCGGCGGCCATGGGCGTTCTGTCACGCGGCAGCCGCATCACCGAGCATGAGGAACGCGAGGCGGAAGGACTGGTCGAAACGACCCCTGCCGCGTCTGACGACAGGGGACATATCTGATGGCCCCGCGCAAGTTTTCGGAACCGACCGATCGCATCCTCGGCACCCGCCCGGTCGAGGTGCGGCGCTATGGCGCCTTCATCCGGGTGAACCACTGGTTCGGGGCGATCTGCTTCGTGCTGCTGATGCTCAGCGGCTTTGCTCTGTTCCACCCGTCGTTCTTCGGCCTGACCGCGCTGTTCGGGGGCGGGCAGACGACGCGCTGGATTCATCCGTTCCTTGGCATCGCGCTGGTCATCAGCTTTGCGGCGATGTTCATTCAGTTGGTGCGGCTGAACATCCTGCGGCGCGAGGATCTGGTCTGGACGGCCCACATTGCCGATGTGATCACGGGCCACGAGGAACGCCTGCCGGAACTAGGCAAATACAATTTCGGCCAGAAGGTTGTGTTCTGGGGGATGTTCTGGCTGATCCTGGCGCTGGTGGCGACCGGAATTCCCATGTGGGTTCAGTATTTCCCCGACCTGGTTTCCATCCCGACGCGGCGCATCGCGATCCTGATCCATTCGATCTCGGCCGTGCTGATTGTTCTGGTGTTCATCCTGCATGTCTTTGCGGCGCTGTGGACGCGCGGCACGATCCGGGCGATGACCCGCGGCACGGTGACGGGCGGATGGGCATGGCTGCACCATCGCAAGTGGCTGCGCGAACTGGCTGGACGGCGGGGAACGAACGCGGCAGAATGACGCCCGCCCTGGGCCGGACCGGCCCGAGGAGGGAACATGAGCGATCCGCAACCCAGGCCAGACATGATCGGCGGCGTTCCAACGCCGCCGCTTGCCATTCTGCCGCGCCCTGGCCAGCTGTTCGGGCAACGGGCCGAACGGTTCGCATTCCTGGCCCAGGGTTCGGCCCTTGGACCCTATCTGGTTTTTCTCGCGGCGCTGTGCCGGGTTCAGGCGCGGCTGGCGGACAGCCTGCCGGCCGTGGCTGCGCCGGATGCGGACAAGGTGGCGCTTGCCCGCGCGGCGCGGATGCCGCCGCTTGACCGGCCCCTGCTGGTCGACGACCCGGGGCTTGCCGATACGCTGGATGCCCTGATCGCCGAGGCCGCGGGCATCGACATGCCTGCCCCGGCGCGGCTGGCGCTTGATGCGCTACGCCACAGCACGGCCGAGGATCGGCGCTGGCTGCTCGGCAATGTCATGGCCGACACCATTCCCGATGACAGCGCCGCGCCGCATCTGTTCGTTGCGGCGGCGGTGCAGGTCCATATGGCGCGGCTGGCCGCGACACTGGAGGCAGGCCAGCTGGTGCCGATCCGCATTGGCGTCTGCCCCGCCTGCGGGGGAAGGCCCTCTGCCTCGGTCGTGACCGGGATCATGGGGGCCGAGGGGGCGCGCTATGCGGCCTGCGCCTGCTGCCAGACCCTGTGGAACGAGGTGCGCGTCCACTGCCTGTCCTGCGGAACCAACGAGGGCATCGGATACCAGGGCGTCGATGACGGCGGCGCCGACGAAAAGACCGGCGCCCAGATCAGGGCAGAAACCTGCGACGGCTGCGGATCCTGGGTCAAGATCATGGCCCAGAACCGCAACCCCTCGCTTGATCCTCTGGCCGATGACGTGGCCTCGCTGGGGCTGGACGGGCTGATGCGCGGCAGCGCGTGGCGGCGCGCAGGGTTCGACCCGTTCCTGATCGGATACTGAAGGGTGCAGCCCCTGCGCGCGCTTCCTTCGGTGGATCGGCTGCTCTCCTCGGCCGAGGGCATGTCCCTCGCCCGAACGCATGGCCGCGCGGCCGCCACCGATGCGCTGCGCGCGGCGCTGGCGGATGCGCGGGCCGCGGCGCAGGGCGGAGGCGCGGTTCCCGATGCGGCCGCGATCCACGCCGCGGCGGCGACGGCGCTGGAACGCGCCGCGGCCAGCACCCTGCGCCCGGTCCTGAACCTGACCGGCACGGTCCTGCACACGAATCTGGGGCGCGCGATCCTGGCCGAGGCCGCCATCACCGCCGCGACCGATGCGATGCGCGCCCCCGCGGCGCTGGAATACGACCTTTCCACCGGCCGGCGGGGCGAGCGCGACGATCACATCGCCCCGCTGATCTGCGAACTGACCGGGGCCGAGGCCGCCACCGTCGTCAACAACAACGCCGCCGCCGTCCTGATCGTGCTGAACACGCTGGCCGAGGGGCGCGAGGCGATCGTTTCCCGCGGCGAGCTGGTCGAGATCGGCGGCGCGTTCCGCATTCCCGACATCATGGCCCGCGCGGGCGTGCGGCTGGTCGAGGTCGGCACCACCAACCGCACCCATCCGCGCGACTATCGCGGCGCGGTCACCGATGCGACGGCGCTGATGATGAAGGTCCATCCCTCGAACTATCGGATCGAGGGGTTCACCCGCGCGGTCGATCCTGCCGAACTGGCGTCCATCGCCGCCGAGGCGTGCGTTCCCATGATGAACGACCTGGGGTCCGGCACGCTGATCGACATGACGCGCTGGGGCCTGCCGGCTGAACCCACCGTGCGGCAGGCGGTGGCCGAGGGCGCCGGCATCGTCACCTTTTCCGGCGACAAGCTGCTGGGCGGGCCGCAGGCGGGTTTCATCGTCGGGCGCGCCGACCTGATCGCCCGCATCAGCCGCAACCCGTTGAAGCGCGCCCTGCGGCTGGACAAGATCCGTCTTGCCGCGATCGAGGCGACGCTGCGCCTCTACCGCGACCCGGACCGCCTGGCCGAGCGGCTGCCGACGCTGCGGCTGCTGACCCGCCCGGAGGCCGAGATCGCGGCGCAGGCGCACAGGCTGGCGCCCGCCGTGGCGCGGCTGCTGCCCGAATACCGCGTCTCGGTCATTGATTGCGCCAGCCAGATCGGCTCGGGCGCGCTGCCGGTCGAAACCCTGCCTTCGGCGGCGCTGGCGATCAGCGGCGAGGGGGGCGACGCGCCCGACCGGCTGGCGGCGCGGCTGCGCAGCGGTCCGGTTCCGGTGATCGGGCGCATCCGCGACGGGGCGCTGATCCTCGATCTGCGCTGCCTTTCCGATGACGGCGCGCTGCTGGCGGCGCTTGCATGATCGTCGGGACGGCCGGCCATATCGATCACGGCAAGACGGCGCTGGTGCGGGCCCTGACAGGGGTGGATACCGACCGCCTGGCCGAGGAAAAGGCGCGCGGCATCACCATCGAGCTTGGCTTTGCCTATGCCGACCTGGGCCGGGGGGGCATCACCGGCTTTGTGGATGTGCCGGGGCACGAACGGTTCGTCCACACCATGCTGGCAGGGGCGGGCGGCATCGACCTCGCGCTGCTGGTCGTGGCCGCCGATGACGGCGTGATGCCGCAGACGCAGGAACATGTGGCCATCCTCGACCTGCTGGGCATCGACCGCGCCATCGTCGCGCTGAGCAAGGCCGACCTGGCCGGAGAGGAGCGCCGGCGCGACGCCGCGGCCGAAATCGCGGCGCTGCTGGCCGGGACGCGCCTGGCCGGGGCGCCCGTCGTTCCGGTTTCGGCCGTCACCGGCGAGGGGATCGAAAACCTGCGCGCGATACTGGCCGCGGCGGCGGGCGACATGGCGGGGCGCGCGGCGGACGGGTTGTTCCGGCTGGCGGTGGACCGCAGCTTCACGCTCAAGGGGACGGGCACGGTCGTCACGGGCACGGTGCTGTCGGGCCGGGTCGCGGCGGGGGACAGCGTGATCGTGTCGCCCCTCGGGCTGGCGGCGCGGGTGCGGGGGATCCATGCCCAGAACCGGCCCGCCGAACAGGGCCTCGCCGGCGAGCGTTGCGCGCTGAACCTTGCCGGCGAAGGGGTCGGCCGCGATGCCATCCACCGCGGCGCGGTCGTGCTGGACCCGGCGCTTCACGCGCCCACCGACCGGATCGACGCCGATCTGCGCGTCCTGCCGTCCGAGCCGCGCCCGGTCGGCACCTGGTTTCCTGCCCGCCTGCATGTCGGCGCGGCCGAGGTGGGTGCGCGCGTCGTTCCGCTGGCCGCGCCGCTGGCCCCCGGACAGGACGGCCCGGTGCAACTGGTTCTTGATCGCCCGATTGCGGCGGCCGCGCTCGACCGGTTCATCCTGCGCGACGTGTCGGCGCGCCGGACCATCGGTGGCGGGCGTTTCCTCGACCTGCGCGCCCCCGCCCGCCGGCGTCGCACGCCCGAGCGGCTGGCGGTGATGGCCGCAGCCGCCCGCCCTGATGCGGCCGAGGCGCTGGCCGCCATGCTGGAGGTTCCGCCCCATCTGGTCGATCTTGACGGCTTTGCCCGCGACCGGGCGATTGCGGATGTCCCCCTGGGGGATGCGGTGGTGCTGGACGGCCCGCCCCGGCTGGCGCTGTCGGCGGCGGCCCATGAGGGGCTTGTGGCCGGGCTGGCCGAGACATTGCGGCGCTTTCACGAGGACAATCCCGACATGCAGGGGATGGGCCGCGAACGGCTGCGCCTGGCCCTGACCCCCCGCCTGCCCAAGCCGGCCTTTGCCGCCTTTGTCGCCGCCCGGATCGGGGCGGGCGATGTGGTGGCCGAGGGCAGCGTCCTGCGCCTGCCCGGCCATGTCGTCCGCCTGTCGGCCGAGGACGAGGCGCTTTACGCCCGCATCGTGCCCGCCCTGTCAGGCGAGGCGCGGTTCCGCCCGCCGCGCGTGCGCGACATGGCCACCGACTGGGACATCCCCGAAACCGAGGTGCGGCGTGTCCTGCGCATGGCGGCGCGACAAGGCCGGGTGGACCAGATCCGGCACGATCATTTCTTTCTGCGCGCGACCACGGCCGAAATGGTGCGCCTGATCGCCCTGACGCAGGCGGCCGCCCCCGATGGCTGGGTCACGGCCGGCGCATTCCGGGACCGGGTGCAGAACGGCCGCAAGGTGGCCATCGAGATCCTGGAGTTCTATGATCGCCACGGGGTGACCTTGCGCCGCGGCGATTTGCGGCGCATCAACCCGCACCGGGCCGACCTGTTCGGCACCTGAGGAGGAGAATCGTCCCCGGTGGGGCGGCCGGACTTCAAATCCGGTTGAGGCAGCGCGCCTGTCTCGGGTGGGTTCGACTCCCATTCTCCTCCGCCAGCGGGGCGATCACCCCTTCAGGTCGAGCCCGCGCGCCGTAGGGGGCTGCCAGGTCTTGGATTCGGGCACCGCGCCGGCCGTGTTGGTGCCGATCTGCGAACCGCCCGTGCCCCCCGTCCAGCCGGTCGAGCCGGAATTGCCCGGCGCGGTCCCGTCCACGGTTCCCCGGTCGGGCTGGGTCGCGGCACTGGCCACGCCCGATGCCCCGGCCCCGTCATCCTGTTGGCCCGATCCGGCGGTGGCCTGGTCCGAGGGCGGATCAATGGCCGCCGCCGCCTGAGAGCCGGCGGGAACGGTCTGGCCCTGCGGCGTCTCGACCGGAACGGTGGTCGCCAGGGGAGATGTATCCTTGAGCGCCTGCTGCGTGGTGGCGGGCATGGGCGTCTGTGCCGGCTCGCTTGCCGCACCGGTCGCAGGGGCTTGGGCAGCGGCGGCTTGGGCCGGTGCGGCGGCAGCCGGCGCAGCTGCGGAAACATCAGGGGCAGGTGCGGCGGCGGTCTGGGCGGCCGGGCCTGCATCGGCGGATGCGGCTTCCTGGACGGACTGGGCCAGGGCAGGCGCCCCGGCCAGCAGCACCACCATCAGCGACATGGCGAATCGGTTCATCGGATGATCCCTTCCTCAGCGGCCCCGGCCTGATCGAACACGACGATAGCCCGGTGCGTTCCCCACATCTAGGGCGTCGGCAGATGCGCGGCGATCGCGCGGCCCAGGGCAAACAGCCGCTGCTCGACGATGACCGGCGATTCGCAGACATAGCCCAGGCTCTGCCGGCGATCGTTGAAGATGCGCTCGTCCAGCTCCAGCGCCTTTTCCTCGGCGTCGATGGCGTCGAAATCGGGCTTTCCGGCCGCTTGCAGCAGCGCCATGCGGTCGCGCCGCGCCCTGACCCGGTCGGCCAGCGCGACCTGCTTGCGCCCATAGCGCGCGATACCGTCCAGCAGGCGCGTGCGATAGGCGTCCATGTCGTTGAACACGGCAAGCATCAGCGCGGTCAGCGCCGCCGCATCCCGCCCGCGGGCAAAGCGCTCGATCTCGGCCTCTGCCTGATCCATGGGCATCCGCCGCTGGGCGATGCGTTCGGCCAGGGCGGCGGTTGCGGGGTCGGCGGCGCCTGCCCGCGCGGCATCGTCCGGGGCGGGGCCGGTCCAGACCTGCCCCAGCGACAGATGCGGCTGGCGCGGCTGGATGCAGGGCCAGTCGGCCGAGGCCGTCTGCCCCGCCGCGGATGCTGCGGCCAGCATCGTCCCCAGCGCCACGGCGATCATTGCACGCATCATCCCCCCTTTCGGCGAATCCCCAGGCCGCGCGCGGGGTCATACATCAGCACCGCCGCGGCAAAGAACAGCGCAAGGCAGGCCCCCACCACCCCCAGCGACAGCCAGTTCACCTGCAGGTAAAGCGCAAAGCGGATCAGTTCCACCGCATGGGTGAAGGGGTTGGCCGCGCACAGATCATGCAGCAGGGCCGAGGATTCCCGCATCCGCCACAGCGGGTAAAGCGCCGACGAGGCAAAGAACATCGGAAAGATCACGAAGTTCATCACCCCGGCAAAGTTTTCCAGTTGCCGGACCGTCGAGGACAGCGCCAGCCCCAGCGCCCCCAGCATCAGCCCCGACAGGACCAGCGCCGGCAGGACGGCCAGATAGCCCGGCAGCGGCGGGCGCACATCCCAGAACCAGGCCACGGCCAGAAAGGCATAGACCTGCAGGATCGACACGATCACGGCCGCGACCAGCCTGGAGGCCAGCAGGAACCAGCGCGGCCAGGGGCTGACCAGCAGCGTCCGCATCGAGCCGTTTTCCCGGTCATGGACCATCGACAGCGACGACTGCATCCCGTTGAACAGCTGGATCATCGCGCACAGGCCCGGCGTGACATAGACCTCGTACAGCACATAGGTCTTGTAGGGGGGCGTGATCGAGAGGCCCAGCACGGCGCGGAACCCGGCGGCAAAGATGAACAGCCAGACCAGCGGGCGCACCAGCGCGGACAGAAACCGCCCCCGCTGGTTCACGAAGCGCAGCCATTCGCGCCGGGCGATGCCGGCAAAGACGATGGCGCCCGCCCTCATGCCGCCGCGCCCGTCAAGGCCAGGAAGGCGGCGGTCAGATCGCCCCCCGGCGCGGCAGCCCCGGCAGGGCCGTCGAACAGGACGCGGCCGCGATGCAGCACCACCAGCCCGTCCGCGGGGTCGATCTCGTCAAGGATATGGGTCGCCCACAAGGCCGACACCCCGCGCGCGGCGATCAGCCGGCGCGTCAGCGCCACGACCTCGGCGCGCGAGCGGACATCCAGCCCGGCGGTCGGTTCGTCCAGCAGCAGCAGGGCGGGATCATGGATCAGGGCGCGCGCGATTTCGGCGCGGCGCACCTGCCCGCCCGACAGGGCCGAGACGCGCGCCCCGGCCCGGTCGGCCAGATCCACCTGCGCCAGCACCGCGTCAAGCCGCGCGCGGGCATCGCGCCGCCCGATCCCGTGCAGCGCCGCGTGATACATCAGGTTCTGGCGCACCGTCAGATCGCCGTCCAGCGCCCGGCTCTGGAAGACGACGCCCAGCCGCGCCAGCGCCGCCCCCGGCGCCCGGCGCATGTCATGGCCGCCGACGCGGATCGTGCCGCGGCGATTGGCGTAAAGCCGCGTCACCAGGTTGAACAGCGTGGTCTTGCCCGCGCCATTCACGCCCAGCAGCGCCGTAAGGCGGCCCTCGGGGACGGCAAGGGACACATCGTCCAGCGCCCGCAGCGAACCGAAATCATGGCTGACGCCGCAGATTTCCAGGGCGGGCGGGGCGCTCATCGCCGCCGCTCCGGACGGGGCCCGCGCAGCCGGCCGGCGCGCCGCACGGGGCAGGCCCTTCCGGCCCGCGCCATCAGTCCGGTCCCGCCACCACCCCCCAGGGCTGCTGCCCGGCGGGGATGGACTGGACCGCCCGGTTCGACGCCACGTCGATCACCGTCACATCGTTCGAATTGCCGTTGGTCGTGAACAGCTGCGACTGATCGCGCGAGAACGCCATCTGCCAGACCCGCTGCCCCACGAGGATGTAATCCGTCACCTCGAGGCTGTCGCCGTCGATCACCGCCACCCGGTTCGCGGGGCCGAGCGCGACAAAGATCTTGCGCCCGTCACGACTGATGCGGATGCCGACGGGCTGGATCGCCTCGGGCAGCACGCCCGGCACCTGAAAGCCGATGGTCTTGACGATCTGGTGCGTGGCCGGGTCGATCACGCTGACCGTGCCGCCGATCTCGGCGCTGACGAACAGCCGTTTGCCATCATCCGAGAACTGGGCGAAACGCGGCCGCTGGTCCACCAGAACGTTGCCGGTGATCTGGTAGCCGGCCGCGTCGATGAAATGGGCCATGTTGGTGGTTTCCGAGGTGTTGACGATCGTCGCGCCATCGGGGCTGACGGCCATTCCCTCGGGTTCCACGCCGACCGGGATCTCGGCCACCATCTGGCGCGTGCGGGTGTCCACCACGGTGACAAGGTTGTCGTCCTCGTTGGCGATGTAGAGGCGCGATCCGTCGAGGCTGAGCACGAACAGCTCGGGATCGGCGCCCGAGGGCAGGGTATGGGTTTCCTGCATGCTGCGCGGATCGAACACCCGCACCAGATCGTCGTCCGAGGCGCAGACATACAGCTCCGTCCCGTCCGGCGACAGGGTGATGCCGCGCGGGCGGGCGCCGACGGGATAGCGGCCGATCACCGCCATGGTCCTGCTGTCGATCACGGTCACGTCGTTGCCGCGTTCGTTGGTCACATAGACCCGGTCGGCCCGGGCCGGCGTGGCGGCGGTCAGCAGCATCAGCATCAGGCCAGCTTTCATGATCCCTCAGAACGCACAGGTGGTTTCGGGGCGATCGACGCCCAGGGTATCCAGCGCCGTCACCTGATGCAGGAACCCGTCCTGCGGGCTGACGCTGGTCATCAGGGCCCCGGTGGTCAACAGGATGGGCTGGCGCAGCTGATGGTCCCAGTCGCGGATCGTCAGCTTCTGCCCCTTGAAGCCGGCCACCTCGAAACCGGGCGACAGCATCAGCGCGCGCAGGCGGGCGGGATCGGCGTCACGGGTGCGCGTTGCCGCCTCGCCCACCATCCGCACGGCCAGCCAGGCCTGGTAATCCTCCTCGCGCATGGGGCGATGGGCCAGGCGCTCGAACCGGTCCTGGAACTGGGACGCGCCCCATGCCTCCATCGCGGGGTGCCAGCTGCGCGGCACCAGCCCCGCCGATCCGGCGACCGGCCGCGCATCCCATGTCTGATAGGGCAGATAGTCGGCAAAGATCCCCGCCTCATCCGCGGCGATCATCATGTCATGATCGGGGGCGCGCTGGGTAAAGACCGGCAGCTGCGCCTGCACCTGCACATGGCCGGTGTCGGTGCGCCGGGCGCCGCCGGTATCCTCGAACAGGCGCTGTTCGACGATCGTCGCGCCGAACTTGGCCGCGGCGTGCAGATAGGCGTCGGCAAGGGCGCCGTCCTCGCGGTGGCTGCCCCTGACGAGGAACCAGCGCGTCCACCGCTTGAGGACGAGGAACTGCGCCAGCGCATCGGCCAGCATGGCATGGCTGGGCGCGACATGGATCACGTTGGCGCGGCAGTCGGCCCCGCGCAGCGCATCGCCCCGCGCGCGGGCATTCAGGATCAGCGCCCGGTCCCCGGCATGATCGGCCAGCGCCAGCGTCGTCGCGTCGTCCGCCAGCAGGATGACCAGCCCCGCCCCCGCGGCGATGGCCCCGTCAAGATCGGCCGCGGCGCTCTCGGGTGTCGCGGTGATCTCGGCGGCCTCGAAATCCTGCCCCAGAAAGCGCCCGGTGGTGTCGTCATCCGCGACCCCAAGCCGGGCCCCGGCAAAGCCCAGATCCGCCGGCGGCAGATCCAGCCGCGAGATCGGGGGCAGGCCCGGCCGATCAACCCGCAGCACGGCCATGCGGATCACCTGCGCCGGCGCGGCGGGGGGCGCAGCGGGGGGCGCAGGCGCCGGGGTCGGCGCCGGGGCAGCCGACGCCATGCCCAGCGTCATGGCTGCGGCCGCGATGATGGCAAGGCTGGCGGGCAAGGTCATGGCGCGGCTCGTCTTTCCCTTGGGGTCCAGTGTTGGACCCGCGCCCCTGCGGCGCAAGGGCTATCATCGCGCCGGTGCGGGTTCTGCGACCTTTGGGGGAAGGCCGCCCTGCCTGCCGGCAAGGCCCGGCCGTCATCCCGCAGGCTGATGCCGGGATACGAGGGCCGCGATGGGCGCCGCGAGGATCGGGCCGTGCCCCCTTCCGGCCGAGCGGATGGCTGCAAGCCGTCCATCTGCGTGATCGCCGCAGGCCGCAGGCTGCGGGCAAGGGCAGGGCGGCGCCGAGCCCGCATCTGTCCTGCCGCCCAAGGCGCATGGCGCGCTGCGCCAGTGCGGCCTTGCAGGCCCTGGCGTCACCTTTCCCTTGAACGCGTTGCGGCGGCCCGCCGCTGCCCGCAGGGGCGGCGCGCTGGGCGGAACAGCCCGGCCGGATGCGCAGGCCCTGTTCCGCGCGCCGGCTTCTTGTCCGGCCCTGCCCGAAAGGGCCGGATACATGCCCTGCAGGTGTCGGCCTGCAGGGGAAAAAATCCCCTTGGGCCAGCGCCGGGCGGGGCTTCTTCCTTATCGGTTTGCGCAGGCCGGGGGTGCCTTACACCGCGCCGGCCAAGGGATTACCTTGGCCGCAATCATTCAGCCGGCGGAATTGCGCCCGCCGGCGCGCGGCGCCCCGCCCGCTTGTTGCAAAGGAGATGCCTTCATGTCCCGCCTTCCGCTTCGCACCATCGAGGACGCGCCGGCCGAGGCGCAGCCGCGCCTTGAGGCCGCGCAGAAGAACAACGGCTTCTTGCCGAACCTCGTCCGGCTGCTGGCCAATGCGCCGGTTGCGCTGGAAACCTATCAGACGGTGGGTGAAATCAACGGCCGCGCCTCGCTGACCCTGGCGGAACGCGAGGCGGTGCAGATCACCGCGGCCGCCACCCATGGCTGCGGCTTCTGCGTGGCCGGCCATACCGCCGTCGCCACCAAGAAGGCGCGCATGGACGACGGCGTGATTGCCGCGCTGCGGGACGGCACGCAGGTGCCGGACGCGCGGCTGGATGCGGTGGCGCGCTTTACCCGGGCGGTGATCGCGGCGCGCGGGGCGGTCAGCGAGGCGGAACTGGCGGCCTTCCGGCAGGGCGGCTTTGACGATCAGGCGGCGCTCGAGGTGGTGCTGGGCGTCAGCCTGGCGACGCTGTGCAACTTTGCCAACAATCTGGGCCAGCCGGAACTGAACCCCCAGCTTGCGGCCTATGAATGGAAAGGCGCGGCCCCGGCAGCCGCGGCGCAATGACGGGCGGGGGGCCTGCAGGCGGGCCGGCGCCCGCCGCGCATTCCGGGCCGCAGGCCGCTGGCACGGCGCTGCCGGCCGATCTGGCGGCTTGGCTGGCGGCATCGGCCGAGGGGATCGACCGCGGCGACATCCCCGCCGCCGCCGTCCTGCCCCGCCTTGCCGCGGCGGGGCTGACGCGGCTTGCCGTTCCGTCGGACATGGGGGGCGACGGGGCCGGCCCGGCCGAGGCCGTGCAGGCCGTGGCCGCCGTCGCGCATCATTCGCTGGCCGCGGCCTTCATGCTGTGGGGGCACCGCTGCTATACCGAGTTCCTGATCCGCACCCCGAACGAGGGCCTGCGCGCCGCCCAGCTGCCGGCCATCCTGGCGGGCGAACGCGCCGGTGCCTCGGCCCTGTCGAACGTGATGAAGCATCTTGCCGGGCTTGAGCCGTTGCAGGTCACCGCCCGGACCGAAGGGGACGACATTGTCATCAACGGCAAGCTGCCCTGGGTCACCAACTTGCGCAAGGACGGCTTCTGGGTGGCCGCCGCGGCGGATCCCGTCGGGGGCGGCCCGGCGATCATCGTCTCGCTGGCCCATGACGATCCGGGGCTGGTCCGGTCCGATGATCTGGCGCTGATGGGCATGCGGTCATCCGACACCGCCGCCGTGACGCTGACCGAGGTGCGCATCCCCGCGCATCGCATCATCGCGCAGAATGCCCAGGGCTGGCTGCCGGGCGTCCGCCCGTTGTTCATCGCCCTGCAATGCGGCATGACCATCGGCCTGTCCCGCCGGGCCCTGGCCGAGGCCCGCACATGCGGCGGCGCGGGCCGCGCCGTGCTGGGCCCGCCGATCGAGGAAACCGCCCGGCGGATCGACCGGGCCGAGGCGCAGATGCTGGCCGGTATCGGCAGCGGCAGCTTTGCCGCCGATACCGCGCCGCTGTTCCGGCTGCGGATCGAACTGGCCGAGCTTGCCCAGCAGGCCGTCTCGCTTGAACTGCAGGCGGGCGGGGGGCGCAACTTCCTTGAAGGATCAGGGCGCGACTTTGCCCGCCGCTGGCGCGAGGCGGCCTTCGTGCCGCTGATCACCCCCAGCCTGGTGCAGCTGCGCAGCGTGTTGGCCGCGGCCGGCAGGGCCGCATGAACGCGCCGCCCACCCTGCGCGCGGACGCCGTCGCGCTGCGCTATCCCGGCGCGGCGCAGCCGGTGCTGGCCGGCTTCAGCCTTGATCTTGCCGCCGGAGAGATCCTGTCCGTTCTGGGGCCCAGCGGCGTGGGCAAGTCCAGCCTGCTGCGGGTGCTGGCGGGGCTGCAGGCGCCCGACGCCGGCACCGTTGCCGTCGAGGGGGCGCCGCTGGACGGCGTGCATCCGGGGCTGGCGATCGCCTTTCAGAATCCCGCGCTGCTGCCCTGGCTTGACCTGCAGGGCAACGTGGCCTTCGGCCTGGATTTCCGCCGCCAGCCGCGCCTGCCCCGCGCCCAGCGGCAGGCCCGCATCGACCGCGCCATCGCCGAGGTCGGGCTTGACCATGCCCGCCACATGCGGCCTGCGGCCCTGTCGGGCGGGATGGCGCAGCGGGCGGCGCTGGCGCGCTGCCTGGCTCGCCAGCCCCGTGTGCTGCTGCTGGACGAACCCTTCGGCGCGCTGGACGAGGTCACGCGCGCGGACATGCAGGCCCTGCTGGTCCGCATCGTCGCCGATTACCGCACCGCCGCCCTTCTCGTGACCCATGACATCGACGAGGCGCTGCTGGTATCGGACCGCATCGTGCTGCTGGGCGGATCGCCCGCCGGCACCATCGGCGAATGGCGCATCGACCTGCCGCGCCCGCGCGAGGATCTGGTGGCCGAACTCGGCCGCATCCGCATAGACATCGTCGGCACCCTGCGCGGGGCCGCCCGACCCATCTGAGGAACACCCATGCCGACCGAGGATTCGCTTTTCTCGCGCCGTGATGTCATCCGCCTGTCGGCCCTGCTGACGGCGGCGGGCGCCATGCCGCTGCTGAACACCCGCGCCGCCCGTGCCCAGGAGCCTGACGAGCCGGTCAGGATCGGCTATCTGCCGATCACCGACGCCACCCCGCTGCTGGTCGCCCATGGCAAGGGGCTGTTCGAGGCCGAGGGGCTGCGCGCCGAAAAGCCCGTCCTGTTCCGCGGCTGGTCGCAGCTTGTCGAGGCGTTCCTGGCAGGCCGGGTCAATGTCGTCCACCTGCTGTCCCCGATCACGGTCTGGGCGCGCTACAACAGCAGGACGCCGGCCAGGGTCGTGGCCTGGAACCACACCAGCGGATCGGCCCTGACGGTCGCCAACGACATCGCCAGCGTCGCCGATCTGGGCGGCAGGACGGTCGCGATCCCCTATTGGTATTCGATCCACAATGTCGTGCTGCAAAAGCTGCTGCGCGAAAGCGGGCTGAAGATCGCGGCGGCAGGCTCTGCACCGGCGGCAGGCGAGGTCGCCCTGGTGCTGATGGCGCCCGCCGACATGGTGCCCGCGCTCGCCAGCGGGCAGATCGCGGGCTATATCGTGGCCGAACCCTTCAATGCCGCGGCCGAGGTCAACAAGGTCGGCAAGGTTCTGCGCTTTACCGGCGACGTGTGGAAGGATCATGCCTGCTGCGTGGTGTTCATGCATGAACAGGATCTGACCGGGCGGCCCGAATGGTCGCAGAAGGTCGTGAACGCCATGGTCAAAGCGCAGCTGTGGACGCGGGACAACCGGGCCGAGACGGCGCAGCTGCTGTCCTCGGCCAATCCGCAGAGATATACCCCCCACAGCCCCGAGATCCTGTCGCGCGTGCTGGCCCCGGCCGAGGCCGATCACGCGCAGTATGTGGCCTCGGGCGCCATCCGCCACCCCGACTGGCTGAGCCGGCGCATCGATTTTCAGCCCTATCCCTTCGCCAGCTACACCGAGGAGCTGATCGCCCAGCTCAAGCAGACCCGCGTCGAGGGCGAGCGCGGCTTTCTCGACACGCTCGATCCGGCCTTTGCGGCAGGCGATCTCGTGGATGACAGCTTCGTGCGGCGGGCGCTCGAACAGGTGGGCGGCCTTGCCGCCTTCGGCCTGCCCGAAGGCTGGACCCGGCAAGAGGTCATCGAGGCTTGAGCGCGGTCGATCATTCCGGCGCGCCCGTCCAGGCCCCCGCGGCGCCGGCCCTGCGCAGTGCGGGCCGGATCGGCCATGCGGCCGCAGGGCTGGTCGGGCTTGCGCTGCTGCTGGCGCTGTGGTGGGGGGCGACCGACCTGCTGGCGGCCGAGGGCAGCTTTGCCCGCCGCTTTTCGCCCGTGGCGGCGCTGCCGGCGCTGGCCGCGCTGATCGCGGGGCCGGACCTGTGGGTGCATGTCGCCGTCAGCCTCAGGCGGGTGCTGATCGGGCTGGGCCTTGCCCTGCTGGCGGGCGTGCCGCTGGGCCTGCTGATCGGCGCATCCCGCCTGGCCGAGGCTGCGCTTGCCCCGGCCTTCCAGTTCCTGCGGATGATCTCGCCCCTGTCATGGATGCCGATCGCGGTGCTGGTCCTGGGCGTCGGCGATGCGCCGATCTGCTTTCTGCTGGCCTTTGCCGCCGTCTGGCCGATCCTGCTGAGCACCGCGGCGGGCGTGCGCCAGCTGAACCCGCACTGGCTGCTGCTGTCGCGCAGCCTTGCCGCGACAGGATGGGAAACGCTGCTCCGCATCATCCTGCCCGGCGTTCTGGGCCATGTCCTGACCGGGCTGCGCCTGGCCATCGGGACAAGCTGGATCGTCCTGGTCCCGTGCGAGATGCTGGGCGTGCAGGCGGGCCTGGGCTATTTCATTCTCGATACCCGCGACCGGCTGGCCTATGAGCAGCTGATGGCGGTGGTTCTGGTGATCGGCGTCATCGGCTTTGCGCTGGACGGCGCAGCCCGCGCGCTGATCCGCCGCCTTGCCCCCGGCGCCTGAAAGGGCACAGGTCCTACCGGCCGTTCGGGGCCTCCGGCAGGCATCATGGGCGGCGGGGGGCGCCCCTGCCGTGCTGGCGCAAGGGGCGCGGCCCTAGCCAGGGCGCTGTCGACCGGCGGCGCCTGCGCGGGCAGGGCAGGCCCGCCCGCGCAGGCGCCACGGCTCTGTCAGAAACCGACCTGATCGCCGCCCTTGAGCGCGAGGATCTCGCGCGCATCGGCGGGGGTGGCGATCTCAAGCCCCAGTTCCTCGAGGATGCGGCGTATCTTGGCGACCTGCTCGGCATTCGACCGCGCCAGCTTGCCCGCCCCGATATAGAGGCTGTCCTCAAGCCCCACGCGGACATGGCCGCCCATCATGGCGGCCTGCGTGATCAGCGGCATCTGATGGCGCCCTGCGCCCAGCACCGACCAGCGGTAATCATCCCCGAACAGCTTGTCGGCGGTTTCCTTCATGAACATCAGGTTTTCGGGCGCCGCCCCGATCCCGCCCAGGATGCCGAAGATCATCTGGATGAAGAATGGCGGCTTCAGCAGCCCGCGATCGACGAAATGGGCCACGTTGTAGAGATGGCCCACGTCATAGCATTCATGTTCGAACCGGGTGCCGTGCGCCTCGCCCAGGTTCCTGAGGATATGTTCGATGTCGCGGAACGTGTTGCGGAAGATGAAGTCGTCGGTGCCCAGCAGATAGGGCTTTTCCCAGTCATGCTTCCAGTCGCGCTCTTTCCAGGCCATCGGGAAGATGCCGAAATTCATCGACCCCATGTTCAGCGAGGCCATTTCGGGCCGGGATGCCATGGCGCCTTCCAGCCGTTCCTCCATCCGCATGTTCAGCCCGCCGCCGGTGGTGATGTTCAACACCGCGTCGGTGGCCTGCTTGATGCGGGGCAGGAACTGCATGAACACCTCGGCCGAGGGCGAGGGGCGGCCGTCCTGCGGATCGCGCGCGTGCAGGTGCAGGATCGAGGCGCCTGCCTCGGCCGCCTCGATCGCCGACTGGGCGATCTGGTCGGGGGTGATCGGCAGGGCGTCGGACATCGAGGGGGTATGGATGCCCCCGGTGACGGCGCAGGTGATGATGACCTTGTTGGGCTGGCGGGCCATGGGTTCCTCTTGGGTTGATGAATGATGCCGGGCGCTTGGCCGGGGGCGCAGGGCCTTGGCGGTCGGGCGGCGCACGGCCCCTTGCGCGGGGCGTGCCGCGATGATGGCCGCGCGCAGCCCCCCTGCCGCAGCGATGGCAGGCGGGCATCCGCCCGACCGGGCTATTGATTGGCCAGCGGGCAGCCGCCGGCGTCGAGCGGGCGAAACACCTGATCCCCCGGGATCGTGGCCAGCACGCTGTAGAGATCCCATGGCCCGGTGGATTCGGCCGGTTTCTTGACGCGCATCAGATACATGTCATGGACCATGCGCCCGTCCGGGCGCACCACCCCATTGCGCGCAAAGGCATCGTCGACCGGCATTTTGCGCATCTGCTGCACGACCTGCGTGGCATCGTCGCTGCCGATCTCGGCGATGGCCTTGAGGTAATGGCGCACCGCCGAATAGCTGCCGGCCTGCACCATGCTGGGCATCTTGCCGGTGCGGGCCAGGAATTTCTGCGCGAAGGCGCGGCTTTCGTCGTCCCGCTCGGGGTTCCAGCCGTCGATCAGCGCCAGGCCCTGCGCCGCCTCCAGCCCCAGCGATTTCACGTCAGAGGGAAACATCACCATGCTGGCCAGATGCTGGCCGCCCTGGGTGACGCCGAATTCCTGGGCCTGCTTGATGGCGTTGACCGTGTCGCCCGAGGCATTGGCCAGCGCGATCACCTTGGCCCCCGATGCCTGCGCCTGCAGGATGTAGGACGAAAAGTCGGTCGTCCCCAAGGGATGCCTGGCCGATCCGATCACTTTCGCGCCGTTCTGCGTCAGCACGTCGGTCAGCGATTTTTCCAGGGCCGCGCCGAAGGAATAGTCCACCGTCAGGAAGAACCAGCTGTCGCCCAGCGTTTCCACCCCGAACTTGCCCATGCCATGGGCCAGTGCATAGGTGTCATAGGTCCACTGCACCGAGGTGGGCGAGCAGGTCTTGCCCGTCAGCTCTTCGGACCCGCCGCCCGAAACCAGCAGGGCGCGGTTCTTCTGCCGGGCGATCTGCTGCACCGCCAGGGCGACGGACGAGGTCGGCACATCGACGATGGCATCCACCTGTTCGGTGTCAAACCAGCGGCTGGCGATGGCCGAGCCGACATCGGGCTTGTTCTGGTGGTCGGCCGAGATCACCTCGACCGGCATTCCCGCCACGCTGCCGCCCAGTTCCTCAACCGCGATGCGCACCGCCTCGACGCTGCCCTCGCCGGCGGCGTCGGAATAGGCGCCGCCCTTGTCGGTCAGAACGCCAAGCTTGATCCTGCCGTCCGAAATGTCCGCCTGTGCCGCGCCGGCCGTGATGGCCAGCATGCAGGCGGCGGCGATTGCCCTGAAGGTCATGATCCGGTTTCCTCCTCCCTATGGTGTTCAGGTCGCGGGCTGTTCCGCGCCTGTCTGTTCGCTGCCTGGGCGCTCGCCCCCGCGCTCGCGTGCAAGCATCTCGACCAGCGCCAGCAGCAGCCGGTCGCGCTGTTCAACACGTTCGGCATGAGAGCCGCCGCCGACAGCCTCGGCGGTGCCCTCGACCAGGCGCCTGCGGGTGTCCTCGGTCAGCTGCGGGGTGCCCAAGTCCGCCCACCAGCTTTCCATCGCCGGGCCGAGATGGTCGAGGAAATGCTTCATCCCGCCCGGCCCCCCGGCCAGGTCGAAGATGGCATTCGGCCCCATCAGCGCCCATCGCAGCCCCGGCCCGTGGGCGATGGCCGCATCCACATCCTCGACCGAGGCAAGGCCGGTGGCGACGGCGTTCACCGCCTCGCGCCACAGCGCCGCCTGCAGGCGGTTGGCCAGATGGCCGGGCCGTTCGGCATGCAGGCGGATCGGGCGCTTGCCGAGGGCGGTGTAAAAGGCGGTCAGGCGGGCGATCGCCTGCTCGTCCGTCTGCTGTCCGCCGACCACCTCGACCAGCGGGATCAGATGCGGCGGGTTGAACGGATGGCCGATGACAAAGCGGCCCGGCACGCGCATGCCCGCCTGCAGGCGCGACATGATCAGGCCCGAGGTGCTTGATGCGATGATCGTGTCATCGCCCACCGCCTCCTCCAGCGCGGCAAAGAGCGCGCGCTTGACCTCCTCGCGCTCGGGCCCGTTCTCCTGCACCAGATCGGCGCCGCGGGCCGCCTCGCGCAGGTCGGTGTGAAAGGTCCAGCTTGCCGGGTCTGCGCCGGGGGCAAGGCCCAGCCGTGTCAGCGCGGGCCAGGCCTCGGTGATGAGCCTGCGGGCCGAGGCCTCGGCCGCGGGATCGGGGTCGCTGATCCGCACGGTCAGCCCGCGCGCCAGGAACAGCGCCGCCCAGCTTGCCCCGATGGTGCCCGCGCCGACCACCGCAACCGTCATCGGACCGGAAAAGGTAGAGCCGTCCGGTGTCATTGAACCGCCTTTCATCTGCCGGCCGAGGCCCCGGGCAGGCCGATGCCGCTGCAAGCACCGCCGCCCGCCGGGCCGCCCCCGCCAAGGATATCTGCGCGGCCATGGCCTGTCGCGGACGGTGTCCGCGGACCGCCGCCGGGCCGCGGAATCATTCTTGGCTCAAGCCGCCCGCAAAGGGAACGGCCATTTTCATCTGTCCGGCCCTTGGCAAGGATGCCCTTTCCTCCGGGCGTTCGGGCCGGCGATCCTGACCGGCCGCGGGTGTGTGCAGCGGCGCTGCGCGCCCCCCGCCGCCCGGCCCTGCAGGCAAGAGGGGCCTTCTGTCCGCCGCCCCTTGCGCATTCTGCGGGCTGCTTGCCCTTACCCTTGCGCCCGGCCCGGCGGGGCGCCCGCCAGCAGCCGGTCGCGCAGCCGCGCGGCCAGGGGCGACAAAGGCCGGCGCCGCAAGCTGAGCAGGTGATAGGGCGGCACCCGGATCGCCCGGTCCAGCGCCAGCACCGCCAGCCCTGCAGACACAGGGGGCTGGATCAGCATCTGCGCGACTTCGCGCGACATCGGGGCGATGGCGTCCCCCTGCACCAGATAGGCGACGGTGAAGACCAGTGATGGCGTGCTGACCACGTTCAGCGGCTCGGACAGGCCCGCGCCGGCAAAGGCCTGCATGGTCGCCTCGCGGATCGGGGCGCCGCGCTGCTGCAGGATCCATTCCTGCGCGGCCAGCTGCGGCAGCGTCACCCGCCGCGCCTGCGCCAGCGGATGGGCGGCCCGCACCAGCAGCGAGACCTTCTCCTCGCCCATCGGCGTGATGTCATAGTTGCGGCTGTCAAAGCCCGGCAGGATGCGGCCCAGGACGAAATCCATGTCGCCCGCCTCGAGATGGGCCAGCAGATCGCGCGAGGGCAGCACGTCGATGGTGATGTCGGCCTCGGGCGCCTCGCGCTTGACGGCCTGCACGGCCCCCACCAGCGCGCCCACCGCCGGGCCAGTCACCGCCCCGATCCGCACAAGACCCGCCTCGCCCCGGCTGAGCGCCTGCACATCGTCAAGCGCCCCGCGCATCTCGTGCAGGATGGCGCTGGCGCGGCGCAGGACGGCGCGGCCCGCCTCGGTCGGCTCCATCCCCGTGGGCTGGCGCAGGAACAGCCGCGCGCCCAGCGTGCGCTCGATCCCCGCCAGCATCCGCGAGGCGGCCGGCTGGGTCATGGCGCAGGCTTCGGCCGCGCGCTGCAACTGGCGGCTTTCGCCGATCTCGTCCAGCAGCCGCAGCTGGGCCGGTTTCAGCAGCAGGCGGGGGGGCAACGCGGAGGACATGACAAAACTGGTATGAAGGACGGCCGGAAGCTCATTTTAACATCATCACGGCCCCCTGCTAGTCTCTGCCCCGGAGAGAGAGGGCGGCGCCGTGCAGGCCCGTCGGGGGGGGGAACATCGTGATGAAAATGAGAACCGCTGCGGCCGTGCTGGCGATGGGGCTGTCGCTGGTGGCCTCGGGCGCCTGGGCCAAGACGGTGGGCATCGCCATGCCCACGAAATCGTCGGCGCGCTGGATCGACGACGGCAACAACATGGTCGCCCAGTTCAAGGCGGCGGGCTATGACACCGACCTGCAATATGCCGACGACGACATCCCCAACCAGCTGAGCCAGGTCGAGAACATGATCACCAAGGGCGTCGATGTCCTGGTGATCGCGGCCATCGACGGCACCACGCTGTCGAACGCGCTGGAAAACGCCAAGGCCGCCGACATCAAGGTCATCGCCTATGACCGGCTGATCCGCGACACGCCGAATGTCGATTATTATGCGACCTTCGACAACTTCAAGGTCGGGGTCGAGCAGGCGACTTCTCTGGTCAACGGCCTCAAGGAACGCTTTCCCGACGCCAAGCCGTGGAATGTCGAGCTGTTCGGCGGCAGCCCGGACGACAACAACGCCTATTTCTTCTATGATGGCGCGATGTCGGTGCTCAAGCCGCTGATCGACGACGGCTCGATCAAGGTGCTGTCGGGCCAGACGGGCATGGACAAGGTGGGCACGCTGCGCTGGGATCCGGCCACCGCCCAGGCGCGCATGGACAACATCCTGTCGGCCAACTACACCAAGGACCATGTCAACGGGGTGCTGTCGCCCTATGACGGGCTGTCGATCGGCATCCTGTCCTCGCTCAAGGGCGTGGGCTATGGCTCGGGCGATCTGAAGATGCCGATCGTCACCGGCCAGGATTCCGAGGTCCAGTCGATGAAGTCGATCCTGGCGGGCGAGCAGTATTCGACGATCTTCAAGGACACGCGCGAACTGGCCAAGGTCACGGTCGGGATGGTGAACGACATGCTGGCCGGCAAGGAGCCGCAGGTCAACGACACCAAGACCTATAACAATGGCGTCAAGGTCGTGCCGTCCTATCTGCTCCAGCCCGTGCCGGTGGACAAGTCGAACTGGGAAAAGACCCTGATCGACAGCGGCTATTACACCAAAGAGCAACTGCAGTGACCCGCCCGGGTGCCGCGCTGCAAGGCGCGGCCCCCACGATGCCCGCAGGCGCGCCAGCGAGGGAGGGGCGATGACTGCACTGCTCGAGATGCGCGGCATCTCCAAGTCCTTTCCCGGCGTCAAGGCGCTGGACAACGTGACGCTGAGTGTGCGCGATGGCGAGATACACGCCATCTGCGGCGAGAACGGCGCAGGCAAGTCCACGCTGATGAAGGTGCTGTCGGGCGTCTATCCGCATGGCAGCTATGAGGGCGAGATCGTCTTTGACGGCCGGCCCGCGCGCTTTGCGGGCATCCGCGACAGCGAGGCGCGGGGCATCATCATCATCCACCAGGAACTGGCGCTGGTGCCGCTGCTGACGATTGCCGAGAACATCTTCCTGGGCAACGAGCGCGCCGCGCGCGGGGTCATCGACTGGCCCCGCACCTTCCGCGAGACAGAGGCGCTGCTGGCCAAGGTCGGCCTGCGCGAGACGCCGGGCAGCCGCGTCGAGACGCTGGGCGTGGGCAAGCAGCAGCTGGTCGAGATCGCCAAGGCGCTGTCGCGGAACGTGCGGCTGCTGATCCTGGACGAGCCGACGGCGGCGCTGTCCGAGGCTGACAGCCAGGCGCTGCTCGACCTGCTGCTCGAACTCAAGGCGCAGGGCGTCACCTCGATCATCATCAGCCACAAGCTGAACGAGGTGCGCCGCGTCGCCGATACCGTGACGGTGATCCGCGACGGTGCCACCATCAGCACCATCGATGCGGCCGCGGGCGGGCTGACCGAGGACCGGATCGTGCGCGACATGGTCGGGCGCGACATGTCCCAGCGCTATCCCGAGCGCGGGCGCCGCGCCGGCGACGTGATGTTCGAACTGCGCGGCTGGAACGTCTGGCACCCCGAGCAGAAGGGGCGCCAGGTCATCCGCAACCTGTCGATGCAAGTGCGCGCCGGCGAGGTGGTGGGCATCGCCGGGCTGATGGGGGCGGGGCGGACCGAGCTGGCGATGAGCGTCTTCGGCCGCAGCTATGGGCGGGCGATCTCGGGCGAGGTGCTGGTCGGCGGGCGGGCGGTCGATGTCTCGACCGTGGACCGCGCCATCGACGCCGGGCTGGCCTATGTCACCGAGGATCGCAAGACGCTGGGCCTGATCCTCGAGGAAACAATCCGGCGCAATGCCACGCTGGCCGCGCTGGACAAGGTTGCGCGGGGCGGGGTTATCGACGAGGCGCGCGAGACGGACGTTGCCGAGGGCTATCGCCGCAGGCTGGGCATCCGCACGCCCTCGGTGTTCCAGCGCGTGGTGAACCTGTCGGGCGGCAACCAGCAGAAGGTGGTGCTGGCCAAGTGGCTGTTCACCGACCCGGACGTTCTGATCCTGGACGAGCCGACCCGCGGGATCGACGTGGGCGCGAAATACGAAATCTACGGGATCATCAACCAGCTTTCCGCCGCCGGAAAGGCGGTGGTGATGATCTCGTCCGAACTGCCCGAGCTGCTGGGCATGTGCGACCGCATCCATGTCATGAATGAAGGCGCGTTCGTCGGCGAACTGAACGCCGCCGAGGCCAGCCAGGAGGCGATCATGTCGATGATCGTGCGCGAATGAACGGACAATCACCCGAGACGGCGCGCCCCCCTGCCACCCCCGCCGGCGGGGCATCCGCCCCGTTCCCCGCGGGCATCGGCGCCTATGTCGCCCGCAACATCCGCGACTATGGGCTGCTGATCGCGCTGATCGCGATCATGGGCTTTTTCCAGGCGGTCACGGGCGGGACGCTGCTGCGCCCGGTCAACATCACCAACCTGTTCCTGCAGAACAGCTACATCATCATCATGGCGCTGGGGATGCTGCTGGTCATCGTGGCCGGGCATATCGACCTGTCGGTCGGCTCGGTCATGGGCTTCATCGGGGCGCTGGCGGCGGTGATGGTGGTGTCCTGGCATCAGCCGGTCTGGCTGGCGGTGGCCGTCTCGCTGGTCGTCGGCATGGTGATCGGCGCGGTGCAGGGCTATTTCGTCGCCTATTGGAAGATCCCGTCCTTCATCGTCACGCTGGCGGGGATGCTGGTCTTCCGGGGGCTGTCGCTGTGGCTGTTGGCCGGGCAGTCGATCGGGCCGTTTCCGCCCAGCTTTCAGGCGCTCTCCACCGGCTTTGTCCCCGACCTGCTGGGCGTGGGCAAGCCCAACGCGCTGGCGCTGGCCGCGGGGGCGCTGGCGGTCCTGCTGATCGTCTGGACCGGCCTGCGCGCCCGCGCCCGCAATGCCCGCTACGGGATCGAGGACGAGCCGCAGGGCCTGTTCATCCTGCGCAATGTGGTGACGGGGGCGGCGCTGCTGTTCGTGACATGGAAGCTGGCCTGGTTCCGCGGGCTGCCGAACGTGATGCTGTCGATGGTCGCCCTGACGCTGGTCTATGTCTTCGTGACCGAACGCACGACGCTGGGCCGGCGCATCTATGCCGTGGGCGGCAATGCGCGGGCGGCGGCGCTGTCGGGCATCCGCACGCGGCGGCTGACCTTCCTGACCTTCGTCAACATGGGGCTGCTGGCCGCGCTGGCCGGGCTGATCTATGCCGCGCGGCTGAACACCGCCACGCCCAAGGCCGGCTTCGGGGTCGAACTGGACGTGATCGCGGCGGTGTTCATCGGCGGGGCATCCATGTCGGGGGGCGCGGGCAAGATCGTCGGCGCGGTCATCGGCGCCTTCATCATGGGGGTGATGAACAACGGCATGTCGATCCTGGGGATCGGCATCGACTATCAGCAGGTCATCAAGGGCCTGGTGCTGCTCGCCGCCGTGTTCTTCGATGTCTACAACAAGAACCGCGAGGGTTGAGCCATGATCCTGCCGCCGCGCCGCGAGGCCCATCGGGGCCTTATCCAGCGGACCGGCCGCGCCGGGCGCGACCTGCCGGTGCGGGCGATGTTCATCGCCTTTGAGGCGCGGCGCGGCTGCCGGGGCAATCGGGCCGGCAGGGGCCGGCGCTGATGCGCATCGCACTCGTCGGGATCGGCAAGATCGCGCTTGACCAGCATGTTCCGGCGCTGGCCGCCAGCCCCGACTGGGAACTGGCCGCGACCGTCTCGCGCCATGGGCGGGTCGATGGGGTCGAGGCATTCACCGACATCGAGGCGATGCTGGCCGCGCGCCCCGACATCGAGGCGGTCAGCCTCTGCCTGCCGCCGGTGCCGCGGTTCGAGGCGGCGCAGGCGGTGCTGGCAGCCGGGCGGCACCTGATGCTGGAAAAGCCGCCCGGCGCGACGCTGGCCGAGGTGCATATCCTTCGGGACATGGCGCAGGCCGCGGGCGTGACGCTGTTCGCCACCTGGCATTCGCGCATGGCCCGGGGGGTGGGGCCGGCGCAGCGCTGGCTAGCCGGGCGGCGCGTCACCGGCGGCCGGATCATCTGGCGCGAGGATGTGCGCCGCTGGCACCCCGGCCAGGACTGGATCTTCGATGCGGGCGGCATGGGCGTCTTTGATCCCGGCATCAACGCGCTGTCGATCCTGACTGCGATTCTGCCCGCCCCCGTCCGGCTGCTTGGGGCAGAGCTGGACGTGCCCGCAAACCGCCAGGCCCCGATCGCCGCGCGGCTGTCGCTGTCGGACGGGATCACCGCTGATTTCGATTTCCGCCAGCAGGGGCCGCAGACCTGGGATATCGAGCTTGCCACCGACGGCGGCAAACTAGCCCTGCGCATGGGCGGCAACCTGCTTGAACTGGACGGCCGCCCCGCGCTGGGCGAGGACAGCATCGCCGGGGAATATCCTGCCCTTTACGCCCGCATGGCGGAACTGGTCCGCAGCGCCGCCCAAGATGTCGATCTGGCGCCGATGGTGCTGGTCGCCGATGCCTTCACCCTTGGCAGGCGCTTTTTCGGCCCGCCCTTCGAATTCTGACAGCCGCCCCGCGGGAAAGAGCCATGTCCACCAGCCAGGGAAGCAAAGAGGATGAGCCGGCGCTGCCTGCATGGCCCGGTCCTGCGGGACGCGGCACCGGGGGGGCGGTGCCGGGTATCCGCGCGGCGCGGCGGCGGCGGCGCGGGGCCGCCGCCCGGCAGGGCGCGCGCGGATGCCGGGCCGCGCCGCCGAAGGCGCAGGGGCGCATGTGCCGGCATTGGCCCGAGGGGCGCGCGATCCGGCAGGCGGGCGCGGCCCCTCTGCGCGAAGGGGGGGCGCCGATGGCGCGCGGGGGCAGCACGGGCCGGGGCAGGCCGGCCTGCGCAGCTTTGCCGGGGGCGCGCGATGATATCCTATGACGAGCGGCCCTGCGCCCTGGGCGAGGGCGCCTTGTGGCATCCGCTGCGCCGGCAGTTCTTCTGGTTCGACATCCTCGCCGGGCGGCTTTTGTCGCGCGAAGGGGACGCGCCGCGGGAATGGCGGCTCGGCTGCATGGCCTCTGCGGCCGGCTGGGTGGACCGCGACAGGCTGATGATCGGGACCGAGGCGGGGCTTGCCCTGCTGGATCTGCGCGGCGGGGGGCTGACGCCGGTGGCGCGGATCGGGGACGGGACCACGCGTTCGAATGACGGGCGGGCCGACCGGCAGGGCGGCTTCTGGATCTCGGCCATGGGCCGGGGGGCCGAGGCGGGTGCCGGGGCGATCTGGCGCTGGCACCGGGGCGCGCTGCGGCGGATCGCGGCGGGCATCACCATCCCGAACGCCATCTGCTTTTCGCCCGATGGCCGGCTTGCGCATTATGCCGATACGGCGCGCGCGCTTGTCTGGCGCCAGCCGCTGGATGCGGACGGCTGGCCCAAGGGGCCGGCGCAGCCCTTCCTGGACCTGGCCCCCATGGGGCTGAACCCTGACGGGGCGGTGATCGATTCCTCGGGCGCGCTGTGCCTGGCCTGCTGGGGCGCGGGATGCGTCATCCGCTTTGCCCCGGATGGGCGGCGGCTGGACATGATCGCGGTCGGCGGGCGGCAGGCAAGCTGCCCGGCCTTTGGCGGCGCGGACATGCGCGATCTGCTGGTCACGACCGCCCTGCAGGATCTTGCCGCGCCCGGACCGGGCGACGGGCTGCCCTGGCTGGTCCGCGCGGCGGTGCCCGGCCTGGCCGAACCCCAGGTGCTGGTGTGACCGCGCCCTTCGGCCTCATGCCCGACGGCCGGCCGGTCGAGGCGCTGACGCTGTCCGCCGGCCCGCTGAGGGCGCGGCTGCTGACGCTGGGGGCCACGGTGCAGGATCTGCGGCTCGACGGGGTCGGCCATCCGCTGGTGCTGGGGGCGCCCGATGTCGCGGGCTGTCTGGGACCGGCGCGCCATGTCGGCACAATCGTGGGGCGCCTTGCCAACCGCCTGGGCGGGGCGCGGTTCACCCTGGACGGGCGCGGCTACCGGACCGATCCGAACTGGCTGGGCCGCCACACGCTCCATGGCGGGGATGACGGCGTTGACCGGCATCTGTGGCGGATCGAGGAAGAGGCCACCGACCGCGCCGCCCTGACGCTCGATCTGCCGGACGGCCATATGGGCTTTCCCGGCCGGATCACCCTGCGCGCCGCGTTCAGCGTGACGCCTGACGCGCTGCGCCTTGACCTGACCGCGCGGGCCGATGCGCCGACGCCGTGCAGCCTGGCCCATCACGGCTATTTCGACCTGGACGGGCGGGGCGACATCCGCGGCCACCGGCTGCGCGTGCAGGCCGATCACTACCTGCCCGTGGACGATGAGCTGATCCCCACCGGCGAGATCGCCCCCGTCGAGGGCACACGCTTCGATTTCCGGGACGGGCGGCAGATCGGCGAGGCGGGCTATGACCACAACCTGTGCCTGTCGGACGGGCCGCGCCGGCTGCGCCCGGTGGCCCTGCTGACGGGCGAAAGCGGGCTGTCGCTGGGTGTCGAGACGACCGCCTGCGGGATGCAGGTCTATGACGGCGCCCATTTCGACGCCGTCGCCGGGCTGGACGGCCGCCGCTATGGCCCGCGCGCGGGCATCGCGCTGGAAACGCAGGGCTGGCCCGATGCGCCGAACCGGCCGGCCTTTCCCCCCGCGATCCTGCGGCCGGGCGAAGTCTATCGCGAAACGACCATCTACAGGATCATCCCGTGACGGCGCGGCTGATCGGCATCGATTGGGGCACCAGCTCGTTCCGCGCCTGGCTGATGGACGGCACGGGGGCGGTGATCGACAGCCTTGCCGCCCCCTGCGGCATCCTGTCGGTCGAGGGCGGCGATTTCGAGGGCGCCTTTGCCCGGCTGGTCGGGCATTGGCCAGCGGTTCCGGTGATCGCCTCGGGGATGATCGCCAGCCGCAACGGCTGGGTCGAGGCGCCCTATCTGCCGCTGCCGCTGGATGCGGCGGCGCTGGCGGCCGGGCTGGTCGCGCATCGCGCGGGCGGGCGGGTCATCCATTTCGTCCCCGGCGCGCTGGGCGGATCGGGGGGGCTGCCCGACGTGATGCGGGGCGAGGAAACCGAGATCGCCGGCCACCTGGCGGCGGGCGGGGCGGATGGCCTGTTCGTCCTGCCCGGCACCCACAGCAAATGGGCGCAGATCGAGGGCGCCCGCCTGACCGCGTTCCGCACCGCCATGACCGGAGAGGCCTATGCCCTGCTGATGGCCCATTCCATCCTCGGCCGGCTGGCCCCGGCCCGGACCCCAGGGGAACCCGAGGAGGCGACCGCCGGCAGGGCGGCGGCCTTCGCCCGCGGCCTTGCGGCGGGCCGGGCGGAAGGGGCGCTGCTGGCGCGGGCGTTTTCGGCCCGCACGCTGGCGCTCACCGGCCGGCTTGCGGCCGATGAGATCGGGGATTACCTGTCCGGCCTTCTGATCGGGGACGAGGTGGCGGCGATGCTGGCAGGGATGCCCGCCTTTGCCGCCCCGCTGGCCGTGACGGTGATCGGCCGCGGCGATCTGGCGGCGCGCTATGCCGCCGCGCTGGGCGAATGCGGCGCCAGCGCCCGGATCGCGCCGCCCGGCATGGCGCGCGAGGGGCTGCGCGCCATAGGAAAACAGGCAGGACTGATCCCATGATGGACGAAAACGACGCCTTTGCCGCCTGCCCGCTGGTGGCCATCCTGCGCGGGCTTGCCCCGCCCGAGGCCGAGGATATCGGCGCGGCGCTGGTCGGCGCGGGCTTTCGCCTGATCGAGGTGCCGCTGAACTCGCCCCGGCCGCTGGACAGCATCGAAAGGCTGGCCCGCCGCTTTGGCGACCAGGCGGTGATCGGCGCGGGCACGGTGCTGGACCCAGCCGAGGTCGATGCGCTGGCCGAGGCAGGGGGGCGGCTGGTTGTCGCCCCGAACTTTGACCCGGCGGTTGCGGCGGCCGCAGCCCGGCGCGGCATGGCCTATGCGCCCGGCATCGCCACCCCGTCCGAGGCATTCGCCGCCCTGCAGGCCGGCGCGGCCATGCTGAAGCTGTTTCCGGCCGAGATGATCCCCCCTGCGGCGGTCAAGGCGATGCGGGCCGTCCTGCCGGGCGCGGCGCGGCTTGTCCCCGTGGGCGGCATCACGCCGGATGCGATGGCCCCCTATCGTGCTGCCGGGGCCGACGGATTCGGGCTGGGCAGCGCGCTTTACCGTCCGGGGATGGGCGCGGCCGATGTGGCGCGCAACGCCGCCGCATTCATGGCCGCGCTGCCGGCGGCGGGCTGAACGCGTGCCGCCGCCCCGCCTGTCCGGCGGCGGCGCATGATCGGGCCATCACCGGGCCGGGCGGCCCCTCGGGCCGGCATCGTGCCCGCCCGCCACTGGCCGGTCAGCCGCGCTGTAAGACCAAAGGGGGATGCCCTTGCCGTTGACAGACCGCCGGCAGGGGCAAAGACTGAAGCTGTCATGCAAATGAGGAGGCACGCATGCAGTGGTCCAAACCCCAGATCCGCGAGATTCGCTGCGGAATGGAAATCAACATGTATGGTCCGGCCGAGGATGATCGCGACGCGCGCGATCTGCTCTGACCCGCGACCGGCGACATGAAGCTGACGATCCTTGGGGCGGCCGCCGGAGGGGGGCTGCCCCAATGGAATTGCGGGTGCCGCAACTGCGCCGATGCCCGCGCGGGCCGCATCCCGGCAATGACCCAGTCCTCGGTGGCCGTGACCCTGGACGGGCAGACGGCCCTGCTGAACGCCTCGCCCGACATCCGGGCGCAGCTGCAGGCTTGCGGCCTTGCGCCGCCCGGCCTGCGGGGCAGCCCCTTCGCCGCCGTGGTGCTGACCAACGGGGATGTTGATCACCTTGCCGGGCTGCTGAGCCTGCGCGAAGGCTCGGCCTTTGCGGTGCATGCGACGCCTGCGACGCTGGACATCCTGGATCAGCCGATCTTCCGGGTGCTCGCCCCCGATCATGTCCGGCGCGCGCCCATCGCGCTGGACCGCCCGTTCGAGCCGGTGCCCGGTCTGCGGATCACCGCCTTTGCCGTTCCGGGCAAGGTCGCGCTTTATCTCGAGGAGGGAGAGCCCGATACCCGCCTTGTCGGAGAGCAGACCGTGGGCCTGCGCCTTGAGGCGGGCGGGCGCTGCGTCCTTTACATTCCCGGCTGCGCGGCCATTCCGGATGACCTGCTGGCCCGGATGGGGGATGCCGACGTGATCCTGTTCGATGGCACCGTATGGGCCGACGACGACATGGGGCGCACGGGCACCGGCACGAAAAGCGGCGCGCGCATGGGGCATATGGCCATGTCGGGCCCGGCGGGCAGCATCGCCCGCCTGTCGGGCCTGGGCGGGCGCCGCGTCTTTCTTCATGTGAACAACACCAACCCCGTTTTGCAGCCCGCCGCCCCCGAGCGCGCCGCATGCCAGGCCGCGGGATGGGAGATCGCCTTTGACGGCATGGAGATCGCGCCATGACCGACCCATCGGACCGTGCCGCCTTCGAGGCGCGCCTGCGCCGCATCGGCGCCGAGCGGTATCACGACAGGCACCCGTTTCACGCGCTGCTGCATTCGGGGGGCTGTTCGATCGACCAGGTGCGCGCCTGGGTCATCAACCGCTATTACTATCAATCGCGCATTCCCATGAAGGATGCCGCCTTCATGTCGCGGGTCGAGGATCCGGCCCTGCGCCGGGCCTGGCGTTCGCGGATCGAGGATCACGACGGCACGGAGGACCAGCCGGGCGGCATCTGGCGCTGGCTGCGTCTGGCCGAAGGCGTGGGGCTGGACCCGGATTATGTCGCCTCGGCGCGCGGGGTGCTGCCGGCCACGCGCTTTGCGGTCGATGCCTATGTGCGCTATGTGCGCGACCAGCCGCTGCTGGCCGCCGTCGCCTCGTCCCTGACGGAACTGTTCGCCCCCGCCATCCATGAACAGCGCATCGCCGGCCTGCTGGCGCATTACGATTTCGCCAATCCGCAGACGATCAGCTATTTCCAGCACCGCCTGACCGAGGCGCCCAGGGACGTGGCCTTCGGGCTGGGCTGGGTGCTGGATCATGCCAGGACGGCCGAGCAGCAGGACATGGCCGCCGATGCCCTGACCTTCAAGACGGACGTGCTGTGGGCGCAGCTCGACGCGCTGCATTCGGCCTATGTCGCGCCGGGGCGCATTCCTCCCGGCGGCTGGACGCCCGGCGAGGGGCTGGCATGAGCGCGCCCGCCGCCCCCGCCCTTCCGGCCGCCGCACGGCCGCTGCTGCCGCGGGGGGTGCGGCTGCATCAGGACAGGGTGCGGCAGATGCCGGTTCTGCTGGGGCCGGAAACGGCACTGATGCTGGACGGGATCGGCGCGGCGATCCTGGCCGAGCTGGACGGCATCCGCGACATCGCCGCCATCAGCGCCTGCCTGTCGGTCCGCTATGGCGCCGCGGTGGAGGAGGTGCAGCCCGACGTGATCGCCTTCCTGTCCGACATGGCGGCGCGCCGCCTGGTGGCCGTCGCATGAACGCGCCCGCCGCCCGGCCTGCCCTGGCCCAGGCGGTCCAGCCGCCGCTGGCCATGCTGGCCGAGCTGACGCATCGCTGCCCGCTGGCCTGTCCCTATTGCTCGAACCCTGTCGAGCTGACGGGCCGCGCGGGCGAGCTGTCGGCGGCGGAATGGGCGGATGTCTTTAGCCAGGCCGCCGCCTTGGGCGTGCTGCAACTGCATCTGTCGGGAGGAGAGCCTGCGTCCCGCACCGATCTGGTCCAGATCGTCGCCGCGGCCCATGCGGCGGGGCTTTACACCAATCTCATCACCTCGGGCATCGGCCTGACCGGCAGGCGGCTGGACGAGCTTGATGCGGCCGGGCTGGACCATGTCCAGCTGTCCATCCAGGGCGTGAACGCGGCCGTTGCGGACCATGTCGGCGGCTATCCGGGCGGCTTTGCCCGCAAGATGCAGGTCGCGGCCGAGATTGCCCGCATCGGCTTTCCGCTGACCGTCAATGCGGTCATGCACCGCCACAATCTTGACAATCTGGCCGCGACCATCGCACTGGCCCATGATCTGGGCGCGCGCCGGATCGAGATCGCCTGTGTCCAGTTCCAGGGCTGGGCCTTGCGCAACCGCGCCGCGCTGCAGCCGACCCGCGAGCAGGTGGACGCGGCCAAGCGCATCGTGGCCGAGGCACGGCGCAGCCATGCCGGGCGCATGGCGATCGATTTCGTCCCACCCGACTATTTCTCGGACTATCCCAAGCCCTGCATGAACGGCTGGGGATCGACGGGGCTGAACGTGACGCCTGACGGGCGCGTGCTGCCGTGCCACGCGGCCGAAACGATCCCCGCGCTGGCCTTCCAGAACGTGCGCGATGCCGCGCTGGCCGACATCTGGTATCGCGGGCCGGCCTTTGAGGCATTTCGCGGCACTGCCTGGCTGCCGCAGCCATGCCAGACATGCGAGCGGCGCGAGATCGACTTCGGCGGCTGCCGCTGTCAGGCCATGGCGATTGCCGGCGATGCCCAGGCCGTCGATCCGGTCTGCCGCCATTCGCCCCACCGGCAGACGCTTGATCGCATCATCGCCCAGGAAGCGGGCCGTTCCGACGCTCCCTTCATCTATCGCCGCTTTCCCCGGCACGGGGGGGATTGATCCCGTGGCATGGCCTGATGGCCAAGGCATGGGGTTCTGGCCGGCGCGTACCTGGCGGCGGCGGCAATCCCCCGCCGGCGGGCACAGGAACGCGCCCGGCCATGCCGGACGATCGGCCGCGCCCGAGGGGCGCGCAGGATTGCCGCTAGGGGCGGGCCGGGGCGATGACGCTGAAGGCGGCCGATTGTGAACGGCCGGCGCTGTCGATGACCGACAGGCGCGAAAAGCCGGGGTCGGGCGCGGGCAGGGTTGCGGTTTCCCCCCCGTCCGAGCGGGCCACGGGCCGGCCATTCAGCAGCCAGACATAGGGCGGCCGCCCGCCCCGCAGCCGCGCGGTCAGGGGGCGGCCGGCCGCCAGTTCGACCGCCGCGCCTTCGGGCGGGAACAGGATCGTCAGCGCCTCGGGCGCGGGGATGCCCGCCTGGCCCGCCGCGGCGGGGGCGGGCGATGCCTCGCCCGGGCCGGCAAAATGGCGCAGCGCGCGCGGCAGGCGGGCGGTGGGCAGGGTCAGCGCCTCGGGCGGGGGCGGGGGCAGGGGGGCGGCGCGCGGCCCCAGCGCATCGAACAGGTCGAACAGCGCCGGGGCCGCGACCGCCCCGCCGAAGGCGCCGGGCACGGGCGTTCCGTCCGCCCGGCCAAGCCAGACCCCGGCGACGAAGCGCCCGTCATAGCCGACCGCCAGCGCGTCGCGGTGGCCATAGCTGGTGCCCGTCTTGTAGGCGATGCGCCCTGCCGGCGCGCCGGTCGGCGGCGGGATATGCGACAGGATCGAGCCGACATACCAGGCCGCCACGGGCGAGACGATCCGTGCCCCCCCGGCCGGCGCAGGCGCGGAGCGCGCGCCCCGGCCCACGGCCGGGCCGTTCAGAGCCGCAGCCCCGCCTTGCCCCTGCCCTGTTGCCGTGCCCGCCGCATCGCCCGCCAGCGGCTGATCATGCAGCCGCACCGCGGCCCCGCCATTGGCAAGGCCGGCATAGCCCTGCACCAGATCCTGCAGGCTGACCCCGCCGCCGCCCAGCACCAGCGCAAGGCCCGGCCCGTCCCCGGCAAAGCGCAGGTCCATGCCCGCTTGGCGCAGCACCGCCGCGATGCGCGCCGGGCCAAGGGCCGCCGCGATCCGCACCACAGGGATGTTCAGCGATTCCGTCAGCGCCTGCCGGATCGTGACGGTGCCGCGAAAGCGATGGTCGAAATTGACCGGCTGCCAGCGCCCGAAGGTGGCCGGGCGATCCTCGATGAGGGTTTCGGGATGGATCAGCCCGTCATCGAAAGCCAGCGCATAGACAAAGGGCTTGAGCGTCGATCCGGGGCTGCGCAGCACCTGCGTCATGTCCACGAAGCCGGCCGATGGCTCGTCCGACCAGCGGGCGGTGCCGACACTGGCCAGGATCTCGCCGCTGCGGTGATCGGCTATCAGCGCCGCGGCCGAGACGGTGCCGGGCTGGCCGGCCACCGCGCGGGCAATGGCTGCCTCGGCCGCGCGCTGCAGGCCGGGGTCGATCGTCGTCTCGATCCGGGGCGCGCCGGGATTGGCGCGGTGCAGCCGTTCGGCCAGCAGCGCGGCATGGGCCGGAAAGGCCATGCGGCGCGTCGGCAGGGGCGTGGCCAGCGCCGCCGCCTCGGCCTCGGCGTCGATGATCCCGGCGGCGCGGGCGCGGGCCAGCACGCGCGCCCGCGCCGCCTGCAGCGCAAGGCGCCCCTGCGGGCGGTCGGGGCGGCGGGTTTCGGGCGACTGGGGCAGGGCGACCAGCAGCGCAGCCTCGGCCGGGGTCAGGCGGCGCGGTTCCTTGCCCAGCCACATCAGGCTGGCGGCGCGCAGCCCCTCGACATTGCCGCCATAGGGGGCAAGGCGCAGATACAGCTCGATGATCCCGTCCCGGCCCAGCCGCCGTTCCAGCGCCAGGGCCAGCCGCGCCTGCCGCAGCTTGCCGGGCCAGCGGCCCGTCGGGCCGCGTTCGATCAGCCGGGCGACCTGCATCGGCAGGGTCGAGGCGCCCGACACCACGCGGCCATGCAGCGCCGCCTGCCCCGCCGCCCGCAGGACCGCCCGGGAATCGACGCCGGGATGGTCATAAAAACGCCGATCCTCCCAAGCCAGCAGCATGGCGAGATAGCGCGGATCGACCCCGCCATCCGGCGAGGCGAGGCGCCACAACCCGTTCCCCACCTGAAAGGCGCGCAGCAGGCTGCCGTCGCGGGCCAGAACCTCTGTCCCGACCGGCACCTCCAGCGCCGGCAGCGGCGTCGCCGCGATCCAGCGGTCCAGCCGCGCCCGCGCCTGATCGGCGCCGCCGCCGGCCAGCCCCAGCGCGACCGCCGCCGCGATCAGCCACCGCCCGGCGCCGCGCGATCGGTCCGCGCTAGGGCGTGATCGTGACCGCACCACTGTCCGTCCAGCCACGGCGTTCGGGACGATACATGTCCTCGACCGTCGCGGCGGGGTGGGCGAAACGGCCGGCCGCCACGGCGCGCAACCGGTAGGCGAGCGTGAAGGGCTGCCCGTCGCTGCGGCTGACGGCGGCGGCAAAGCGGTCCTGCCGGAACTCGGTCATCTCGGTTTCGGTCAGCCCGTCCAGCCAGGACAGGCCCGCCAGCTCGCCCGAGGCGACCAGGGAGGGATTGTCGATCTCGAACCCGGCGGGCAGGGGGTCGGTCACCATCAGCCGCCCGCCGCCTTCGCCCGCGCCCCTCACCTTGATCACGGCAACAAGGCGCGTGCCCTGCGCCAGCTGCGCCGGATCGGCCGGGGTGCCATCGGGGGTGAAATAGCGCCGGGTGATGGTCCAGGCGGTGCCGCCGGCAGGGGCGGGGGCGGCGGGAACGGCCGTCGCGCTCAGCGTCACGTCCAGCGGCCTGCTGCCGGTGTTCTGCAGCGCCACCGGCCCGGCCGCGGCCGGATCGCCCAGCGCCGTGACCCCGCCCGCCGCCGGCGCGCCGCCGATGGTCAGGGCCGAGGGGCCCGCCTGCAACGCATGGCCCGCCAGCACCGCCCAGACCGCCTCCTGCGTGGACAGGGCGCCGCCTTCCGCCTGCCGCGCGGCGATCAGCGCCGACAGGGTGGTCGCGGCGGCGGTCTGGTCCACCGCCTTGCTGCCCGCCTCGGCCGCGAGGGCGAGCGTGCCGGCCACATCGCGCAGGGCCGTGCCGTAATCGGCTCGCACATGCCCCTTGTCATCGCCCGTGGCCGCGTCCTTGAGCCGTTCCTGCGCCGCGCGGAACAGCCTGTCGGCGCGTGCCGTGTCGCCATAGGCCGCCAGCGCCGCGCCCAGCTGCGCTGCCGCCATCGGGGTCGCGAAGGCCGCCGCGCCGGTATCGGCGTAATAGCGCAGATCGCTGATGACGGCCGCATGTTCGCGGGCCAGCACATAGGCCGCATAGGCCAGCGCGGCATTGTCGGCGGCATCGGCATATTGCGGATCGCTGGCCGCGTTGAGGTTGTTCTGCAGGTTCGCCAGCGCGCGCCGGAACGCCTCGTCCGGAACCGCATGGCCCGCCGCCCGCGCCCGCGACAGGAAATCGGTGACATAGGCATCCAGCCACCTGTCCCCGTCCTCGGCCGACCACAGCCCGAAGCCCCCGGCCGAGGTCTGGCGCGTCAGGATCGTGGCGATCGCCTGATCGACATCGCGCGTCGGCGCGGCGGGATCGACCGGCGCGGCATCGGGCATCAGCCCCGCCAGATAAAGCTGCGGCATGGCGCCCGAGGCCAGCTGTTCGGTGCAGCCATAGGGATAGCTTTCCAGCCGCTCGACCGCGGCGCCCAGGTCGAACTGGGCAAAGGCGCCGCTGGTCAGCACCGCCCGCCCCGTGCCGGGCCTGAAATCGCCAAGACTGGCCGGATCGACCGTCTGCGCCTGCGCCGGGCCAAGGGTCAGGCGCGTGCTGCGCGTGATGGAAGGATCCTGCCGTTCCACCGTGATCGCCAGATCCTTGGTCACGACCGGCCCGCCCCCCGGCAGCGCCGCGGAAAGGCGCAGATGGGCGATGCCCTCGGCCTCGGGCGCGGTGATCGTCAGGCTGGCCGTGCCGCGGGCCTTGTCCTTCACCGTCACCTCGGCCGGCAGGCCGGCAAGGCCCAGCGTCGGCGCGCCCGGCCCCTCGCCCGGCAGGCTTTCGGCCGTCAGGCCGACCGCGCCGGCGGGGCCAGCGACATGGGCAAGGGCAAGGCTGACCTGCGCCTCGTCCCCCGGCGCAAGGAAGGCCGGGGCGGTGACGGTCATCACCACCGGATCGCGCACCGCCATCGCGGCCTCGGCCTGTCCGACGGCATCGGCAGTCCAGGCGACGGCCATCAGCCGCACCTCGCCGTTGAAGTCGGGCAGCGGCACCGTGACCTCGGCCGCGCCATCCGCCCCCAGCGTCACCGGGCCGGAAAACCACGCCATCAGCTTTTCGGTCGGCGGCGGGGCGGCCTGCTGGGGGCCGGCATCGCTGCCGCCGCTGCGGATCGCGCCGTTGGCCGCGCCCGAAGGCAGGATCAGCCGGCCGTAAAGATCGCGCAGCCCGACGCCCAGCCGCCGCTGGCCGAAATAATGCCCATCCGGGTCGGGCGATCTGAAGGCGGTCAGGTTCAGGATGCCCTGATCGACCGCGGCAATCGTCGCGTGGACCGTCTGGCCCGCCTGCGCGCCGGCAACGGTCAGGCGCACCTTGGCCTCGCCCCGCGGGGTGGTTTCCGCCGGCGCCTCGATCCGCGCATCCAGCTTGCGGGCGCCGGGATCGACGGCGGCATAGGCAAGGCCCAGCGTGCGGATCGGGGCATGGCCCGCATCCGCGGCATCCCGCCCGACCGGGCGGATCGCGCTGACGGTGACATAGACGCCCGCGCCCCATTCGTCGGTCACGGGCAGATCGATGGTGTTCGCGCCCGCCCTGACCGGCACCGCGCGCAGCGCGATCACCCGGTTAGACAGGACCGAGACGAGCGCCGTTCCCTCCGCCGCCGCCTCAAGGCGGACCTGCGCGGTCTCGCCCGCCCTGTAGGCCGGCTTGTCCAGCGTCACGCGCAGCCGGTCGGGCGTCTCGCTGCCCGCGCTGGCCGCGCCCCAGCCGGCCGAGAACAGCACTGCGCTTTCGGCGCCCTCCGCAGTCCTGACGACCAGTTCGTATTCGCCCCACTGGACCGGCAGGGACAGGCTGGCGGGATCGGCGGTGATCTGAACCTCGCCCCCGTCCACGCGGGCACGGGTCGTCACCGGCTCCCAGTTCCATGTGCCGTCGATGGCGAACCACTGATAGTCGGTCGTGACCTTGTTCAGCACCCAGCTTGCCCTGGCCGCGACCGGCTTTGCGTCGGGGCCGAGCGCAATCAGCCCGAACCCCGCCTCGGCCCCTTCGGCGACGGCGCCGCCGTCAAAGGCGGGCTTGATGCCGATGACGGGGCGGGCGGGCATGGCAAGGCGCGTCTCGCGCCGTTCGACGGGGCGGCCCGCGCCTTCGCGCACCGACATGACAAAGGTCGCCTCCATCGGCTGGCTGGCACCCGACAGGGCCGCCGGCACGGGAATCGCGGCGGTGAAGCGGCCTTCGGCATCGGTCGTGCCGGCGTCCAGCGTGGTGACGCTGGCCTGATCCTCGGCATCGTGGCGGCCGAAGCGGTAGCCGTCCCATCCGGGCACGGCCTTGGCGGGCGCGATGCGCAATTCGCCCTCGACCGGCAGATCGGCGCCCGGCGCGCCGTAAAGCCAGCGGGCGGCAAGACCGGCGGTCAGCGGCGCCCCGGCCGGCAGCGGCGCGGGGGGCAGGTCCAGCGCCAGGTCGATCCGCTCGGGGCGGAAATCCTCGACCAGGACGCGCAGCGTGGCAAGGTCGGGGCCGTCCTTTTCCACCCGCAGGTCGATCCGCCACGTCCCGCGCGGCGCGGTAGCGGGGATCGGCCAGTCAAGGACATGCCCCCCGTCGCCTGCGGCCGGCACCAGCTGGCGCAGCGCCTCGACCCCGTCGGGGCGGCTGATGACCGCCGTCAGGGGCAGGCCGTCCAGCGCATGAACCCTGTCGTCGCGGGCGAGGATGGTGGCGTGGACCGTCTCGCCCGCGCGATAGGCGCCCCGGTCGGTGGTGGCGAAGATGTCGATCGGCGGCGCGGGCGGCTGCCCCTCGACCCCGCGATCGGACAGGTCGAACTCCGGCTCTCCCAAGGACAGGAAGGTGGTGTCGGCGACCGCATCGCCCTTCATGGCGGTGGCGGTGACCATCGCGGGCGCGGCGGCATCCGTGCCGCGCGTCATCCCGGCATCGAAATGGGCGATCCCGTCCGCATCGGTCGCGGCCGTGGCCAGCACCGCGTTCCCGCGCGAGATCAGCTGCACCTGCACCCCCGGCCGGGCGGCCGCGTCCGACAGCCCGCGCACCGCGACCGTCAGCCCGTCGGTGCCCGAATAGCTTGTCAGCCCCAGATCCGAGATCATGAACCACTGGGTCGTGGCCGGGCTGCGTTCGGCATCAGCGCCGGGGATGGCGGCGGTCAGGGCATAGACGCCCGGCAGCAGCGGCCCGGCTGCCTTGCCGATGTCGAGGCGCGTGGCGGTTTCCTCGTTCATCTTGCGCGGCCCGCCGCCCGCACCGGGGGCGATGTCGGCCTCGCCCTTCCAGACCTGAACGCCCATGTGGCCGGTGAAGTCGTCGGTGTTCGATCCGCTCAGCGGCTGGCCGAAGATGTCCTGGCGCAGCGCATCGACGATCATCCGGTCCGACATGCGATAAAGCGTCAGCGCCACCTTGTCGGCGTTCACACTGCGCAGCGTCACCGCCTGATCGCCGCCCGCCGGCAGGACATAGGCGCGCCCGGCAAAGCGGGCCAGAGGCGCGCGGTCGCGGATGTAGAAGCTGACCGGCACATCCTTGTCCAGCGCCTCGCCCGAGGCGGCGGGCAGCCCCTTGCGCAGGGTGATCTGCACCTGTTGGCCATGCGTGACGCCGCTGACGCACAGCTGCCGGCCCTCGGCCTCGACCGCCAGCGTCCGGTCGGGCAGGGCGACAAAGCTGCGGTAATCGGCGCCGGGGGCGAGATCCTCGCTCATCACCACGCAGGCGCGGGGCTGGGGGGCTTCGGCATCGACGCGGTTTTCCTCGACCCGAAAGCCGAAGCGGCCGGCGAAAGCCTCGACCCGCTCGGCCAGGGCGCCGTTCTGCGCATCGGCGGCGGCGGCCTGGCGCAGCGCCTTCAGCCCGGCGGACCCGCGGCCCTGCTTTTCCGCTTGGGCTGCCCACATCATCAGCGCCTCGCCAGCCGGCCCCGGATCGCGGGCATAGGCGTTGACGGCGGCGGCCATCGCTGCGCGGCGCTGTGCCTCGGTCCCATTATCGGCATCGGCGGCCGAGGCCAGCGCCTGCGCCAGCGACAGCCAGTCGGCCGGGGCATCGCTCAGCGCCGCGGCGGCGCCGGTCCAGCGCATGACGGCCTCTGCATCCCCGGACGCGCCCGCCTCGGCGGCCCGGTCGCGCAGGGCCTGCACATCCTCGCCCGTGCCGGGATAGAGGGTGCCCAGCGATTCCGCCTGCTCGCGCGCGGTCCGGCGGTCGGCCGGCGTCAGCCATCCTGCGGCGGCGGCCAGGCGCCCCGCCTCGGCCCCGGCGGCCTCGGGCGCGGGGGTCAGCACATGGCCCGACAGCGCGCCCATGAAGGCCTGCGCCTCGCCCGCGCCGCTGCCCTTGGGAAAGCAGGATCGCGCCTTGGTGTTATAGGTCAGCGCGGTGCAGTCGCTGTTGCCAAGGCACAGCGCCGCGCAGGCCGAGGCGGTTGTGTTGAAAACCTGCGCCAGATCCCCGCCCGGCAGGTCGGTATCGGCATCCAGCACGATCCGGCGCGCCGGGATCACCCCATCCTCCGCGCCCTGCGCCAGGGCAGCGGCGCCCGAAAGGATCAGGGACGCACAGGCCAAGGCGGCCCGCAGATGGTCTGAAAGACGCATTTCACAACCTTGGCGCAGAGGGGACAGGCGCCCTCAGCTTGCCATGCAGCGGCCCGTCCCGCAACCGCGAGCCAGCGCAGGGCCCGCCCGCCCGATGCCTGCGGCTTGCGGGCGAAGGTGTCATCCGGGCTGGGCTCTGCCTTGTTGCGCGGCGGCCATCCGGGCGGGCAGGGGTTTGCCTGCGGCCCGCGCTTTGTCAGCGCGGCGCGCCGGTCAGCGTTCTGGCAAGCGCGGGGATGTCGATGGGGCCGGGGGGCAGCGGCAGCAGCCGCGCGCTGCCCGCCCCTTGCGCGATCGCCTGGCGCACCGCATCGGCCTGCCCGCCCAGGTCAAAGCTGGCGACCGGCAGGCCGGTCAGCAGCATCTCGTGGATCACGAAGGAAAACGTCTCGGGCCAGACCGAGGGAAAGAACCAGCGGTCGATCCCGTGGCGGCGCACCAGTTCGGGCAGATCCTCCATGGTATAGGGGCCGGCGACAGCCGAGGGCGGGGCCAGCCGATAGGCGTCGTCGAGCGCGCCCAGCAGCACGATCCGGCCCTCGCCCGAGCGGGCCAGATGGGCCGAAAGATCCGCGATCACCGCGGCCCCCTTGGGCGCGTTGAGATTGCCCAGCACGCCGATCACGGGCGTATCGCCGCCTGCCGCGGGGGTCAGGCGCGGCACCAGGGCAGGAAGGCTGTGGGGCCTGACCACGATGCGGCTGCGCGCGGCGGGCCATGCCTCGGCGATGATGCGCGCCGAACTGGGCGAGAATGCGGTCAGCTGGTCGGCCCGCGCGATCGCCCCGTCCCATGCGGCCCGCCAGTCGCGCAAGGGTATCGCCGCGCCGCCCGGCTGCGCAAAGACATGCGCCGGATCGGGATCGTCCGGCCCCGGCACCCCCCGGAACGCGCCATCCGACCCCACCAGGGTATAGGAGGGGCTGATCGGATAGAAATCGTTGAACGTCACCTCGAGCCTGCTGTCCGGCCGATCCGCCAGCGACAGCAGCAGCCGCGGCACTTCCAGCGGCTCGGGCGTGCCCACGGCGCAGGAATAGACGACATGCAGGCCGGCGGCGCCGGGCCATAGCCGCAGGATGTCGTCCGCGCTCTCGATGCAGCCCTGCGTGATGCCGGCGGGGGTGTGCAGCTCGACCTGCCACGCGCCATGGGGCATCGCCCGCAGCACTGCCGCGCCGCCCGCCGCCTCAAGGGCCTGGGCGATCCGCTGGTCCAGGTAGATGCGCGCGCCCCCCGACCAGGCATGGCCGATCAGCACCGGCAGCCGTTCGCCCCGGCCGGCGGCCCGCATCTGCGCCAGGGCCAGCCCCAAGGCCAGCCGCTGGGTCCGCAAGGGATCGGCGGCGATGAAGCCTGCCACCTCGGCGTCAAATCGCGGATAGCGGGCCGAGATGATCCGCCCGTTGGCGGCGATGCGTTCGGCCTTGGCGGCCGCGCCGAAGGACTGCCCCCCCCGGTGCTCGACGAACAGCCCCGCCGTCAGCAGGTGGCGCCAGCCGGCGGCGGCGGTGCGCTGGCACCAGTCCACCTCTTCGCCATAGCCCAGGCCGAATACGGGATCGAATTGCGGCACCTGCGCCAGCGCGCGGGCGCAAAGCGCCATGCAGAAGCCGACCCCCGTGGGCGCGGCGGCGACCGCGCCCGGTCCGTTCCACCCGGCCGCCATGGCGTCCAGCCGGTCCGCCTCGCCCGGCTGCATGGCGCTGGGCACGCAGATGACCGGGACATTGGCGATCTCGGCCTCGTTCGACATCGGCGTGACCGAGGCGACATCCCGGCCCGCGCGCAGCGGCGCCAGCAGCCGGCTTGCCCAGCCCGCCGGAACAAAGGCGTCCGCATTCAGCAGCACCACATCCCCGCCTCGCGCTGCCGCGACCTGCAGGCCGCGGTTGACCGAGCCGACAAAGCCCAGGTTCTGCGGGTTCGCGATCAGCGTCATCCGCCCCTCCCCCAGCCGCGCGCGCCAGCGATGCAGCAGCGGCAGGATGCGCGGATCGGGCGAGGCGTCGTCCAGCACCACCAGATGCCAGGGCAGGTCGGTATGTTCGGCCACCCGCGCCAGCACCCCGTCCAGCAGGTCGTGGCCCTGATAGACGGGCAGGATGATGGTGACCGGGTCGGGGGCGATCCCGGCTGGCCAGCCCTGCCCGGCAAGGGCATCGGGGCAAAGCAGGGGAACGGCCTCCTCCTGCGTGCCGAAGCGGCTTTGCAGACGGTGCCGGGCGGCCGGGTCACGCGCCACCAGCCAGCGCGTCAGGTCAGGCGCCGCCGCCGCGGCGCTGCGCAGGTAATCGCGCAGCAGCGCCGCCTCGGCTTTCAGCCCGGCAACGCAGCCACCTTGGGCAAGCGGGGTGCGGATCGCGGCGCCCCCCCGATGCAGGACGATGGCCGCCGCCGCATCGGCCGGAACCACGACGGCAAAGCCATAGCCGTCGGCCTTTCCCCCGATCTGGCGGCGAACATCCGGGCGCGGCAGCAGGGGCGCGGTGCGCGCCAGCTCGGCCCCTTCGGCGTCAACCACGCTGACCGCATCGGCGATGGCCCAGCCCTCAAGCCGCAGGCGGTTGCCCAGGATCATCTGTCGTTCCAGAAAACCGGCGCTGGCAAGGCCCGGCGCGGCCAGCCGGCGGCGCTGCGCGCGCTGGGCACCGTGCCGGCTGCGAAAGGCCCGATAGCTGGGGATGGGCCCAGTCAAGAAAGGGCGCGTCCCTTGCCTTCGGCTGCGCCCGGCCCTGCCGCCGCCCTGACATGGCGCAGCACCAGCGCGTCGAAATCGGCCAGCGTCGGGTCCAGCGCCATGTGCTGCATCGTCCAGGCGCGGATCGCCCGGCGGTCGGCGTCGCCGCTGCGCGCCTGCGCGAGCGCACCCTCAAGCGCCTCGGCCCAGCCATCCGCGGGCACCAGCGTCACGCCCGGCTGGCGGGCACCCAGATCGGCATAGACCGGCAGGTCCGAGGCCAGCACCGGCAGGCCCAACGCCCCGTATTCCATCACCTTCAGATCCGACTTGCGCAGGTTGAAGGCGGTGCGCGCCAGCGGCGCAAGGCCAAAATCGAACCGCCCCGCCTGCGCCCGCAGCCAGCCGACGAAACGGGCATGGCTGCGCATCCCCTTTGGTATGGCGACCCGCTCGGCCCAGGAGGGCAGGGGGGCGTCCTGGATGCCGATCACCGCCAGGCGAAAGCCCGCCTCGCGCGCGGCCAGCGCCTCCAGCGCCGGCAGGATCGCAGCTAGGTCCTCGGCATGGGTGCTGGTGCCCATGTAAAACGCGCGGACCATCCCGTCCGGCGCGCGGCCGGGCACCGTGCCGCGCCACAGGCGCCCTGACAGCCGGTCGGGCAGGACATGAACGGCCGGGTTTATGGCCGCCAACCGGGCGGCAAGCGCCTCGGTCGAGGTCGTGACCGCCCCCGCCGCCGCCACCAGCCGCGCCAGCGGCACGGATGCCGCCGCATAGGTCCCATCGGGATCCTTGTCGGCGGGCATGTTGAGCAAATCGTCGCTCAGGTCGTGCAGATGACGGATGCCCTGTCGTTCCAGCGCGGCCAGCAGCGGCGCGGTGAGTTCCGGCGGAACCCCGGTCCGCTGGACGATCACCCCGTCCACGCTGCCCATGGACAGGTTGGCGATCGCCGTTTCGGCGCTCATGCGGACATAGGCGACGGGGCGATCAGGGTGGTTGACGGTCCGTTCCCGCAGTCTGACCTGTCTCGAAGCGTCTGCCGTATCCAAAAGGGGAAACGCGGGCGCCACCACCGCCACGACCGGACGGGCAGGCGCCGCAGGCCGCAGCAGGCTGCGGTAGATCGCGCGATAGCGCTGGGCCATGACCGGCGTAGTCATGGCGATGCCGGTCCCCTGCTGCCATGCGGCGGCGGCGGCGGCCGCACGGGCCATTTCGGCCGGGTTTTCAGCGACGGCGAGGATCGCGTCGTGCAGCGCCGCGACATCCTGATGCGGCACCACCCAGCCGGCCCCCGATTCGCGCACCCGCGCGGCGACATTGGGGAAATCGAACACCAGCGCCGGCAGGCCGGCGGACCACAGCTCGGTCAGCGTATGGCACCAGGTTTCGTCCCAGATCGAGAAGATCGCCCCCAGATGCGGGCGGATGGCGGCGGCGCGGGCGGCGAACTCGTCCCGCTTATACTCTCCATGCAGGAACAGCCGGGGCTGGCCGGCCAGTTCGGCGGCATCGCTGATCTTGCCGAGAACGTGAAACTCCATCCGCCCGGCCCCGTCGTGATCCAGCAGCGCCGCCAGGATGTCGCGCCCCTTGGGCACGCCGATATTGCCCGGCAGCAGGATGCGGATCGGCTCGGTGGGCGCGGGCCGGGCGGCGATGCTGTCCATCCGGGCAAAGTTGCGGCCATGGGGGATGACGTGGAAACGGTCCGGCGAAACGCCGGGCAGCCCCGCCAGCAGCGTCGCGCGGGCGCTGGGCGAGGTGGTGATGAAGGCGTCGCAGGCCGCCAGCGCCCGGTTGAACATGCCCTGCCAGACATGGACCCAGCGATGCTTGAGCGGCGGCAGGCTGGCGGGCGGCCACAACTCGGCCGCGCAGTCGCCAGGCGTGGCGGTGCAGCGTCCGCCGCAGAACACCCGCCGTTCGTCCAGCAGCTTGACCGTGGGGCACAGCGCATAGAAATCGTGGAACGACATGACCACCCGCGCGCCGCAATCCCGCGCCAGCGTCGGCAGTTGCAGACTGTGCCAGGCGAGATGGCGGATATGGACGATGCAGGGGCGCAGCCAGCCCAGCCAGTCCGCGACGATGGCATCGTATTCGGCCGAGCCATGGGTGATCGGATCGACGGCCTCGCCCAGCCGGTGGCTGCGCATCTCGACCAGTTCGCCGTCCTGCAGCCGGCTCAGCGTCAGGGCGCGGCTGTCGCAGCGCAGCAGCCACAGATCGGCCTCGTCGCCGAGCTGGCGCATCAGGTCGAGATTCGTCTGCGGCGTGCCGCCGCTTTGCGTCGAGACGACGAACAGCATCGCCGGCAGCCCGGCCGCAGGGTCGTTGCAATCCGCCAGTGCCTGCGCCGCGCGCCAGCGCGCAAGGTGCAGATCGGCCCCTTCGGAAAAGACCCGGATCGCGCGCCCGTATTCGGGATAGCGTGCCTCGATGACGGCCCGCCCCGCCGCCATCAGTTCAGTCTTGGACTGGCCGAAGCTGCGCGAGCGTTCATGAAAGACATAGGTCGCGTCATCGACAAGGTTCGCCCAGCCCGCCCGGCGGGCGCGCATGCAGAAATCGTTTTCCTCGCCATAGCCGCGGGGGAAGGCCCCGGCATCCAGCGCGCCGATCTCGTCGATGCAGGCGCGGTTGACGAACATGCAAAAGCCGTTGCCCGTCGGCACCACGGGGCGCAGCCGCAGCGAGCGGCGCCGGAACGCCCGCGCATAGGCATCCTCCTCCAGCCCGGGCGGCAGGTCGTTGTCATTCCCGATGCGGGGGGCAGAGAATGCCCCGGCACGGTCGGACATGGCCGTGACCGTCGCCACGCGGGGGCGAGAGGCGGCGGCCTCCAGCATCCCTTCGATCCAGTCGGGGGTCACGCGCGCATCGCTGTTCAGCAAGACCGCATGCTTGCGGCCGATTTCCTCGAGCCCGCGGTTGACGGTGCGGGTAAAGCCCATGTTCTGGGCATTGCGCAGCACCCGCGTCGCAGGGCGGCGGGCGGCGGCCCCCGCCAGCAGCGGCGCGATCGCCGGATCGGGCGAGGCGTCGTCGATGAACAGCACCTCGACCTCGGGCGGGGTGTGCCGCTCCAGCCGCTCGATGCAGGTGGCGACATCGTCGGCCGCATTCCAGACCGGCACGATCACCGCCACATCGGCAGGCCGGACCGCCGGCACCCCGCCGTTCAGCGCGGGCCGCTGTTGCTGCTGCGCGATCTTGATCGTCTGGCGCAGTTCCCCGCCGTCCGGCAGGCGAAGCGTTGCCACATGCTCGCCCGCTTCCAGCAGCCCCAGGGGCAGCGCGACATCCACCCCCCCCAGCCCGGCCGACAGCCCCGCCGCCTGCAGATCGTGGCGCGGCCGGTCGTTGCGGACCGTCATCAGCGGGATGCCGTCGATCAGCAGCTGGCTGTCGAACACCCGGCCGGGATGGGCGCCATCCACGGCCCAGCCGCGCAACTGCGTCGGCGACAGCCGTTCGATCTTGCCGCGATGGCCGCTTGCGCCGCCGACGGCGCCGCCGGCCGCGCGGCCAGGCGCGGGGCGTTCAGCAGCGGGGTCGGCATCGACGGGGCCGGCCGCGCCGGTCATGGCGCGGCGCAGCACGACCTCGCCCGTGGCGGAAAGCCGCAGCTCGATCCCCTGTGCCGGGTCGAGCGGCGCGCCTGTCACGGCAACGGAAAAACCGTGCCGCCCGCTGCCGAAGCCCGCATCCTGCACGTCTTGGCGATGATTGTCGGCCAGCAGGCCTTGCGCAATGATCCGCCGCCCCGACAGGATGTCCACCCGCAGCGGCGCACCGTCGCCGGGGCGGGCGATCCAGCCCACGACGCTCAAGGGGGTGAGGACATCGACATTGCCCGCAAAGGCAGGCGCGCTGGCGGGCGGGACGCTTCGCCCCAGTGCCGAGCGCGCCAGCCGTTTCGCAAGGCGAAGCGCGCCGCGCGGCGACAGATCAGGATTGCTTGTCATGACGCGGACGAACGTTCCCTGTTCTTCCTGGTGCAAGCGTCCCGGCGCAGCGGCCGGGACAGGGGGCGCCTTGGGCCAGCACGGCCGGCAGGGCCATGTGCAGTCCTGGCAGGGGTGATCGTCATGGGATGTGAACCCGTGTCCGGTGCCTTGGTCAGCCTGTCAGCATAGCGTTCCCTTGGCGCGAGGCAAGAGGTTCCGCCTGCCCGTCCTGCCCGGCCCCGGCCGGACCGGACAGGAACAGAGCAAGGAGGCAGGCGATAAAAACCGTGGACAGCTTCCGTTTACCCTTTCACTATTCAACCGGGCAGTTTGTCCGGCCGTGCTCCGGCACGCAGGGCGTGTGTCCGCAAAGCGCCGCTTCAGGGCGAGAGAATCCGCAGTCGATCAGCAGCGAGGTTGCCAAGATGACGAACCAGAACGATCCTTGGTGGGTCAACGACCAGACCCCCGACAACCCCTTCGGCAAGAGCGACGACTATGAGGGCTATCTGCGCTATCTGGGCGCCCTCAACCGCAGCCTGACGCCCGCCATTGCCGCCGGGACGCTGCGCATCAACGTGACCGAGCTGAACGACCATCCCGATTACAAGGCGGCGGCCATCGGGGCGCTGCAGACCTGGGCGACGGTCACGCCGCTCAAGTTCGAGATCGTGGACGATGCGGCCTATGACCGCAACAAGGACTGGATCCGCGTCGTCAGCCCCGAGATCGGCGAGCCGAGCGACGGCTCGGCCTATTCCAGCAACCGCTATGTCAGCATCGGCCAGCGCTTTCATGACAGCGAGCCGAACCTGACGGATGTGGGCGGCTATGTCTTTGACAGCTTCATCCACGAATTCGGGCATGAGTTCGGGCTGAACCACCCCGGCCTTTACAACTACAGCGGGCCGGGGGGTGTGCAGATCAGCTATATCAACAACGCCACCTGGATCTATGACCGCCAGCAATACAGCGTCATGTCCTATTTCGACGGCATCGATGTGGGGGAAACCTCGCGCTGGTCGGCGACGACGGCCCTGATGGCCGATGTCGAGACGGTGATCCGGCGGTTCTTCTCGACCGTCGATGCGGCCGGGAACCGGACCTATCAGACGATCGAGCTGAACACCGGGGACGACACCTACGGCTTCGGCGGCACCCATTTGGGCCAGCGGCTGACGGCCACGGGCATGACGCACGATGTGGGCTTTCTGATCCACGATACGGGCGGCAACGACACCATCGACTTTTCCGGCTCGACCGCGGGCACGATCCTGGACATGCGCGCCGGGCATTTCTCCAGCGTCAACGGCCACAGCAACAACGTCTCGATCTTTGCCGGCCACAATGCCGACCAGGCGGCCTATTACATCGAGAACGCCGTCGGCAGCGATCATGCCGATGTCATCATCGGCAATGACGGCGCCAACCGGATCGACGGACGGGGCGGCGCCGACAGCATGGCCGGCGGCGCGGGGGACGACGTCTATTTCGTCGATTCCGCCGATGACGTGGTGCGCGAACGCGGGCGCGGCGGGAACGACACGATCTATGTCATGACCGACGGGGTGCGGCTGGGGCGCATCGCCAATGTCGAACATATCGTCTATGTCGGCGGCTCGCCGCAACCGGGCAGCGCCGATGGCGGCACTGAATCCGGCAGCAGCCCGGTGGGCGAGATCCTGGCAGGCACCGCTGCCGGCGACAGCCTGGACGGGGGCGATGGCAGCCAGACGATCTTCGGCCTTGATGGCGATGACCTGATCGTGGGCGGGCGCGATTCGCTGGACAGCCGCGACATCAACAACACCATCCCGATCGCCGATCTGGACGACCAGACCGAAAGCAACGACGCCGCCGATGCCCTGTATGGCGGGGCGGGCAACGACACGATCATGGGCGGCGCGGGCGAGGACACGCTGGACGGCGGGGCGGGCGATGACGTGCTGCGCGGGCAGGCCGGCGCGGACGTGTTCCGCGGCGGCGCCGGGATCGACACGGTCGATTACAGCATGGAAAGCCCGTTCCAGCTGCTCGTGAACCTGGAAACCAATGTCGCCAGCGGCGGCACGGGAACGGGCGATACCTTCTACGGGATCGAGAATCTCATCGGCTCGGATGACCGCATCGACCGCTTTGTCGGAAACGAGGCCGGCAACCATTTCTGGGGCCGGGGCGGGGGCGACTATTTCAACGGCCGGGCCGGCGACGACATCCTGGACGGGGGCGCGGATGGCGACATCCTGTATGGCGAGGGTGGCAACGACACGATCATCGGCGGCTCGGGTCAGGATTACCTGGACGGCGGCGCCGGAACCGACACGGTCGTCTATGAGGGCAGCTCGGCGGGCGTGACGGTCGATCTGGCGGCGGGGACCGCAAGCGGGGGCGATGCCGACGGCCCGGTGCAGATCGTCGGGCGGGGCATGGTGATCCGCCACGACATCCTGCGGGGCTTTGAAAATGCCGTCGGCTCGATGCATGACGACCGCCTGATCGGGGACGGGCGGGCCAATCTCCTGTCGGGGGGCGCGGGGAACGACACGCTGACCGGCGGGCTTGGCCCCGACACGCTGGCCGGGGGCGCGGGCCGCGACACGGCTGATTATTCCGACCGGGCCGGCGGGGTCCGGCTGGACCTGTCCCATGCGGGTTCGGGCGGCGATGCCTATGTCTCGATCGAGAACCTGTCGGGCAGCGGATTCGGCGACCGCATCCACGGCGATGACGGGGCCAACCTGCTGACCGGGCAGGGCGGCGCGGACACGCTGATCGGGGCGGCGGGCGATGACACGCTGCTGGGCGATTTCGACCAGACCGCCGTCGTGACGCGGCCCGGCATGGGCAGCGGCTATGTCACGCTGGGGGCGGACGCCACGAACGGGTCCATCGCCACGGCGCTGGACCTGTCGAACAACTTCACCACGGCGGCCGACCCGGACATCTTCGATTCGACCACCGTGCTGCACACCACGGTCAACGCGGTCGGCACCGGGCAGGGCGGCTATTACCGTCTGGACGTTGCGGCCGGCACGGTCATCACGCTGGACATCGACCATATCGCCGATCCGGATGTCCATGACAGCTGGCTGCGGGTGCTGGACGCCGCCGGCAATGTCATCGCCGAAAACGACGATGGCGGCAGCGATCCGGGATCATCGAGCGGCCGTGATTCGGGGCTGGTCTTCACCGCGCCCGCATCGGGAACCTATTATATTCTCGAAGGCCGCTGGGACCCCGAGGGGGCGGGCGACGGCTGGTCGGCCAGCGTGCCCGCAGGCTCCTCGTATGAGCTGAACGTCTCGGTCGAGTTTCCGCCCGCCCCCGCGCAGCCGGGCGAGGCCGGGGCCGACCGGCTGGTGGGCGGGGATGGCAACGACCTGCTGGACGGCGGAGTGGGCGCCGACACGCTGATCGGCGGCGCCGGCGACGATTTCTTCCGCTTCGCCACGGCGCTGGGGGAAGGGAATGTCGATCGCATCATGGATTTCGATGCGGGGTCCGACATGTGCCTGCTGGACGGCAGCATCTTTGCGACGCTCGCCGAGGGCGATCTGGCGGTCGGGGCCTTCCAGGCAAACCGCGGGGGGCTGGCCATCGATGCCGATGACCGGATCATCTTCGACACCGACGATCGGATGCTGGCCTATGACGCGGACGGGGCAGGCGGCGCGGCAGCGATCGTCTTTGCGCAGATCAGCGGCACGCGCCTGATTTCAGCCGACGATTTCCACATCATCTGACCTGCCGGGGGGCGCTGAAAAAGCGCCCCCCCCGATCCGCAACGGCAACGAGGAGGCCCGGATGAGCCGACCGACCACGCGCCGCCGCGCTGTCCTGCTGGCTGCAGCGGGCAGCGTTGCCGCGGCCATCATGGGATGCAGCGCCATGGCCCAGAGCGATGCCGTCCGCGGCACCATCACCTTCGAGAACGGCGCCGCGATCCCCAAGGGACGGGTCCTGGTTTCGCTGGACGCCCCCGGCGCGCCCAAGACGGCGCTCGCCGAGGCCGCAAGCGGCGGGGATGCGCGGCAGATGACCTTCACCCTGCCCGCTGCCCCCGCGCCCGGCGCCGAGATCGTCGCCCGGCTCGAGCGCGCGGATGGCTGGCTGCTTGCCCGCGGCAGCGCCGGCTATGCGCCCGGAACGCCGCTCGAGATCACGCTCTATACCGTCATGTACTGACCCGCCCGGCCCTCCCTTACGGTGATCGCGGGCCCTGCAACGGGTCCAACGAAATCGTGAACGGCGCGGATTGCCGGTTTGCGGCGCAGATCGCATGAGGCTTCTTGGCCCACGGCCATTCCTGTGACACTAACCTCGCGTCACGCAACAGTCCCGAAGGGTCCCGGCAATGTTCTTCCGACCGACAAGCTCGGCCATCGCGCTGCTCGCCCTCGCGGGGCCGGCGCTTGCCGATGTCACGCCCGTTCAGGTGTGGCAGAACTGGATCGATTACTACAAGGCCAACGGCTATGTGGTGACCGAAGGGGCGCGCGAGCAGGCAGGCGAGACGCTGTCGCTCAGGAACGTGGTCTTTGCCTATGATGCGCCGCAGGACGGCGCCAAGATCAACCTGTCCGCGCCCGAGATCACGCTGACGGCCACCGGGGACGGCAAGGTCCGCACCGTCTTTTCCGACGAGATGCCGGTCCGGCTGGACTTCACGGACGAGGAGGGCAAGCCCGTCTCGGTCGCGGGGGCGCTGCACATGGCCGATTTCGAGATGATCTCCTCGGGCAGCGCCGGGGACATGACCCATGACAGCCGTGCCGGCGAGGCGGGCGTCACGCTGGCCACCATCACCGATGCCGAGGGTGAGAAGCCGCTGCCGGTATCGGTCAAGCTGGTCAACCTCACCTCGCGCCAGCATGTCGTTGACGGCGCGGCGACGGCCATCGACGCCACCGGCAGCGCCGACCGGCTGGAGCTTTCCGCCGACCTGGGCGATCACGAGGGCCATGCGACCGTCAAGGGCACTCTGGACAAGGTGGCCGGCGAGGTCAGCTATGCCCTGCCCAAGGGGATCAGCATCGGCCAGGATCTGAGCGGCGCGCTGAAGGCGGGCCTGTCCATGTCCGGCAAGCTTTCGACGGAAGGCGTCCTCATGGACATCGCCGCCACCGAAAAGAAAGAGGACGGCGGGGACAAGACCACCCAGGCAAAGGTTGACGCCAAGGGCATCGACCTGACCTTCAGCCTGGCGCAGGACGGGATGAAATATCAGACCAGTTCCGATGCCAGCTCGGTCGAGGTCAAATCGCCCGATCTGCCCTTCCCGATCAGCTATGCGGCCCAGAGCACGACCGGCGATTTCCAGGTGCCGGTTTCCAAATCGGACCAGCCGCAGCCCTTCAAGTTCGCCTATTCGGTCGCCGGCCTGACGATCGGCGATGCGCTGTGGAATTCCTTCGATCCCGGCAAGAAGCTGCCGCGCGATCCGGCCAGCATCGACCTCGACCTGACCGGCATGGCCAAGATCAACGCCGACCTGTTCGATCCCGCCCTTGCCGAGACGGCCACGCAGGCTGACGCAGCGGCACCCGCGCCCGGCAAGGATCCCGAACAGGCCGCCGACGAGGCGGAAGCCGCCGCGGGCGGCAGCGCCCCGGATGCCGCAGCCGACGGGACCGCAGCCGATGGGGCCACAGCAGACGGAGCCGCGGCGGAGGGAACCGACACGTCCGAGATGCCCGCCGCCACGCCCGATCCCTTCGCCCCGACCGAAATCACCCTCAACAAGCTGGCGGTTGATGCCGCCGGCGTAAGGCTGGATGCCTCGGGCAGCGTGTCGATCCCCGACGGCAGCACGGTGGAAACGCCGGTCGGCCAGATCTCGGCGCGGCTGGACGGCGCCAACGGGCTGATGGACAAGCTGGTGGAAATGGGCCTTGTGCAAAGCGACCAGCTGGCCGGCTTCCGCATGATGCTGGCGATGTTCGCCAAGCCTGCCGCCGAGGGCAGCGATGCGCTGGTCAGCCAGATCGAGTTCAAGCAGGGCGGCGAGATCTTTGCCAACGGGCAGAAGATCAAGTAACACTCGCCCCTGAACGACTGCGCGGGGGCCGGCCCAGTCCGGCCCCCGGCTTTTTCCAAGGCGAGATTTCCGCGATGGCTGACCGTGACGCCGCCGATCTGTCTCAGCTGACCGCGGCGCTGCTGGATGCCGCGCGCAAGGCCGGCGCGACCGAGGCGGATGCCGTCGCCGTTGCGGGCGAATCCCTGTCCGTGGATGTCCGGGGCGGCGCCCTGGAACATGCAGACCGCGCCGCCGCCGTGGAAATCGGTCTGCGTGTCCTGATCGGCGGCCGGCAGGCCTGCGTGTCGGCCAGCGACCGCAGCGCGCGCACCATCGCCGAGATGGCCGAACGCGCCGTGGCAATGGCGCGCGAGGCACCGGTCGATGACATGATCGGCCTTGCCGATCCGGCCGAACTGTCGCCCCAGCGCGATGCCTTGGGGCTTGATCTGGATGACGGGCTTGCCGCGCCGCAACCCGAGGCGCTGCTGGACCTCGCCTTGCGGGCCGAGGCGGCGGCGCTGGCGGTGGACGGGGTGCGCATGGCCGAATCCGCAGGCGCCTCGGCGATGCACCGGCGGCTGTGGATGGCGGGCACGAACGGCTTTTCGGGCGGTTACGGCCGCAGCAGCCACGGGATTTCGGCCGTCGCCATCACCGGCGAGGGCACGGGGATGGAACGGGACTGGGCCTCGGAATCCCGCGTCTGGCAGGATGACCTGCCCGCGCCCGAGGAGATCGGCCGGCGCGCGGGCGAGCGCGCCGTCGCCCGCCGCGGCGCGCGCAAGCCGCCGACCGGGGCCTTTCCGATCCTTTATGACGAACGCGTCGCCGCAACGCTGATCGCGCATCTGCTGTCGGCGGTGAATGGAACCGCGGTCGCACGGGGGGCAAGCTGGCTGCTGGGCGAGCTGGGCAATCCTGTCCTGCCCGCCGGCATGGACCTGATCGAAGACCCGCGCCTGCCGCGCCATCCCTCGTCGCGGCCCTTTGACGGCGAAGGGCTGCCGACCGCGCGGCGTGCCGTGGTTTCGGACGGGGTGCTTGCAGGCTGGACGCTGGACCTGGCGACGGGGCGCAAGCTGGGCATGCGCTCGACCGCCAGCGCGGTGCGTGGCACCTCGGCGCCGCCATCGCCCGGTGTGTCGAACATGATCCTGACCGCAGGTTCCGCCAGCCCGGCCGAGCTGATCCGCGACATGGGGCGCGGGCTGGTCGTCACCTCGATGCTGGGTGCGTCGATCAATCCGACCACGGGCGATTATTCCCGCGGCGCTGCCGGCTTCTGGGTCGAGAACGGGCAACTCGCCTATCCGGTGAACGAATGCACCATCGCCGGCAACCTGCGCGACATGCTGATGCGGATGACCCCTGCCAACGACCTGCCCGATTGGCGGACCCACCGGGTTCCCAGCCTGCTGGTCGAGGGAATGACCGTTGCCGGGCAGTGATCTGGACCTGATCCGCGCCACCGCCGAGGATGCCGGCCGCCTGGCCTTGGGATTCTGGCGGGGCGATTACCGCCACTGGGACAAGCAAGCGGGGCTTGGCCCCGTGTCCGAGGCCGATCTGGCCGTGAACGCCCGGATCGAGGCGCTGCTGCGCCCGGCCCGTCCCGATTACGGCTGGCTCAGCGAGGAAAGTCCCGATGATCCGGCGCGGCTGTCGGCGCGGCGCTGCTTTGTCATCGACCCGATCGACGGCACCCGCGCCTTCATCGACGGGGACGAAGGATTTGCCGTCTGCATCGCGGTGGTCGAGGATGGCCGCGCGCTGGCCGGCGTGGTCCATCTGCCGGCGCCGGGGCTGACCTATGCGGCCGGAGAGGGCGGGCCCGCGCTGCGCAATGGCGTGCCGATCCGCTGTTCGGACCCCACCGCCGCTGAAGGAGCGAGCGTGCTGGCGGCCAAGGCTGCGCTGGCCCCCGATCACTGGCGGGGCGGGCGGGTGCCGGGCCTCAGGCGGCATTTCCGGCCCGCGCTGGCCTGGCGGCTCTGCCTCGTGGCAGAGGGGCGGTTCGATGCGGCCCTGTCCGTCCGTCCCGTGTGGGACTGGGACATCGCCGCCGCCAGCCTGATCGCCGAACGGGCGGGCTGCCGCGTCACCGACCGCAGCGGCCGGGCCTTCGCGTTCAACAGCCCGTCGGCACGGGGCAACGGGCTGATCGCGGCAGGCCCGCGGCTGCACGGGGCGCTTGCCGCCGCCATCACAGAGGATGCAGCACGCCCATGAGCCGGCTTCCCCCGAGACACTGGACCGCCTGGCCGACGCGATCAGCTTTCATCCCGCCAATGAAAGCGGCCGCCTGTTCCGCGATGCGCTCGGCCGCTTTGCCACGGGTGTCACGGTGGTGACGACGCAAGGCCCTGCCGGCCCTGCCGGGATGACGGTCAACAGCTTTGCCAGCGTCTCGCTCGACCCGCCGCTGGTGCTGTGGTGCCCGGCCCGCACCTCATCGCGCCATGCGATCTTTGCCGGGGCGGCGGCATGGTCCGTCCATGTCCTGGGGGCCGAACAGCTGGACATCTGCCTGCGCTTCACCCGCAACGGCGCCGGGTTCGAGGGGCTGGAGCTGGGGCGCACCGCGCTCGGCACCCCCCTGATCCCCGGTGTCGCGGCGCGCTTTGACTGCACGACCGAGGCGGTGCATCCGGGGGGCGATCATACCGTGCTGATCGGGCGGGTGGCGCAGGTGACGGTCGGGGGGCCGGATGACCACCCGCTCGTCTTTGCCGCCGGCCGCTTTGGCGGCTTCGAGGCGGCGGGCTGACCCTCAGCTCGCCGGCGCGATCCTGATCTCGGGCAGCGGGTCGAGCGGGGGCAGGGGGTCGAGCGCGCCCGAGAACAGCGGGTCCAGCTTGGGCGTGGCGGTGCGGATCGTCCTGCCCGGCCCGCCGATCACCGCGATCTGCGCCGCCAGTTTCGAGATGGCCGCATTCTGCGCCGCCGCGATGGTCCCCGGCGTCATCACCGGGCCGGCCGACCGGCCCCCGGCAAGCGCGCCGATGCCGCTGCCGGCCGCGCGCTGCGTTACCGGCAGGGGCACCGTGATGTCGAAACTACGCGCCTGGTTGGCGCCGCCCGCGCTGGCGTTCGACACGTAATAGCGGCCCGACAGCCGATAGACGCCGTCGCGCTGCGCCAGCGCCTTTTCCACCCGCACCTCGATCTGCCGCCTGGCCGGTTCGGCCAGCGGCCATGGCGATGGAATCACGGTCGCCCCCGACAAGTCCGAAATCGCGCGCGCCAGCGTCTGGGTGAAGGCCCGTTCCGGCTTGTCGGCCCACAGGTTGCGCGGGTTCGACCGCACCGCGCCGTCGGCAGTCTGCCAGCTTATCTCGCCCGACGAGGCATATTCGGGCAGCGTGACCTCGCGCAGCTCGGCCGTGCCCAGGTTGTCAGCCACCCGCCCGGCCGGGGTGGGCGGGTCGATCAGGTAACGCCCGGTCTTTTCCGGGTTTGAGCAGCCCGCCAGCGCGACGGCTGCACAGATGAGGATCAAGGCAGGGCGCATGGTCTATCGTCCCAGGATGAAGGCGCGCGGATTGCGCTCGATGGTGGCGGCAAGGCTGGCGAGATTGTCGGCCGCGCGCCGCAACGAGCGGATGGCATTCAGGGTTTCGATGTTGAAGGTGCCCCGTTCGCCATAGGCCCCGATGACGCCGTCCGCGCGCGCCGCCAGCGCCTGGAAGCGGGCGGACAGCTGCGGCAGGCTGTTTGCGGCCTGGGCCACCTGGTCCATGGCCCGCCGCGCGCTGGCCAGCGCGGCGTTGAGATTGCCGGCGGCATTGCCGCTGCGCAGATCGTTCAGCAGGCCCGATGCGGCCTTGAGCGTGTCAGACAGGTTGCGCGGCAGCTGCGCCGCATCCTCGGTTCCCAGCATGGCGCGCACGTCATCGATGACGCCCTTGGCCGATCCGCTGATCCCGCCCCAGTCGAATTCATCCAGCGATGTCGCCGCCGCGTCGATGCTGTCCACCATCTTGGGCAGGTTCACGGCCGCCTCGCGGATCGTCTTTGCCGCGCCCGCGGCGTCATCGGCGAACTGGCCGATCTTGGGTCCGACCCCCGCGGTTTTGAGGTCCGCGGCGATGGTGCCGATGTCCCCGGCCGCGCCCGCCACCTTGTCCACGGCCGCGCCCAGCTTGCCCGGCAGGGCGCGGGTGTCCTGCGAGGAAGCGACTGCCGTGATGCTGTCCATCATGTCCGAGGCGGATTTCAGCAGTTCCTCGATCTTGAGATTGCCGATGCGGTTCATCAGGCCCTGCGCATTGGCCGCAATGTTCGCGCTGTCCGCAGGCGCGGCCGGAATGACAGGGAAGGGCTGGGCATCGGCGGCGATCTGGGCGGGGCTGCTGGACGGCAGGTCAACCAGCTCGACGATCAGCGAGGTGCCCAGAAAGCCCGATCCGCTGATCCGGGCCCGCAAGCCCTGGGCCACACGTTCCGACAGGAAGGCCAGCGCATCGGCGGGCGTCGCGTTGTCGGCAAGCCCGAGCCGCTGGGGCGAGACTGCGATGGTGATGTCCTGAAGAACCTGGCGCGGCTGGCCCTCGGCGCCGCCGGCCACGCGCACAGACAGGCCGGTGACGCGCCCGACGGTCAGCCCTTGGAACTGCACGTCCGCCCCTTCGGCCAGCCCGCGCACTGCATCGGGCAAAAGGACGCTCAGCCGCAGTTCCTGATCGGGCGAGGCGGTGAACAGGCTCTTGCGGGCGGATTGCTCATCGGGCTGCAGTTCAAAGACATGCCCCGGCTCGACCGGCTGCCCGCCCGAGCTGAGCGTGGCGAATTCGGCGCCCCCCTGAACCAGCGAGGAAACCGACTGGACGTTCAGCGCAACCCCTTGCGGGCCCAGCGAAACCGAAAAGCCCGACGTGTCCCAGAACGCCGTCGCGGTGGTCAGCCGCTGGTCATGGGGGGATTCGATGAACACATCGGCGATGACCCGTTCATCCCCCTCGGCCAGGCGCAGGTTCTGCATGCGCCCCACCGCCAGACCGCGATAGAAGATGGGCGCCCCTTCGGTCATGCCCTTGGCATTGTTCGATGTCAGGGCATACCAGGTGCCCTTTTCGTTGCTGCGCGTCAGCGGCGCCCGGTCCAGCCCGTCATGGACGGCCTTGTCGGTGCTGCCCGGCTTGTCGTCCCACCAGCCCTCGATGAAGGCGCCGGTCAGGACGGTGTCCAGGCGCGAGATCCCCTGCGCCGAAACCTGCGGCCGCACGATCCAGAATTCGGCGTCGTCATCGATGAATTCGGCAATGCCCTTGTCCACCCGCAGATCCACGACGACGCGCTGCAGATCCTTGGTGAAGCGCACCGCCTCGACCTTGCCGACGGTGATCTCGCGGAACTTGAGGGCGGTTTCCCCCGGCGTGATGCCGGTGGCATCGCCAAAGGCGACCGAGACGAGCGTGCCGCGCCCGGTATAGGCGTTCCAGGCCAGCGCCAGCGTGACCAGCAGAGCCAGGATCGGCACCGCCCAGATGACCGATACGCCCGCCCGCGCGGCGCGCCCGGCGGTGCGGCGGATCGGACTGGCGGGGCGCAGCGGCGGGGATGGGGCAGGCCGCTCGGGCGGGGGGGCGTCGGTCATGCAGCGGTCCTGTCCGAGCGGTTTCTCAGCGGCAGGCCCCGCCATATCAGCCGCGGATCGAAGCTTTGCGCCGAAAGCATCGTGAATGCAACCGAAAGGGCAAAGCTGGCCGCGGCCGGGCCGGGCTGGATCGTGGCGACAAAGCCAAGCTGCACCAGCGCCGACAGGATCGCCACGACGAACACGTCGATCATCGACCAGCGCCCGATGAATTCGACCGCCTCAAGCGCGCGCAGGCGCATATGCGCCGCCTCGACCGTCGCCGGGCGGCCGGCCACGCGGGCCAGCCAGGCGATCACGATGAACTTGCCGATCGGCACGATGATAGATGCGACGAAGATGACCGCCGCCACCCCGTAGTTGCGGTATTCCAGCAGCTGCACCACCCCGCCGAAGATGGTGGCGTCCGAACTGCCGTGCAGCCCGGCAAAGGTCTGCGTCTTCAGCATCGGCAGCAGGTTGGCCGGCACATAGAAGACCAGCCCCGCCAGCAGCCAGGCCCAGACGGCCTGCAGGCTGGCGCGGTCGGGCGTGTGCAGCGCGGCGCCGCAGCGGCCGCAGCGGGCCTCTCCCTCGGGCCAGACGCGGCCGCAGCCGCGGCATCCGACCAGATGGGCGCGGTGCGCGGTCAGCAGCGGCGCATCCTCGCGCGCGGCATGAACGCCTGGGGCGCCGGGGGCGGCAGGGCGCGGCGGCATCAATCGCCCGCGCCCAGGGGGGCCGCGACGGTGCGGGCGGGGTCTGCCGCTGCGCGCGCGGCCGCGGCCGCGGCGAGATCGGGCACGACCTCGCGCCCGTCGGTGAAGGCGCCGCGATCCTCGAGCGTGTCCCAGATGGTCGTCGAGCAGGTGAACACGTTGCTGGCCGCGCTGACCAGGATCAGCGCGCAGAACGCCCAGAAGGCCGGACCGAGGCTGATATGGGCCAGCCCCGCCACCTTGATCATCGCGACCGAGGTGCCGATCACGAAGATTTCCGCCATCGACCAGGGGCGCAGCAGCTCGGACAGGCGGAACGCCTCGCCCGCGCGCGAGGCGGGGCTGCCTCCGCCGCGCATCGGCAGCAGCACATAGATCAGCAGCGCCGACCGGATCGCCGGCAGCCCGACGATGAAGGCCAGCACCGCCACCGCCAGCGGCATCAGCCAGCCATGGGCAAAGGCCATCGCCACCCCGAACAGCGAGGTGGCATTGCCCAGCCCCATGCGCGAGATTTCGAGGAACGGAAAGAACACCGCCGCGACCATCAGCACCATCGACGTGAAGGACAGGGCCACGATCTGGGTGAACGCCCCCTCGCGCGGGCGGGCAAGGACGCTGTGGCAGCGCACGCAGCGCGCGACTTCGCCCGCATGCAGCTCCGCCTCGACATGCAGGGCATCGCAGCGCGGGCAGGCGATCAGCCCCGCGCCGGTCTCGATGTCGTAATGGCCCGCCTCGATCATGGGGGGAAGATAGCCGGCCCGGACGCCCGTGCAAGTAGGGGCGGCCCCCGCCGCGCCCCGCGCCGGCCCGTTCCGGCGCGTCAAGGATGGAGGGAGACTGCGGCTTGCAGGGCGGCGGGCGGCTGCTAACATCGCCGCGCCTTGGGTGAGGGGGGAGCCATGCCCTATGACATCGTGATCGCCGGCGCGGGCAGCGCCGGCTGTGTGCTGGCCGCGCGCCTGTCCGAAGACCCTCGCCTGCGCGTCCTGCTGGTCGAGGCGGGGGGGCGCGACACCTATCCCTGGATCCATGTGCCGATCGGGTATCTTTACTGCATCGGCAATCCGCGCACGGACTGGATGTTCAAGACCGCGCCCGAGGCGGGGCTGAACGGGCGCGCGCTGCTGTATCCGCGCGGCCTGGGCCTGGGCGGGTGCAGCTCGATCAACGGGATGCTGTATCTGCGCGGGCAGGCGGCCGATTATGACGGCTGGCGGCAGATGGGCTGCACCGGCTGGGGCTGGGACGATGTGCAGCCGCTGTTCATCAGGTCCGAGGATTACTTTGCCGGCCCGTCCGAGCATCACGGCGCAGGCGGTCCCTGGCGGATCGAGCGTCAGCGCCTGCGCTGGGATATCCTCGACGACTGGGCGCGGGCGGCCGAGGCCGAGGGCATCCCCTGCGTCGAGGATTTCAACACCGGCGACAATGAGGGGGTCGGCTATTTCAAGGTCAGCCAGAAGAACGGCTTTCGCATGTCGGCCGCGCGCGCCTTTCTGCGCCCGGCCATGCGCCGGCCGAACCTGACCGTGCTGACCCACCGCCATGTCCGCCGCGTGGTGTTCGAGGGGCGCCGCGCGGTCGGGCTTGAACTGTTCTCGGACGGCCGGGCCGAGATCGTGCGCGGCGGCCAGGTCATCCTGTGCGCCGGGGCGGTCGGCACGCCGCAGATCCTGCAATTGTCCGGGATCGGGCCGGGGGCGCTGCTGCAGGACATGGGCATCGGGGTGCTGCGCGATGCCCCGGTGGGCGAGAACCTGCAGGACCATTTGCAGCTGCGCTGCGCCTGGAAGGTGTCGGACGCGCGGACGCTGAACCAGCTTGCCCGCCGCTGGTGGGGCAAGGGCAGGATCGGCGCGGAATACCTGCTGCGCCGGACCGGCCCGATGAGCATGGCGCCCAGCCAGCTGGGGGCCTTTTCCCGCTCGTCGCCCGACATGGCCACGCCCGACCTGGAATGGCATGTCCAGCCGCTCAGCCTCGAGGCGTTCGGCCAGCCGCTGCATGATTTCCCCGCCATCACCGCCAGCGTGTGCCACCTGCGCCCCGAAAGCCGCGGCCATGTGCGCATCGGCTCGCCCGATCCGATGCGCGCGCCGGTGATCGCGCCGAACTACCTGTCCACGCCCGGCGACCGGATCGTGGCCGCCCGCGCGATCCGGCGCACCCGCGCGATCATGGAAAACCCCGCCATGGCCCGCTATCGCCCGCAGGAATTCAGGCCGGGGCCCGAATACCGCTCGGACGAGGCGCTTGCCCGGGCCGCCGGGATGGTCGGATCGACCATCTTTCACCCCGTGGGCACCGCCCGGATGGGCGCGGACGAGGGGGCTGTCGTCGATCCGCGGCTGCGGGTGCGGGGGGTCGATGGGCTGCGCGTGGTGGACGCCTCGGTGATGCCCACGATCACCTCGGGCAACACCAATGCGCCCACGATCATGATCGCCGAAAAGGCGGCCATCATGATCGCCGAGGAAATCCGCGGCATTTGATCTGTTAACCGCCGGGAAACCGCAAGGCTGCTAGGACCGGCGCCGGGCAGTCAGGGGGTCCACATGCCGGCGGACAGGGGCACGCGGCCCATCATCATCAGGCGCATCGAGGAGGGCGGCGAGGCCGGCCACCACGGCGGCGCGTGGAAGGTCGCCTATGCCGACTTCGTGACGGCGATGATGGCCTTTTTCCTGCTGATGTGGCTGCTGAACGCGACCACCGAGAAACAGCGCCAGGGCCTGGCGGATTATTTCGACCCAACCATCGTGCGGTCGGACTCAGGCGGCACCGATGGGGTCGAGGGCACCAGCGCCCCGCCCGACGACCACCCGGCCACCGACGCCCAGTTGCAGCAGATGGCCAGGCAGCTGCAGGACGCGCTGACCGGCAGCGGCGCTGAATCGATGCAGCGTGTCAATCTGCTGCGCCATGTCGTCACGAGGATGACCGATGAGGGGCTGGTGATCGAGCTGGGCGATGTGGTGAACGAGCCGCTTTTCGCCGGCGACACCGCCGAGCCGACCCCCGTGATGCGCGAGTTGACCGGCATCCTGGCCATGGTGCTGGACCGGGTCAGGAACCGCGTCGCGATCAGCGGCCATGTGCGCGGCTTTCCCCGGATGCTGATCGAAAACCCGGCCTGGCCGCTGTCGGATGGCCGGGCACAGGCCACGCGCGCCCTGCTGGAGGCAGCCCGGCTGGACGAGCGGCGCATCCAGCGCGTGACCGCCTTTGGCGACAGGATGGCCCGCAGCGGCAATCCGATGGACCCGTCCAACAACCGGATCGAAGTGATTTTACTCAGATAGCGGTGGCGCGCGGCCCGGCGTTAGCCGGAAATTAAGCCTTGGCGTGCACCGTGACCGCAACGACGACTCAAGCAGGATGATCCCATGACGATTTCCTCGTCCCTCAATGCCAGCGTCGCGGGTCTTGCCGCCAACGCCACGCGGCTGGCCGGCATTTCGGACAACATCGCCAATTCGGGGACGAACGGCTACAAGCGCGTTTCGACCGAATTCGACAGCATGGTCATCAACCAGGCGCGCGGGGCGGGGATCTATTCGGCCGGCGGGGTCAGGGCGACGGCCTCGCGGCTGATCGACGAAAAGGGGGCGCTGGTGTCGTCCTCGAACGCGCTCGACCTGGCGGTGTCGGGGCGCGGCTTCCTGCCGGTGATGCCCTCGGCGATGATGGGGTCGGGCCTTGGCAGCACGCCGATGATGATGACCTCCACGGGTTCATTCCGCCCCGATGCGGACGGCGTCCTGCGGACCCAGTCCGGCCTTGTGCTGATGGGCTGGCCCGCCAATTCGGACGGGCGGATTCCGGTGAATTCGCGGGATTCGGTCGGCGGCCTGCAGCCGGTCGTGCTCAACATGAACCAGACCTCGGCCAACCCGACGACGACGATGTCGCTGAACATCAACCTGCCCGCAGCAGATACCAAGCAGGGCGCGGCGGCCACGTCATGGCCCACCAAGGCCGAATATTTCGGCAATCTGGGAAGTTCGGAAAGCCTGGACATCACCTTTGTCCCCGTCCCTTCGACGCAGGCCGGGCAGATGTCCAACACCTGGCGGATGGAGATCCGCGACAGCGCCTCTCCGGCCGGCAGCAACCTGGTGGGCAGCTACCAGCTGGTCTTCGACGACAGCAAGGAACGCGGCGGGCGGCTGGCCTCGGTCACCCGGCTCAGCGGCGGGGCCTATGACGCAAACGACGGAACGCTGTCGCTGACCGTGGCGGGCGGGCCGATGACCGTCCGCATCGGCAGGCCGAACGACCAGAACGGGCTGACCCAGCTGGACAGCGCCTTCAAGCCGACGGTGACCAAGGACGGCTCGCCCGCCGGGTCGGTGACGGCCGTCGAGGTGGACGAGAACGGCATGATGAAGGCGACCTATGACACGGGCTTTGTCCGCACCCTCTACCAGATTCCTCTGGTCGATGTGCCGAACCCGAACGGACTGCTGTCGCTGAACAACCAGGCCTATCAGATCTCGCCCAGTTCGGGGTCGTTCTTCCTGTGGGATGCGGGCGATGGCCCCACAAGCTCGATCATGGGCTATGCGCTCGAAGGATCGACGACCGACGTTGCCGCCGAACTGACGGACCTGATCCAGACGCAGCGCGCCTATTCGTCCAACGCCAAGGTCATCCAGACCGTGGACGAGATGCTTCAGGAAACCACCAATATCAAACGCTGAGCGAGAAAGGCCGCGGCACGCCGCGGGTTGACCGATGAGCCTGTCGAACGCCCTTTCCAATGCGATGTCCGGCATCGCCGCGGTCACCCGGGGGACCGAGGTCGTGTCCTCGAACCTGGCCAATGCGCTGACCCCCGGCTTTGCCCGGCGCGAGCTTCAGCTTTCCGCGCGCCCCTATGCTGCCGGCGGCGTTCACGTCGATGGGGTGACCAGAACGGTCAGAACCTCTGTCGTGGCCCAGGGGCGGGTCGCCTCTGCTGATACCGCGCGCACCCAAATCATTGCGACCTTCCACAAGACCATGGCCGATTCGATCGGTGTTCCTGGCGAAACAGGGGCCCTGACGACGCTTTTGGCAGATTTCGATGCCGCCCTGACAGCGGCCGCCGCGCAGCCGCAAAGCGAGATCAATCTTTCCCGCGTGCTCGCCACCGCCCAGACCCTTGCGCGCAGCTATGGCACCCTCGGCGCCCAGGTGCAGGATGCGCGGACCGAAGCGGACCGTGCGATCGCCTCGGACGTTCAGGCCCTGAATGACGGGCTGGCCCAGGTGGCCGAGCTCAATCGGCAGATCAGCGTGCAGCAATCGGCCGGGGATGATGCAACGGCTTTGCAGGACAGCCGCCGGCAGCTGATCGACAGCCTGTCCGAGATCGTTCCCATCCAGGAGCTGCCCCGTGACGGCGGCCGGGTGGCCCTGTTCACGGCCGGGGGCGCGATCCTGCTGGACGGGGTCACCCCCGCCGCGATCGGGTTCAACGCGGCCGGTCCCCTTGCTGCCGGCATGACGGTCGAGGGTTCTTCGGTCGGACGGCTGTCCTTCAACGGCCAGGAATTGTCGGCGGGCCAGATGGTCATGTTCTCGGGCGGCCGCTTGGCCGCCAATTTCCAGATCCGCGACGTTGATGCGCCGGCGGCGCAATCGCGGCTGGATGCGGCAGCCCGCGATCTGGTCGAGCGTTTTTCCGATCCGGACGTGGATGCGACGCGGGGGAACGGGCCGGGGCTTTTCACCGATGCCGGCGCCTCGCTCGATCCCGCGAAGGAGGCGGGCCTTTCCCAGCGCCTTGCGGTCAACGCGGTCGTCGATATCGCACAGGGCGGCAGCCTGTGGCGCCTGCGCGACGGCCTTGGCGCCAGCGCGCCCGGACCTGTGGGGCAGACGGCCCTGCTGGACCGGCTGCGCGGTGCCCTGGCCGAACAGCGGATTTCCGGCTCCTCAGGGATGTCGGCGACGCCGCGCAGCGCGGCGACGATGGCGGCCGATGTGACCTCGTGGGCCGCAACGGCCCGGCTGGGTGCCGAATCCGCCCTGGCCGGGGCCACTGCAAGATCCGATAGCTATGATGCCATGATCCGCCAGGACGGGGTCGACAGCGATCAGGAAATGGAAACGCTTCTTGGTCTTGAGCGCGCCTATACGGCCAATGCCAAGGTTCTGTCGGCAGTGGACGACATGATCCAGACAATACTGAGGCTGTCATGAAAGGCTCCAATTCGATCGGCGATCTGTCGCGCTTTGCGCAGCTTCGACAATCCAACGCCTTGCTGAAGGCCCGGCTTGCCCTGTTGTCGAAAGAGGCGGCGAGCGGGCTGAAGTCGGATGTGCCCGCGGCGCTGGGCGGCAACATGGGACGCCTGGCGCATGTGCAAAGCCGGCTGGCCCTGCTCGAAAGCTATGATCGGAACGCATCCCTCCTTCAGTCCGAGCAGGACGGCCTGCAGGCCGCCCTGACCGGAGTGGGCGACATCGTCTCGGCGCGCGGGGCCCAGATGCTGGCCGCGCCGACGCTGTCGGGCATCGCCGTGGACGCGCTTTGCGGCCAGGCAATGCAGGATTTCGGTACGGTAGTCAGGATGCTGAATACCCAAATCGGCGGCCGTTTTGTGCTGTCGGGCACGGCCGTCACGACAGCGCCCCTGTCCCAGCCAGATGACATACTCGATCTGGCCCGTGCCCAGGTCAGCGGGCTGAGCGATCCGGCCGGGATTTCTGCCGCGATCGACGCATGGTTCGCCTCGGACGCGCCGACGGGATTTGCCGCCCAAGCCTTTCACGGCACTTCCCTGCCGACCTCGGCGGGGGTTTCGCCCGACACGACCATCACGCAGGACGTGAACGCGCTGGATCCCGCCTTTCGGACCACGCTGAAGGGGCTGGTTCTTGGGGCCCTTGCCGGTGATCCCGGGCTTGGCCTGTCCTCGGCCAGCAAGGCCGCGCTGCTGGGCCAGGCAGGACAGCGCCTTGTGCAGGGCAGTACGCTCATAACCCAGCTGCAGGCGGAATTGGGCATGAAGCAGGAAATCGTCCAGCAGGCTGTCAGCCGGAACACGGCTGAGACAAGCGCTCTCTCGATCGCCCGTTCGGACATGCTTTCGGCCGATCCGTATGAGACCGCATCGGCCCTGGCCCAGACCCAGACGAGCCTGCAAAACCTGTATGCGCTGACCGCCCGCCTGTCCCAGCTGTCTCTGACCGATTACATCAAATGAGGCTGTTCCGCATCGTTGCGATCCTTGTTCTGCTGCCGGCGCTTGCCTTGGCGGCGCCTGTGCGGATCAAGGACCTGGCCACGATAGACGGGGTCCGCGGCAACGACCTTGTGGGCTATGGGCTGGTCGTCGGCCTCAACGGCACGGGCGACAGCGTGCGCAACGCGCCCTACACCGAAGAAATGCTGGGTGGGCTTCTGGAACGGCTGGGCGTGAACGTCACGTCAGACAGCTTTCGCCCCAAGAACGTGGCAGCGGTCATGGTCACGGGCACGCTGCCCCCGTTTGCCCGCGCGGGAAGCCAGATGGATGTCACGGTCGCCGCGATCGGCGATGCGAAAAGCCTTCTGGGCGGCACGCTCATCATGACCCCGCTCAATGCTGCCGATGGCGAGGTCTATGCAGTCGCACAGGGCTCTGTCATCGCGGGGGGCGCCTCTGCCCAGGGTGAAGCCGCCTCGGTCGTGCAGGGGGTGCCGACATCGGGAACGATCCCGTCAGGTGCGCGGGTCGAACGCGAGGTGGATTTCGACTTCTCGCAGATGACCAGTTTCCGCATCGCCTTGCGTACAGCGGATTTCACGACTGGCGCCCGGATGGAGCGGGCGATCAACGCCGATCTGGGCAACGGGATCGCGACCCTGCTGGATGCCGCCACGATCCTGATCGATTCAAAACGCCTGGGCGAGGTCAATCCGGCCCGCCTGGTGGGGCGGATCGAGAATATCGAGGTCGAGCCGGAAAGCCATGCGCGGGTAGTGGTCGATCATCGTTCGGGCACCATCGTGATGGGCGAGGACGTAAGGATTTCGCGTGTCGCCGTCTCGCAGGGCAATCTGACATTGCGGGTCCGCGAAACCCCGATGGTGTCGCAGCCCAATCCCTTCGCTCCGGGGCAGACGGTGGTAGTGCCGCGCACGGATGCGCAGATCACCCAGGAACCGGGGATCGGCTTTGCCGAGGTCAGCGGCGAATCCTCGTTGTCGGATGTCGTGGCGGGGCTGAATGCGCTGGGGGTCCGGCCGCGCGAGCTGATCGACATCCTCAAGGCCGTTCACGCCGCAGGCGCGCTGCATGCAGAATTCATCGTGAACTGAGACATCCGCCACGGCGCGTTCAAGGCAGAGCCGCCGATGGCGCGGACCTGCCCTTGTGCCGGATGGCCTGGCATCTTGCCGCCCTTCGGACCGGCGTCATTGCCAGGGCGCGTTGTCTTGGCCGCCTTTTCGGCCTGCCGTTGTTGTTGTTGTTGTCTCAGTCTCAGTCTCAGTCTCGGGTCTCCGGCCCGGGTTCTCTCCTTGCCGGCATGGCCTGGTGCTTTCGTCCGGGATACGGCCCCTTGCGCTTGCCTTTGGGGATCGCGTCTTCCCTAGGCCGCGCTGTCGGGTCGCCGGCCGGCCGGCACATTGCTTTCTGGCCGCCGCGGCGGGCCACAGGTCCGGCCCCTGCAGCGAGCTGACCGGCCGGGCAGGTGCATCCCGGCGTGTTGACGCCGTCCCATCCCTGATCCGGCCGGCGCCGTGTGACAATGCGGTCAGGGCAGTGGCGCGCGAGGTGTCGATGGGGTTGCATCCCCGCTCGGCCCGGCGCCTCGGCATCGGGGGGCTTCAGGGAAACTGCAAGGATTGCGTCATTTCCGTGCTGGCCTGCGTCACCGCCTGACGCAGCAGCAGGCGGGCCGGCGTGTCGGGCTGCGCGGCACGCACCATCAGCCCGACCGGCCCCGCCGTCAGCGCCGTGTCCACCGGCAGGCTGACGAGACGGCCATCCTCGATTTCGCGCGCGACGACTCCGGCCGAGATGAACCACACCGCATCACTCTGGGCGACAAACACGCGGCCGAAGGCGCCCGAGACCGTCTCGATCCGATCGGCCGGCGGCGGGATTCCCAAGGCGATCAGCAGGTTTTCGACCAGCGGGCGGATCGCCGACTGGGGGGTTGGATACACAACCGGAAAGGCCGCGATCCGGCGCAGGTCGGGATCAGCCAGGATCGGATGGCCCGGCCGGACCACGACGGCGACCCGCTCCAGATAAAGCTGGGTGAAGCTGATCCCCTGCATCAGCTCGGGCGCGCCGAGCCGGCCGATCACCGCGTCCAGATCGCCCGAACGCAGCAGCGCCGTCAGGTGCCCATGCGCCCCGTCGGCAATGTGCAGGCGCAGCTGCGGGGCGGTCTGGCGCAGGATCGCGGCCACCTTGGGCATCAGGCGCACCGCCACCGAGGGCAGGGCGCCGACATGGATGGCGACCGGCTCGGACCAGCCTGCGCCCTCGGCCGCCAGCCCCTGCGCCAGCGCCGACAGCCCGCCCAGCGCGTGCCCGTGCAGGTATTCCCCCCGCGCCGTCAAGGTGATGCCGCGCCGCCCCCGGACCATGAGGCGCGCGCCGACGATCTCCTCCAGCTCTGCCAGGGTGCGCGAGATGGCGGGCTGGGTCAGGAACAGCGTCTCGGCCGCCCGCCTCAGGCTGCCCTGGCGGACGATCTCGACGAAGACCTGCAGGTGACGCAGCCGGATGCGCCGGTCCATGATTACCCGTTCTGGTAAGTTTCGCCCCGTCTTTCTCAATTTACCTGCGGGTTTCACGGGATCAAGATAACGCCGAGAAGGGGGAATCCATGCGCACACAGGTTGTCATCATCGGCGGCGGTCCCTCCGGCCTGCTGCTGGGGCAGTTGCTGCACCGCGCGGGCATCGACGCCGTGGTGCTGGAACGCAAGACGCGCGATTACGTCCTGGGCCGCATCCGCGCCGGCATCATCGAGCAGGGGCTGGTGCGGCTGATGGAGGAGGCGGGCGTTGCAGGCCGCCTGCATGCCGAGGGGTTCGTCCATGACGGCACCCGGATCGCCTTCGGGGGCGAGATGTTCCACATCGACCTGGCCCGGCTGGCCGGGGCGCCTGTGACCGTCTATGGCCAGACCGAGATCACGCGCGATCTTTATGATGCGCGCGATGCGGCGGGCGGGCAGACGATCTTTGAGGCGCAGGATGTCGCCCTGCACGGGCTGGAGGGCGATCATCCCTTCGTCACCCTGACCGCGGGCGGGCAATCGCTGCGGATCGCGTGTGATTTCGTGGCCGGCTGCGACGGGTTTCACGGCATCAGCCGCCAGGCGATTCCGCTGTCCGCCAGGCAAGAATACGAAAAGACCTATCCCTTCGGCTGGCTGGGGATCCTGTCGCGCACGCCGCCGGTGGCGGACGAGCTGATCTATGCCAATTCGGATCGCGGCTTTGCGCTGTGTTCGATGCGCAACGAAAACCTGTCGCGCTATTACATCCAGTGCGCCCTGTCGGACAGCCCCTCGGACTGGACAGACGACGCCTTCTGGCAGGAACTGCGCCGCCGCCTGCCGCCCGAGGTGGCCGATGGGCTGGTGACCGGCCCCTCGATCGACAAGTCGATTGCGCCGCTGCGTTCCTTTGTCACCGAGCCGATGCGCTGGGGCCGGCTGTTCCTGTGCGGGGACGCGGCCCATATCGTGCCGCCGACCGGCGCCAAGGGGCTGAACACCGCGGCCAGCGACGTGCATTACCTGCATCAGGGCCTGCGCCAGTTCTATGAGGAGGCCGATCCCGAGGGCATCGACCGCTATTCCGAACGCGCTTTGCTGCGCGTGTGGAAGGCTGAACGGTTCAGCTGGTGGTTTTCCAGCCTGCTGCATGTCTATCCGCATATGAGCGGGTTCGACCGCAGGATGCAGCAGGCCGAGATCGCCTTTCTGCGCGACAATGAATCGCAACAGCGCGCCTTTGCGGAAAACTATGTGGGGCTGCCTTATTGATGCTGACGGCAACCGTGAACAACGTGAACCTGCATTATGCCCTGTCCGGGCCGAAGGACGGGCCGGCGGTGGTATTCGCCAATTCCCTGGGGACGGATCTGAGGCTGTGGGACGAGCTGCTGGCGCTGCTGCCTGCCGGGCTGCGGGTGCTGCGCTATGACAAGCGCGGGCACGGGCTGTCCGAGGAGACCCCTGGCCCCTGTTCGATCGAGCTGCTGGCCGATGACGCCGCGGCGCTGATCGAACATCTTGGCCTTGGCCCGGCGGTGTTCGTGGGGCTGTCGATCGGCGGGCTGATCGGGCAGGCGCTGGCGCTGCGGCGGCCCGAGCTGCTGGCGGGGCTGGTGATCTCGAACTCGGCGGCAAAGCTTGGCGATGCGGCATCCTGGCAGGACCGGATCGACCGGGTGCAGCAAGGCGGGCTGCCCGCCATCGCCGAGGCCACGATGGAACGCTGGTTCTCGCCCGACTTCCGCGCCGGCGGGTCCGACCGCCTTTGGGCGCGCATGCTGGCGCGCCAGCCGGCGGGCGGCTATGGCGCGCTGTGCCGGGCGCTGGCGGCGGCCGACCTGCGAGGCGCGGTGCCCGCGCTGCGCCTGCCGGTGCAGGTGATCGCCGGCGCCCATGACGGCGCGGCCCCCCCGGAAATCGTGCGCGCCACGGCGGGCCTGATCCCCGGCGCGCGCTTTGCCCTGATCGAGGATGCCGCGCATATCCCCTGCGTGGAAACGCCCGCAGAATACGCCGCCATCATCACCCGCTTTCTTGAGGAGATCGGCCATGTCCGCTGAGCCGCCTGACCGCTATGACCGCGGCATGTCCGTCCGCCGCCAGGTGCTGGGCGATGCCCATGTGGACCGGGCCGAGGCGGCCAAGACCGATCTGGACATCCCGTTCCAGGATCTCATCACCCATGCGGCCTGGGGCACGGTCTGGGCCTCGGACGGGATCACGCGGCGCGAACGCTCGATGCTGACGCTGGCGCTGCTGGCCGCGATGGGCAATTTCGAGGAGATTCCCATGCATATCCGCGCCACCGCCCGCACCGGCGCCAGCAAGCGCGACGTGCTCGAGGCGTTCCAGCACGTCGCCATCTACTGCGGCGTGCCCAAGGCGAACCACGCCCTGAAACTGGCGCGCCAGACCTATGCCGAGATGGAGGAGGAGCAATGACCGAGGCCGAATACCATCAGCGCGACCGGCGCCGCCACCCGCCCGCGCTGACCCCCGACTACAAGACCAGCGTGGCGCGCAGCCCGCGCTACAGCCTGATTTCGCTGCAGGGGTCGGTGTCGGAAACCACGGGGCCGGTGTTCGGCCATGGCGACATCAGCCCGATCGACAACGACCTGATCAAGAACTACGCCAAGACCGGCGATCCGGTGGGCGAGCGGATCATCGTCCACGGCCGCGTGCTGGACGAGAACGCGCGCCCGGTGCCCGGCACCCTTGTCGAGATCTGGCAGGCCAATGCCGGCGGGCGCTATCGCCACCGGAAGGACACCTATCTTGCCCCGATCGACCCGAACTTCGGCGGCTGCGGGCGCACGATCACGGACGAGAACGGGTATTACTTCTTCCGCACGGTCAAGCCGGGGGCCTATCCCTGGCGAAACTGGGTCAACAACTGGCGCCCCGCGCATATCCACGTGTCGGTGTTCGGCCGCGCCTTTTGCCAGCGGCTGATCACGCAGCTGTATTTCGAGGGCGATCCCCTGATCCCGATCTGCCCCATCGTGCAGACGCTGCCCGATGCCGATGCCGTCGAACGGCTGACGGCCAAACTTGACATGAACGCGAGCGTGCCGCTGGATTCCATTGCCTATCGCTTTGACATCGTGCTGCGCGGGCGGCGGTCCACCATGTTCGAGAACCGGCTGGAGGGTAACTGAGATGAACGTCGTGGACGCGCGCAACAACGCCCCGCAGTATCTAGGCGAAACCCCCTCGCAGACGGCGGGGCCTTATGTCCATATCGGCCTTGCGCCGGCCGCCGCGGGGTTCGAGATCTTCGACAGGACGCTGGGCGGCGACATCGCCGGGCCGAATGCAAAGGGCGAGCGCATCCGCGTCGAGGGGCTGGTCATCGACGGCACCGGCAGCCCGGTCAAGGACGTGCTGATCGAGGTCTGGCAGGCCAATGCCGAGGGCATCTATGCCCATCCCGAACATGCCGGCACCGGCGGGCGCGGCAATGTCGAGGAAGGGTTCCGCGGCTGGGGCCGGATCATCACCGATTTTGAAACCGGGGAATGGTCCTTCGACACCATCAAGCCCGGCCCGGTCGCGGCACGGCGCAAGATGCAGTCCTCGGTCGCGCAGGCGGTGCGCGACAGCCATCCCGACTGGCAAGGGCGCATGGACGAGAGCCACCCGCCCATGGCGCCGCATCTGAACCTGTGGATCGTCGCCCGCGGCATCAATATCGGGCTGAACACCCGCATGTATTTCGAGGACGAGGCCGAGGCGAATGCCAGGGATCCGGTGCTGAACCTGATCGAATGGGAAAACCGCCGCGCGACGCTGATCGCCCGCCGCATGGATCGCGACGGCAGGCCGGTCTATCGCTTTGAAATCCGCCTGCAGGGCGACAATGAAACGGTTTTCTTCGATGTCTGACGTCTCTGGCAAGCCCTGCATCATCTGCGTTGCGATCACCGGGTCGCTGCCGACCAAGGAGAACAACCCGGCGGTTCCGATCACCATCGCCGAGCAGGTTGAATCGACGCATGAGGCCTTTGAGGCCGGTGCCACCATCGCGCATTGCCATGTGCGCGACGACGAGGGGCGGCCGACCTCGGACCCCGAACGGTTCGCCCGGCTGAAGGAGGGGATCGAGCAGCACTGCCCCGGCATGATCGTGCAGCTGTCCACGGGCGGGCGGTCTGGCGCGGGGCAGGCGCGGGGGGGCATGCTGCCGCTGGCGCCCGACATGGCCAGCCTGTCGGTCGGCTCGAACAACTTTCCGACCCGCGTCTATGAGAACCCGCCCGATCTGGTGGACTGGCTGGCGGCGCAGATGCTGGCCCATGGCGTCAAGCCCGAGATCGAGGCGTTTGACCTGTCCCATATCCTGCAGGCCAAGCGGATGGCCGATGACGGGCGGCTGGCCGGCACGCCCTATGTGCAGTTCGTGATGGGCGTGAAGAACGCCATGCCCGCCGACCGCGACGTGTTCGACTATTACATCCGCACGGTGGAACGGCTGTTCGGCGCGGATGCGCCCTGGTGCGCGGCGGGGATCGGGCCAAGCCAGATCGTGCTGAACGAATGGGCGATCAGCTCGGGCGGGCATGCGCGCACAGGGCTTGAGGACAATGTCCGGCTCGACCGCGAGAGGCTGGCGCCGTCGAATGCGGCGCTGGTGCGGCGCGCGGCGGATCTGTGCGCGCGATATGACCGCCCCGTGGCCGACTGGCGGCAGGCCAGGGCGATCCTGGGCCTGCGCATGCCCGCCGCGGCCTGACGCCGCGCTGCACAAGGACAGACCATGCCCGCAGCCCTTGCCGACAGCGCGCTCTATCGTCCCCTGTTCGGGGACGCGGCCACCGCCGCGCTGTTCACCCCCAGCGCCGAGCTGCGCGCCATGCTGCTGGTCGAAGGCGCGCTGGCCCGCGTGCAGGGGCGCTTGGGGCTGATCCCCGAAACCGCCGCCGCCGCCATCGACCGCGCCAGCCGCGAGGTGCAGATCGATCCGGCCGCGCTGGGGGGCGAGGCGGCGGTGGACGGCGTTCCCGTGCCCGGCCTTGTCGCGGCGTTCCGCAAGGCGATGCAGGCGCCCGAACATGCGCAATTCCTGCACTGGGGCGCGACGAGCCAGGACATCATGGACAGCGCCCTTGCCCTGCGGCTGCGGCGGGTGACGCAGGATTGGGACCGGCGGCTTGGCGATTTGCTTGCCGCGCTGGGGCGGCTGGCGGGTGCGCATGCCGACCTGCCGATGGCGGCGCGGACCTATGGTCAGGCGGCGACGCCCACCAGCTTCGGCGCAATCGTCGCAGGCTGGGGCTGGCCGCTCGTCCACCACCGGGCGCGGCTGGCCGAGGTCGGCGCGCGGCTGGCCACCGTTTCGCTGGGCGGGGCGGCGGGCACGCTGTCGGCGATGGGCAAGGACGGCCCCGCCGTGCGCGCCGCCCTGGCCGAGGCGCTGGACCTGGCCGATCCCGGCCACAGCTGGCACGCACAGCGTGACCGCATGGGCGATTTCGCCGCCTGGATGGCCGGGCTGACCGCATCTTTGGGCAAGATGGGCGAGGATCTGATCCTGATGACCCAGTCCGGCATCGGCGAGCTGCGCCTGGCCGGGGCCGGCGGATCGTCCACCATGCCGCAAAAGCACAATCCGGTCGGCCCGTCTGTGCTGGTTGCGCTGGCTCGGCAGGTCACGGCCCTGTCCGCCGCCATGCAGGGCGCATCCATCCACCGCCAGCAGCGTGACGGGGCGGCCTGGTTCGTGGAATGGCTGACGCTGCCGCAGCTGTGTATCTCCACCGGGCGCGGCATCGGCCTGGCGCTTGAGGTGGCCGAGGGCCTTGCACCCGACCCCGCCGCGATGGCGCGCGGCCTGGCCGAGGGGCAGGGTGTCATCCTGGCCGAGGGGCTGACCTTTGCGCTGGCCCGGCGGATGCCCCGGCCCGAGGCGCAGTCGCGCATCAAGGCCCTGTGCCGCGAGGCGCTGGAAACCGCAACGCCCCTGCCCGCTCTGGTCGAACGCGACTTTCCGGGGCTGGCCTCAAGCGCGGCGGTCAGCCTGGGAACCGCGCCGGACGAGGCAAGGCGCTTCGCCAAAGCCGCATCCGCAGGCGGCTGAGCCGCCGGGGCCGCGATGGACGCTGCGCCATCACCCGGCCCCCCATGAAAGGAGAATGATTGACCATGATCGAGACAACCTCAGCCGCCCCCCGGCGCGGGGGCAGGCGCGGGGGCGGATCGGCCGGGCTGGTTGCGGCGCTGTGCTGGGCCGCCGTCGTGCTGGATGGGTTCGACCTGGTGGTGCTGGGCGCGCTGATCCCGACCCTGACGGGGGGCGAAAGCCCCTGGATGACGCCCCCGCAAGCGACCTTCGTGGGCACCATCAGCCTTGTCGGCATGACGATAGGCGCGCTGGTGATCGGCGCGGCGACCGACCGGATCGGCCGGCGGCGGGCGCTGGTCGGGGCGGTCCTGGTGTTTTCCCTGTTCACGCTGGGCTGCGCGCTGGCGCAGGATTACCGGCAACTGGGTCTGATGCGCTTTCTGGCCGGTTTCGGGCTGGGCGGTTGCCTGCCCACCGCCATCGCCATGGTGACCGAGTTTTCCAGGGGCAGGGCGGGCAAGGCCTCGACCGCGCTGATGACGGGCTATCACGTGGGCGCGGTGGCGACGGCGCTGCTGGCGCTGCTGGTGCTGGGCGGGTTGGGGTGGCGTTCGCTGTTCGTGATCGGCGCCCTGCCGGGGCTGGCGCTGGCGCCCCTGATGCTGCGCATCCTGCCCGAATCGCCGGCCTTCCTGATCGCCAAAGGGCGCGAGGCCGAGGCGCGCGCCATCGCCGCACGGTTCGGCCTGGCATCTGCGGATGCGGCCGTCCCGTCCGGCGCCGAGGCGCGCGTTTCCGCAGCGGCGCTGTTCCGCCGGCCCTGGCTGCGCAATTCGCTGGGGATCTGGACCACGTCCTTCATGGGGCTGCTGCTGGTCTATGCGCTCAACACATGGCTGCCCAAGTTGATGGTGGCGGCCGGATACGGGCTGACGGGCGGGCTGTGGCTGCTGCTGCTGCTGAATGCAGGGGCGATCTGCGGATTGCTGGTGGCGGGCGCGGTCGGCGACCGCATCGGCCTGCGCCGCGCGGGCATCCTGTGGTTTGCGGCAGGGGCGGCGCTGCTGGCGATGCTGTCGATCAAGGTCGCGCCGGCGCTGCTTTATCCGCTGGTCTTCCTGACCGGCTGCTTTGTCTTTTCGGCACAGGTGCTCGTCTATGCCTATACCGCGGCCAATCATCCGCCCGCCGTGCGCGCCACCGCGCTGGGGATGTCGGCGGGGGTCGGCCGGCTGGGGGCGATCGCGGGGCCGCTGATCGGCGGGATGCTGGTTTCCATGCAGATCGGGCATCCCTGGGGCTTTTATTTCTTTGCCCTGGTCGGGGCGGTCGGCGCGCTTGCGCTTGCCTCGACCCGCGTGATGCGCCGATAGGGCGCCGGCCCCGCCGCATCCAGCCTTGAGCCAATGAAAAAGGGGCCGTCCGGCCCCTTTTTCCAGTCCTGCCGGCCCCGGCATCCGGCCGTCAGGCGACCGGAGCGGCCGCGTCAGGCTTTTTGCCGCGGCCCGCAAAGATCCGCGTGACCACCACGAAGAACACCGGCACGAAGATCAGCGTCAGCAACGTCCCCGTGAAGGTGCCGAAGAACGTGGCATAGCCGATCGCGGCGCGCGCCCCTGCGCCCGCCCCGGTGGACAGCATCAACGGCAAGACCCCCAGGCCGAAGGCCAGCGAGGTCATCAGGATCGGCCTGAGGCGCATCCGGGCCGCGTGCCGCACCGCCTCGATTGCCGATTCGCCCGCCTTTTCCATGTATTCGCGCGCGAATTCGACGATCATGATGCCGTTCTTGCCGGTCAGGCCGACCACGGTCAGCAGGCCGACCTGGAAATAGACCCCGTTCGCCTGCCCGCCGGCCCATGCGCCCAGCAGGGCGCCGAAGATGCCGACCGGCATCGCCAGCAGGACGGCGATGGGGATCGACCAGCTTTCATACAGCGCCGCAAGGCACAGGAACACGGTCGCAAGCGCCAGCACATACAGCATCATCGCGCCCGATCCGGCCTCTTTTTCCTCAAGCGAAAGGCCGGTCCATTGCAGCGAGAAGCCGGGCGGCAGCTGGGTGGCCAGCCGCTCCATCTCGGCCAGCGCGTCGCCGGTGGAATAGCCATCGGCTGCCGAGCCGTCGATCGCCATGGCGGGCTGCGCGTTATAGCGCTGAACCTGCTGGGGACCATAGACCCAGTCCTGAGTGGCAAAGCTGCTGAAATCGACGAAATCGCCATTCGCGTTCTGCACGCGCCACAGGCTCAGGTCGCGCGGCGTGGTGCGGGCCCACGGCTCGCCCTGCACATAGACGCGCTTGATGCGGCCCTGATACAGGAAGTCGTTGACATAGGAACCCGACCAGATGCTGGCCAGGAACGAGCCGACATCCGCTGCCGTCACGCCGACCGCGCCGGCCTTGGCCCAGTCGATGTTCAGTTCGAACTGCGAGGCGTCCTCGACCCCGCTTGGGCGCACGGCGGCCAGCACCGGGCTTTTGCCCGCCAGGCCCAGCAGCATGTTGCGCGCGGCCAGCAGCTCTTCATGCGTCTGCCCTGCGCCGGCGGTCAGATAGGCCGAAAAGCCCGATGAGTTCCCCAATTCCAGCACCGCCGGGGGCACGATCGGGATGACCATGGCCTCGCGGATGCCGCCCATCAGGGGGCCGAAGGCGCGCCCCGCGATCGCCGCCGCCGAACGCTCGGGGGTGGCGCGTTCTTCCCAGTCCTTCAGGCGCACGAACATCATGCCCATGTTCTGCCCCTGCCCGGCAAAGGAAAAGCCGCGCACCGAGAACACCGAATCGACATTGTCTGCCTCGGCTGCGGTATAATAGCCCGACACCTTCGACAGCACCGCCTCGGTCTGTTCGGCGGTCGTGCCCGAAGGCCCCTGGACGATGGTCATGATCGCCCCCTGATCCTCTTCGGGCAGAAAGGCGGTGGGGGTGCGCTGGAACATCAGCACCATCGCGCCCACGATTGCCGCATACAGCACGAACATGATGACGGGATGGCCGGTGGCAAAGCGCACGATCCGGCTGTAGCCGTTCGTCAGCCGGCCGAAGTTGCGCTCGAACCAGTTGCCGAAGCCGGTGCCCAGCCGGGACAGCACCCCCTGCCGCCGCGTGCCGGGCCGGGCATGCGGTTTCAGGATCGTGGCGCACAACGCCGGGGTGAAGGTCAGCGCCACGAACACCGACAGCAGCATCGCCGACACGATGGTCACGGCGAACTGCTTGTACATCTCGCCGGTCGAGCCGCCAAAGAACGCCATCGGCACGAACACGGCCGAAACGACCAGCGCGATGCCGATCAGCGCGCCCGAAATCTCGTCCATGGACCGGCGTGTCGCCTCGACCGGGCCGAGATGTTCGTCGCGCATGATCCGCTCGACGTTCTCGACCACGACGATGGCGTCATCGACCAGCAGGCCGATCGCCAGCACCATGGCCAGCATGGTCAGCGTGTTGATGGAAAAGCCCAGCAGCGCCATGATGCCGAATGTGCCCAACAGCACCACCGGCACCGCCAGCGTCGGGATCAGCGTCGCGCGGAAATTGTGCAGGAACAGCAGCATGACCAGCACGACCAGGACGATGGCCTCGACCAGGGTGTGGATCACCGCCTCGATGGACAGCAGCACGAAGGGGGTGGTGTCATAGGGAATGACATATTCCATCCCCGCGGGCATGAACTTGGCCAGTTCGGCCACCCGCGCCTTGACCAGCTTGGCGGTGTCCAGTGCGTTCGCGCCCGAGGCAAGCTGGATCGCCATCCCCGATGCCGGCTTGCCGTTGAAGAAGCTGGCGATCTCGTAGTTCTCGGCCCCCAGTTCGGCCCGCGCCACGTCGCGCAGCAGGACCAGCCCGCCATCGGTGTCCGAGCGCAGGACGATCCGCTCGAAATCCTCGGGGGTCTTGAGCAGCGACTGGGCCGTGATCGTGGCGTTCAGCTGCTGGCCGGCGGGGGCGGGCATGGCCCCGAACGATCCGGCCGAGATCTGCGCGTTCTGGGCGCTGACCGCGGCGATGACCTGAGCGGGCGTGATGCTGTAATATTTCAGCCGCGTCGGGTCCAGCCAGATGCGCATCGAGTATTCCGACCCGAACACCCTGATGTTGCCGACCCCTTGGGTCCGCGACAGCGGCTCGACCATGTAGCTGTTGAGATAGTCGGCCAGGTCCACGGCCGAGCGTGTGCCGTCTGTGGACACCAGGCCGATGACCATCAGGAACCCGGTCGCCGATTTCTCGACCGTGACGCCCTGGCGGGTGACGGCCTCCGGTAGGCCGGCCTCGGCCTGGGCCAGCTTGTTCTGGACCTGCACCTGCGCGATGTCGGGATCGGTGCCCAGCGCAAAGCTGAGCGTGATCTGCCCGCTGCCGGCCGAGGTGGTCGAGCTGTTGATGTAGCGCAGCCCGTCAAGGCCGGTCATCTGCCGTTCGATCACCTGCACCACGGTATCGGCGACGGTCTGCGCCGAGGCGCCCGGATAGGCGGCGCTGATGACGACCGAGGGCCCCGCGATGGACGGATATTGCGAGATCGGCAGCCGCAGGACCGACAGGGTGCCCAGCCCCATGATGATGATGGCGATGACCCAGGCAAAGATCGGCCGGTCGATGAAAAATCGCGCCATCGGCTCAGTTCCCCTGCGCCGGGGCTGCGCCCGCGCCGGCGCCCTCGGACGGGGCCGCAGTCGATCCCGAGGATGCGCCCGCGCCCGCCGCCGGCGATCCTGCCGATCCGGCGGGCTGGGCCATGCTTTGCGGTTGCGGCGCGCCGGCTGCATCCACCCCGCCCTCGGACGTCTGCCCTGCCGAGCCGCCCGCCGCCCCCGCCCCCGGGGCCGAGGCGCCCATGGGCGCGCCGTCCGGCGCCGTGCCGCCTGCCGCTGCGCCCGCACCGTCCGCGGGTGCCGGGGCGCCTGCGGCCGTGCCGCTCGTATGTTCGCCGCCCGCCGTGCTGGCGCCCTCGGGCGCAGCCTGCCCTGCGGCGGCACCCTCCGCGCCCGCCTCGGGCGCGGCGATATCGACCGGCGCGCCCGGTCCGGCCTTCTGGAAGCCGGAGGTGACGATCAGATCGCCCGGCTTGAGGCCCTCGGTCACGACCCAGTTGTTTCCATCCGCCGTCAGCACCTTCAGCGGCCGCTCGGCGATCACGCCGTTCTCGACCACCCAGACCTTTGCCGTGCCCTGCTGATCGCGCATCACCGCCATCTGCGGCACCATGTAGACGCCCTTTTCCTCTTGCTGGGGAAGGGCGACCTCGACGTAAAGGCCGGGCAGCAGCAGGTGGTCGGGGTTGGCGAAGGACACGCGCAGGGTGATCATGCCGGTGGTCGGCTCGACCTGCGGCTCGGCCGCGCGCAGCTCGCCCTTGACAGGATAGATGTCCCCGGTCGGCAGGATCAGCGTTGCCTGTCCGGTGGCCAGAACCCCGCCGCCCTTGTGCGACTGCTGCCAGCGCAGCAGGTCGTTGGCCGATTGCGTCACGTCCACATAGATCGGGTCCAGCGAACGGATGGTCGTCAGCGCGGCTGTCTGCTGCGCCGCGACCAGTGAGCCGGCGGTCGCCTGCGAAAAGCCGATGACCCCGGCGATGGGCGCGCGGATCGTCGTCCGGTCAAGGTCGATTTCGGCCGATTGCTGCTGCGCCTTGGCAAGCTGCAGCGCCGCATCCGCCGCATCGCGGGCGGCCAGCGCGCTGTCACGGGCCGCGCCCGAGGCGTTGTTGCGGGCGAACAGTTCCTGCGCGCGCCGCGCCTCGCGCTGGGTCAGGTCGAAATTGGCCTGGGCCTGCGCCACGCTGGCCTTGGCGGCCGCCACGGCCGAGGCATAGGTTTCAGGCTCGATCGTATAAAGCGCCTGCCCCGCCTCGACATTCGAGCCTTCCTCGAACTGCCGCTCGCGGATGATGCCCGAGACCTGCGGGCGCACCTCGGCGACGGTGGAGGCCTTGATCCGTCCGGGCAGCCGCGCGCTGAGGGTGAAATCGGTGGGCTGCGCCGCCACCACCGTCACCGAGGGCTTGGGCGCGCCTTCCTGGGCGCCCGCAGCCAGGGGGATCAGGGCGCCGATCGTCGCGGCAAGGGCAAGGCGAAAGGTGGTGCGAAGGGACATGGCGCGCTTTCGAACAACGGACAGGGCTTGCACATATTTCATGCGCAGCGGCGGGCAAGGGCAATGCCCGCCGGCAGGGCTTGGGTGCTTCTGCCCGGTCAGGGGGCAGCCGTGCGCGACAACCTGCACGCGAATCGGGGCAGGGGCCGGCTTTCGGGCTGCTTGCCCTGCCGCATTGTCCGCCAGCCTCGGATGGGGCCGATCTAGCAACCTTCGCAAAGGAGTGTAAAGGACACATCAGCCTTGCGCCCGGCGCCCGCCCATGTGCCCGCGGGTCAGCCCCGTTGCGCCCGCCGGCGGCTGGGTTTATCCCGCCCGGCATGAGCGTCGCCGTTCCCATCCGTTTCGATACCGTCAGCAAGGTCTGGCCGCAGCGGGACGGGCAGGGGGTCCGGGCGCTGGACGGGGTGACGCTTGACGTGCCAGCCGGCGCGATCACCGGCATCATCGGCCGGTCCGGGGCGGGCAAGTCCACGCTGCTGCGCATGGCCAACGGGCTTGAGCGGCCCACCGCCGGCACTGTCCGGGTGGGCGAGGCGGATGTCGGCCGCGCCAGCGGCGCCGCCCTGCGCGCGATCCGCCGCGATGTCGGAATGATCTTCCAGCATTTCAACCTGCTGGCCAACCGCACGGTGGCCGGCAACATCGCGCTGCCGCTGGAAATCGCGGGCCGGCGCGACGCGGCCGGGCGGGTGGGGGAGCTGGCGCGGCTGGTCGGGCTGGACGGTCTGCTGGACCGCTATCCGGCCGAGCTGTCAGGCGGGCAGAAACAGCGCGTCGGCATCGCCCGCGCGCTGGCCACCGGCCCGCGGGTGCTGCTGTCGGACGAGGCGACATCAGCCCTTGATCCCGAAACCACCCGATCGGTCCTGGCGCTGCTGTCGGACATCAATGCCCAGCTTGGCCTGACCATCCTGCTGATCACTCATGAAATGGCGGTCGTGCGGCAGATCTGTTCCCATGTCGCGGTGATCGAGGCCGGGCGCATCGTCGAGGCGGGCGAAACCTACCGCGTCTTTTCCGCCCCTGCCCATGCGGTGACGCGGTCCTTCCTGACCGGGATCACCACCATCGCCCTGCCGCGCTTCGTGGCCGAGCGGATGACCGAGACGCGCCCGCAGGGGCCTTCGCAGGCGGTGATGCAGGTCACCTTCGTCGGCCAGCACGCGACCGACCCGATGCTGTCGCGGCTGACCCGCGATCTGGGGCTGGACGTGAACATCCTTGCCGGCGCGATCGAGGAAATCGGGCCGCGCCCCTTCGGCAACCTGCTGGTGGCGCTGGATGCCGGCCAGGCGGGCCAGGCCGCGGCCGAACTGGAAAGGCACGGGATGCTGACGCGGGTGCTGGGCTATGTCGCCTGAACTGATCGCGCTGATCGCGCAGGCCACCGGGCAGACGCTCTACATGGTCGCCGCCGCGGCCCTGCTGGGCACGCTGATCGGTCTGCCGCTGGGGGTGTTCCTTGCCACCTCGCGGCGGGGCGAGCTGCTGGCCGCGCCGGCGCTGAACGCGGGGCTGGGGCTGGTGGTGAACGCCGCGCGATCAGTCCCGTTCATCATCCTTGTGGTGGCGATCATCCCCTTTACCCGCGCGCTGGTCGGCACCTCGATCGGCACCACCGCGGCCATCGTGCCGCTGACCATCGCCGCCGCGCCCTTCATCGCGCGGCTGGTCGAAACCTCGATCCGCGAGCTGGACGCCGGGCTGATCGAGGCCGCCCGCGCCATGGGCGCGACCCCCTGGCAGATCGTGCGCAAGGTGCTGCTGCCCGAGGCGCTGCCCGGCATCGTGCTGGGCCTGACGCTGGCGGCGGTCAGCCTGATCGGCTATTCCGCCATGGTCGGCGCCGTGGGCGGCGAGGGCCTGGGCGATCTGGGCATCCGCTATGGCTATCAGCGCTTCATGCCAGCCGTGATGCTGGCGGTCGTCGTGGTGCTGATCGTGCTGGTGCAGCTGGTCCAGACGATCGGCGAGGCGATCGCCGCCCGGCTGGACAAGCGCGCCCCCCGCCGCCGCCGTTGACCATCCCCGCAGCAAAGGAACGCATCATGCGCCGCATTCTCACCCTGTCCCTGTCCGCGCTGGCCCTGTCGGCCGCGATGGCCGCCGCCGAGGACATCACCGTCGGCGTCACCCCCGGCGAGCATGCCGAGATCATGGAAGAGGTCGCCAAGTTGGCCGCCCCCAAGGGGCTGAACATCAAGGTGGTCGAGTTTTCCGACTATGTCGTGCCCAACCAGGCGCTGGCGGACGGCGATCTGAACGCCAACAGCTTTCAGCATGTCCCCTATCTGGAAAACCAGATCAAGGACCGCGGCTTCAAGCTGGCGGCGGTCGGCAAGACGATCACCACGCCGATGGGCGTCTATTCGGCCAGCCTGAAATCGCTGGACGCCCTGCCCGAGGGCGGCAAGGTCGCGATCCCGAACGATCCGACCAATGGCGGGCGGGCGCTGCTGCTGTTGCAGGACAAGGGCATCATCAAGCTGAAGGAGGGCACGGGGCTGACGCCCTCGCCGCTGGATCTGGCGGAAAACCCCCGGAAGCTGAAGTTCCTGGAGCTGGACGCGGCCCAGCTGCCCCGCGCGCTCAAGGATGCGGACGCGGCAGTCATCAACACCAATTTCGCCCTGGCCGCCGGGATGAAGCCCAAGACCGATGCCATCGCGATGGAAAAGGCCGACAGCCCCTATGCCAACGTGATCGTCGTCAGGCAGGGTGACGAGGACAAGCCCTGGGTCAGGGAACTGGTGGACATCTACCATTCGGCCGAGGTCAAGACCTTCATCGACAGCAAGTATGACGGTGCGGTGATCACCGCCTGGTAAGCCGAAGGGGCCTGCACGGCCCCGCCCCTGTGCCGCGGCCGCCTCAGCCGCCGCGGCATCGTTCCGGCTTGGGCGGTGCCGGCGCTGCGAGGCAGGGCAAATCGGGGGCAGAAAGCCCGCCGCGCCCGTGCAGGGCCGTGGCGCGCAGGCAGGCGCGGCCGGGCGCGCGCCCTTGTCCTTGCATCCAGGGCCGCGGCGTTTGCCCTTTGACCGGGCGGGCATGGGCGCGCCCTGCGCGCGGCAAGGCGGGCCGGCGGTTCATGATCGGCGGCGCCGTGAACCCTGCGGGGCGGCGCGCCTTTGCCCGCGCGCGGCAGGCGCCGGCGCAGGCTAGCGCCGCGCCCGGGGGCGGCGCAGCAGGAAGATCAGCGGAACCACCGCGAGGCACATCCACATCATCACCACGAAATCGTCGTTATAGGCGATCATCATGGCCTGCCGGGTCACGAGGCTGTCGATCACGCCCGCCGCCTGCGCCGTGGTCAGCCCGCCCAGCCCATCGGCCATGCGCTGCAGGTCGGGGTTGACGGCCGTCAGGGGGCTGACAAGCTCGACATGGTTCACGGCCGTGTTGCGGGTCAGCAGATAGCCGAGGATCGAGATCCCGATGGACGATCCGATGTTGCGCATCAGGCTGAACAGCGCCGTCCCGTCGGCGCGCAGCGTCGGCTCCATCGTGGCGAAGGCGATCGAGGACAGCGGCACGAAGACGAGGCCCATCCCCATCCCCTGGATCACGCCGGTGCGGATCACCGGCTCGGCCCCCATCAGGGGTGAAAAGCCGCTCATCATGTGCATCGACCAGCCGGTCAGCAGCAGCCCCGCCGCGATCAGCGCGCGCGCATCGACAAAGCGCAGCAGCCGTCCGACCAGCAGCATGACGAGCATCGTGCCCATGCCGCGCGGCGCCATGATCATCCCGACCGTCAGCACCGGAAAGCCGTAGATGCGCGACAGCAGCGGCGGCAGCAGCGCCATCGAGGCCATCAGCACCATCCCGACCACGAAGATCATCACCAGCCCCAGGGAAAAGTTGCGGTCGGCGAAAAGGCGCGGGTCGATGAAGGGCCGCTCGGCCGTCAGGAAATGCGTGGAGGCCACCCACAGCCCCGTCAGCGCCAGCCCCAGTTCCACCCAGACCTCGGTGGAGCTGAACCAGTCCAGCTCGGCCCCCCTGTCCAGCATCATCTGCAGCGCCCCGATGCCCAGCGCGAGGAAGGCAAAGCCGAACAGGTCGAAATGGCGCGGCCTGGGCGCGCGTTCGGGCAGATAGGCGGCCGACCCCAGCAGCGCGATGATGCCCACCGGCAGGTTGATGAAGAACACCCAGCGCCAGTCGAAGTTTTCCGTCAGCCAGCCGCCCAGCGTCGGGCCGATGATCGGGCCGACCATGATCCCCGCGCCCCACATCGCCATGGCCTGGCCCTGCCGCTCGGGCGGGTTGATGTCCAGCATGAAGGTTTGCGACAGCGGCACGATGGCGGCGCCGAACAGCCCCTGCATCAGGCGGAAGGCGACCATCGCGCCCAGGTTCCACGACAGCCCGCACAGCACCGAGGCCAGCACGAAGCCGATGATCGAGACGAGAAACAGCCGCTTGCGCCCGATCTGGTCGGCGACCCAGCCGGTCAGGGGCGTCGCGATGGCGGCGGCGACGATATAGGATGTCAGCACCCAGTTGATCGTGTCGGGCGAGGCGCCCAGGTCGGTCTGCATCGAGGGCAGCGCGACATTGGCGATGGTGGTGTCCAGCACCTGCATCACCGTCGCCAGCATCACCGATATGGTGATCAGCCCGCGCCGCGGCACCGGCCCCGCCGGAGGCGCCGCCTGTGCCGCGGCCGCGCCGGCGGCAAGGCCCTTGGCGGGCGGCGGGACGGAGGGCGGGGCGGGCCGGGGGCCGGTCGGTGCGCAGGGGCCTCGGCGGGCGGGCTGCTGCTCAATGCACCGCGTCCTGCCCGGCCAGCGCGCCCAGCCGGCCTTCCAGGGCTTGCAGGCGCGTCTGACGGCGCGTGTCCACCGTGACCGTCGCGCTCAGCCCCGATCGCAGGTCGGCGATGTCCTGTCCGTCCGACAGCAGCAGCCGCACCGGCACACGCTGGGTGACCTTGACCCAGTTGCCCGTCGCATTCTGCGCCGGCAGCAACGAGAATTCGGCCCCCGTGCCGGGGGCGATCGTGTCGACGCGGGCGGTGTATTCGCGCCCCGGAAAGGCATCGAACGCAACCGTGGCGGGCTGGCCGGGGGCGATGCTGGCCAGCTGGGTTTCCTTGAAGTTCGCCTCGATCCAGCTCTGGCCTGTCACCATCAGCGAAAAGACCGGGGTGCCGGCGGCCACGAACTGGCCGGGCCGGAACGAGGATGCCTGCGTGACGATGCCGTCGGCGGGGGCGCGCATCCCGGTGCGGGCCAGCCTGAGGGCCGCATCGTCGCGCGCGGCCTGGGCCTGGCGCACGAGCGGATGGTCGTCCACCGCCCCCTCGGGCTGCCCGCCCAGCGCCGCGGCGGCGTTCTGAACCTCGGCCTCGGCCGCCGTGACGGATTGGCGCGCGGTTTGCAGGGCGTGGTTCGTCTCGTCGCGCGCCGACTGGGTTCCGACCCCGCGGCGGGTCAGCTGGTCCTGCCGCTGCGCCTCGCTTTCCCGGTAGGCGAGATCCTCGCGCGCGGTGTCCAGCTTGCTTGACGCCAGCCGCCAGGCGGCCCGCAGACCCGTGACCTGCAGCCGGGCCGAAGCGACCGCAGCATCGGCCTGCGCCAGCGCGATCGCCAGCGGCTCACGGTCAACGACGAACATCACATCGCCCTTGGCGACGCGCCCGCCCTCGTGCACGCGGCTTTCGGTGACGCGGCCCCCCACATCGGGCGCGACCAGCAGCCGCGCCTGATGCAGGCTGGCGTTGTCGGTTTCCTCGTAACGCCCGCCGTTCAGCACATACCAGCCGGCCGCCGCGGCAAGCGCCACGGGCAGCGCCAGCATCAGGGCGCGCCGCCGGCCCGCGCGGCGCGGCGCGGGCGCTGCGGTGACTGCAGCGCTCGCTGCATGGCCCGATGGTTTCGCCGCCTCGGTGGCGGGCATCGGCAGATCGTCACTCATTCCTGCGGTCCTGTTCGATGAAGGCGCCGCCGGGCGAGGGCGTGCCAGGGTTGTCGTCCCGCCCCGGCATCCCGGCCGGGCCGGCCCCAGGTTTCCGGGCGCGGGACGCGGGGCCGGATGGGGGCATGCGGCCGCGGATCGCCCCTTCGGGCCCGCACGGCCATGCGCAGGCGCCGCGCCGCGGCGGCATCGCAAGGGAATTGGCCAAGGGGCGAAAGGCAGCGGGCAATACGAACCGGGGAAAGGTCAGGCAGGCTCATGGCATAGTCAGCCATTCCCCGTCTTTCAATCACCCACTCGCCCGCCGCGACAGGACGGAGATCATTTCACAAGGTCGGATCGCCCGCAGCCGGCAGGCGCAAGGCCGTGAAGCCCCGTCCCCGCACCCCGATCTGCGCCCCGCCCGATCGCGCCCAGCCCGTCCCATGCCGCTGGTGGCACCCCTGCGCCCGGTCCACGACGGGTCAGCCTGCGGCCCTGAAAGGACGAGGGATGAGACACAGCTTTACGCGGGACTGGCAGGAAGGTGCGCAATATGGATAAGGCCGGCCATTGCGGTCAGGGCCAACGGCCTTGGATGACAACGCCTGTCGCCCGTTCACAGGCCCGCAGAGCAGCCGATCCGGGATCTCATTCAGGGAGGCTGTTGTTCAAGACAACACCACAGGTCGCCCGGCAAGGTATTCAGTGGTGAGCCCAACAGGATTCGAACCTGTGACCCACTGATTAAAAGTCAGTTGCTCTACCAACTGAGCTATGGGCCCAACACAGGGGGCTGATTAGGCAGCGTCCCGCCGGGGGTCAAGCGGAAAAAGCACGCTCTGGCACAAAGGCGGCCTTGCAGGTATGAAGGGGGGATGGAGCGTCCTTCGTCTGACGGCCTGCCCTTCGTCAAGATGCACGGGGCGGGCAATGATTTCGTCATCATTGATTCGCGCGCACGGGACGGGCGGCGCGTCTCGCCCGCGCAGGCGCGCGCCATCGGGGACCGGCACCGGGGGGTCGGCTTCGACCAGCTGGCCGAGATCGTCCCCGATGATGGGGCGGATTACCGCCTGATCTTCTGGAATGCGGATGGCAGCCAGGCGGGCGCATGCGGAAACGCCTCGCGCTGCGTGGCGGCGCTGATGCTGGCCGAGGCGGGCACCGGCGCGGTCCGCTTTGCCACGGCGCGGGGCATCCTTGCCGCCCGCCATGAGCAAGGCGGGGTCTGGGTGAACATGGGCGCGCCGCAGCTTGCTTGGGACGAGGTGCCGCTGGCCCGCGCGGTGGATCCGGGCCACCTGCCGCTGGAGGGTGGCCCCGCGGCGGTGGGCATGGGCAATCCGCATTGCGTGTTCTTCGTGCCCGATGCCGAGGCCGTTCCCCTGGCCGAACGCGGCCCGGCGGTCGAGCGCGATCCCTTGTTCCCCCAGCGCACGAATGTCGAATTTGCCAGCCTCACCGGCCCCGACCGGCTGCGGATGCGGGTGTGGGAACGGGGGACGGGCATCACGCTCGCCTGCGGATCGGGCGCCTGCGCGGCTGCGGTGGCGGCCTATCGCCGCGGGCTGACGGGCCGGCGCGTCACCCTTGATCTGGACGGCGGAACGCTGATCGTGGACTGGCGCGAGGACGGTGTGTGGATGACCGGCCCGGTCGCGCGGGTCTTTGACGGCGTGCTGCGCGCCGAATGGCTGGCCGCGGGGCACGGGGCATGACCGCGCCCGCAGGCTCCCCCCGCCCGCTGCTGCTGGCAACGCTCGGCTGCCGCCTGAATGCCTATGAATCCGAGGCGATGGCCGAGATGGCGGCGGCCGCGGGCCTTGACGGCGCGGTGATCGTGAACACCTGCGCCGTGACCGCCGAGGCGGTGCGCAAGGCGCGCCAGGAAATCCGCCGCCTTGCCCGCGAGAACCCCGGCGCGCCGATCATCGTCACCGGCTGCGCCGCGCAGACCGAACCTGAAACCTTCGCCGCCATGCCCGAGGTCGCCCGCGTCGTCGGCAACCATGAAAAGATGCAGCCCGCGACATGGGCCGGCCTTGCCGCCCCCGATTACGGGACCGAGCGGGTGATGGTCGACGACATCATGTCGGTGCGCGAAACCGCCGGCCACCTGATCGACGGCTTTGGCCGCCACCGCGCCTATGTGCAGGTCCAGAACGGCTGCGATCACCGCTGCACCTTCTGCATCATCCCCTATGGGCGCGGCAATTCGCGGTCTGTGCCCGCCGGCGTCGTGGTGGACCAGATCAGGCGCCTGCGGGACCGGGGCTTCAACGAGGTCGTGCTGACCGGCGTCGATCTGACCAGCTGGGGCGCCGATCTGCCCGGCGCGCCGCGGCTGGGCAACCTGGTGCGGCGCATCCTGCGGATGGTGCCCGACCTGCCGCGGCTGCGCATCAGCTCGATCGACAGCATCGAGGCGGATGCCGAGCTGATGGAGGCGATCGCCACCGAGCCGCGCCTGATGCCTCATCTGCACCTGTCGTTGCAGCATGGAGACGACCTGATCCTGAAACGGATGAAGCGGCGCCACCTGCGCGATGACGCGATCGGGTTTTGCGAACAGGCCCGGCAGCTGCGCCCCGACATCGTCTTCGGCGCCGACATCATCGCGGGCTTTCCCACCGAAACCGAGGCGATGTTCCAGAACGCGCTGGCGCTGGTGAGGGATTGCGGGCTGAGCTTCCTGCACGTCTTTCCCTTCAGCGCCCGCAAGGGCACGCCCGCGGCGCGGATGCCGCAGGTCCGCGGCGAGGTGATCCGCGAACGCGCCGCCCGCCTGCGTGCCGCGGGCGATGCGGCGCTGCGCGCGCATCTGGATGCGCAGGTCGGCCGGGTGCACCGCGTCCTGACCGAAGGCCCGCGCCTGGGGCGCACCCCCCAGTTCACCGAGATCGCCTTTGCCCGCGACATGCCCGAAGGCACCCTGCTGACCGTGTCGGCGCAGGGCCATGATGGCGCGCGGCTGATCGCCGCCTGACCGGCCCGCCGCAGCGCGGCCGCGCGATCTTTTGCTGCCCGGTGCTGGCGGTGGCGCCCGCCGGCGAAGGGGGCTATGATGGCCCTTGCGCCATGCGGCGCGGATGAAACTTTCCGGGAACCCGCGGCATGACCGATTCCGAGATCGACCAGATGTCCTTCGAGGACGCCATGAAGGAGCTGGAGTCCGTCGTCGGCAAGCTCGAACATGGCGAAGCGACGCTGGACCAGTCCATCTCGCTTTACGAACGCGGCGCCAGGCTGCGCGCCCATTGCGAACGCCGCCTGCGCCAGGCCGAGGAGCGGGTCGAGAAGATCATGCTGTCCGCCGCCGGAGAGCCGGTCGGCACCGCGCCGGTCGAAGGCCTGTGACCATGATCGCCCGGTTCGAGGCGGTGCGCGACGCCGTCGATGCGGCGATCGAGGCGGCGCTGGCCGATCTGCCGGACGGCGATCTGGCCGACGCGATGCGCTATGCCTGCGTGGGCGGCAAGCGCATCCGCGCCTTCCTGGTGCTGGAATCGGCCCGTCTGCATGCGGTTCCCGATGCCAGGGCGATGCCCGTCGCCGTGGCGGTCGAGCTGCTGCACGCCTACAGCCTGGTCCATGATGACCTGCCGGCCATGGACGATGACGACCTGCGCCGCGGCATGCCGACCTGTCACATCCAGTGGAACGAGGCCACCGCGATCCTTGCAGGCGATGCCTTGCAGGCGCAGGCCTTTGAAATGCTTGCCGATCCCGCGATCGGAGAGGCCGAGATCCGCGTGGCGCTGCTGCGCCGCTTTGCCGAGGCGGTGGGCGCGCGCGGCATGGTCTGGGGGCAGGCCTGCGACATCGCGGCCGAGACCGCCGTCGTCGCGCTCGACCTTGCCGCCGTCAAGGCGCTGCAACAGGCCAAGACGGGCGCGCTGATCCGCTTTGCCGCGACCGCCGGGGCGGTCATCGCCGCCGCCGATCCCGCCCCGCTTGAGGATTATGCCCGCCATCTGGGGCTGGCCTTCCAGATCGCCGACGACATTCTGGACGTGACGGGCGATCCGGCGCAGACGGGCAAGCGCACCGGCAAGGATGCGCGCATGGGCAAGGCGACCTTCGTATCCCTGCTGGGCCTGGACACGGCGCGCGACAAGGCTGCGGCCATCGTCGGCAAGGCGGTCGATGCGCTGAACGCCTATCCGGGCGGCGAGCCGGTGGAAAACTTGCGGCAACTGGCGCGTTTCATTATCCACCGCCAGACCTGACGCTCTGCCCTGCTGGGCGCAGGGCAAGCGATCCCGAAAAGGGGGCCAGCCGATGTCCGACGATTCCCTTGCACCCCCCGCCGCCGCGCAGCCGCCCGCGACCCCGCTGCTGGACCGGCTCGCCTCTCCCGCCGATCTCAAGGCCCTGACCGACCGCGAACTGGAACAGCTTGCGGGCGAATTGCGGGCCGAGACGATCAGCGCCGTCAGCGTGACGGGGGGGCATCTGGGCGCCGGCCTGGGGGTCGTGGAACTGACCGTCGCGCTGCATGCCGTCTGGGACAGCCCGCGCGACAAGATCATCTGGGATGTCGGCCACCAGTGCTATCCCCACAAGATCCTGACCGGCCGACGCGGCCGCATCCGCACCCTGCGGATGGAAGGGGGGCTGTCGGGCTTTACCAAGCGCAGCGAAAGCCCGCATGATCCCTTCGGCGCGGGCCATTCCTCGACCTCGATCAGCGCGGCGCTGGGTTTTGCCGCGGCGCGCGATCTGGGCGGCGATCCGGGCGATGCGATCGCCGTGATCGGCGATGGCGCGATGAGCGCGGGGATGGCCTTCGAGGCGCTGAACAATGCCGGCCATCTGGGCAAGCGGCTGTTCGTGATCCTCAACGACAACGAGATGTCGATCGCCCCGCCGACCGGGGCGCTGTCATCCTATCTGACGCGGCTTTATGCGCGCGGGCCGTTCCACGACCTCAAGGCGGCCGCCAAGGGCGCGGTCGGTCTGCTGCCCCAGCCCGTCCAGGAAGGCGCGCGCCGCGCCAAGGAGGCGCTGAAGGGCCTGGCGATCGGCGGCGGCACGCTGTTCGAGGAACTGGGCTTTTCCTATATCGGGCCGGTCGACGGGCATGACCTGTCGCAGCTGCTGCCGCTGCTGCGGGCGGTCAAGGCGCGGGCGGACGGGCCGGTGCTGATCCATGCCGTCACCCGCAAGGGCAAGGGCTATGCCCCAGCCGAAGCCGCCGCCGACCGCGGCCATGCCCGCGGCAAGTTCGACGTGCTGACGGGCGAGCAGGCCAAGGCGAAATCCAACGCCCCCAGCTATACCGCGGTCTTTGCCCGCGCCCTGATCGCCGTGGCGGAACGCGACGACCGGATCGTGGCGATCACCGCCGCGATGCCGGACGGCACGGGGCTGAACCTGTTCGCCGAGCGTTTCCCGCGCCGCTGCTTTGACGTGGGCATCGCCGAGCAGCATGCCGTGACCTTTGCCGCCGGGCTGGCCGCCGGCGGGATGAAGCCGTTCTGCGCGCTGTATTCCACCTTCCTGCAGCGCGGCTATGACCAGATCGTGCATGACGTGGCCATCCAGCGTCTGCCGGTGCGCTTTGCCATAGACCGGGCCGGGCTGGTCGGCGCCGACGGGGCGACCCATGCCGGGGCCTATGACATCGCCTTTCTGGCGAACCTGCCCGGCATGGTGGTGATGGCGGCGGCGGACGAGGCCGAACTGATGCGCATGGTCGCCACCGCCGCCGCACTGGACGACCGCCCCTCGGCCTTCCGCTTTCCGCGCGGCGAGGGGATGGGGGTCGAGCTGCCCGAGCGCGCGGCCCCCCTCGAGATCGGCCGCGGCCGCATCATCGCCGAAGGCTCGCGCGTTGCCATCCTGTCCCTGGGCACCCGCCTTGCCGAGGTGATGCGCGCCCGCGAATCGCTGGCCGCGCGCGGCATCATGCCGACGGTCGCGGATGCCCGCTTTGCCAAGCCGCTGGACGAGGAGATGATCCTGCGCCTGGCGCGCGAACACGAGGCGCTGATCACCATCGAGGAAGGCGCGGTCGGCGGCTTTGGCAGCCATGTCGCGCAGCTTCTGCTGGATCGCGGGGCGCTGGACGGGGGATTGCGGCTGCGCAGCATGGTCCTGCCCGACACATTCATCGACCATGCCTCGCCCGAGGCGATGTATGCCGCCGCCGCGATGAACGCCCCCCATATCGAGGCGAAGGTGCTTGAGGTGCTGGGCGTCGCCCGGATCGAGCGCCGGGCCTGACGCCGGCAGGCGCTGCGCCCGCCCGCCGGGGCGCCTGCCGGGCCGTCCCTGCCGCCAGGGCGATTGCCCGCCGCGGGCCAAGCGGGTAAGCGGCGCTTCCTGACCACGAGGCCGGCAATGACTCGCAACACCCATCCCCAGGCGCATCCGCACGACCCCCATTACATCACCCGGTCAGGCTGGCTGCGCGCCTCGGTTCTGGGGGCGATCGACGGGATCGTGTCGATCGGCTCGCTGACCATCGGGGTTGCCATGGCCAGCCCCGCGCCGGGCGCGGTGGCGGTTGCCGGCGCGGCGGGGCTGGCCGCCGGCGCCCTGTCGATGGCAGCGGGCGAATATGTCAGCGTCAGTTCGCAGGCCGACATCGAAGCAGCCGACATCCGCCGCGAAAAGAAGGCGCTGAAGGCCCAGCCCGATGTCGAGCTTGAGGAGCTGATCCAGATCTACGAGGCGCGCGGCCTGGCCCCCGATACCGCCCGCCTCGTCGCGGTCGAGCTGACCGAGCACGACGCGCTGGGGGCCCATATCCGCGACGAGCTGGGGCTGGTCGATGAGCTGGCCGCAAATCCGCTGCAGGCGGCGCTTGCCTCGGCGGTGACGTTTTCGCTGTCGGGGGGGTGCCGCTGTCGGCGGCCCTGCTGGCGCCGCGGGGCGCCACCGTGGCCTGGGTGCTGGCGGTGACGCTGCTGGCGCTGTCGGTGCTGGGCATTGCGGGGGCGCGCGCGGGCGGCGCGCCGATCCGGCCGGCGCTGATGCGGGTTCTGGTCTGGGGCAGTCTCGCCATGGCGGTTACGGCGGGGATAGGGCATCTATTCGGCATCAGCGTTTAAGCCAGCGGAGTTGCGATGCGCCTGCCCGTCCTGACCTTCGGCCTGTCGATGCTGCTGGCCGCGCCGGCCATGGCCGCGCCCGATCCGGCCCTGCCGACCCTGTTCGACGTGTCGGGCGTTGCGGCCGATGACAGGCTGAACATCCGCGAACGCCCCGCCGCCAAGGCCCCGGTGATCGGCATGCTGGCCCCCGATGCGCGAGGGGTCGAGGTGGTGGCCCGGCAGAACGGATGGGCGCTGGTCAACACCGCCGAACGGGCGGGCTGGGTGAACGCGCGCTATCTCAAGCCCCGCCCCGGCATATGGGCCGATGGGGCGCTGCCCCCCACGCTCAGCTGCGCGGGAACCGAGCCGTTCTGGTCGCTGCGCCAGGTGGGCGATCAGCTTGTCTATGAAACGCCCTCAAGCTCGCGCGCGATGAGGCGGCAGACGGTGCTGGGCGAAGCCGCCGCGCAGCGCCCGGTGCGCACGGTGGTGGCCGCCGACGGCAAGGGGCGGATGACGGCGGTCATCCAGCCCGCGCAGTGCAGCGACGGCATGTCCGACCGCATCTATGGGCTGACGGCGGTTCTGCTGTTCGAGCAGGGCGAGCAGGCCTCGCGCATGATGACCGGCTGCTGCCGCATAGCGCCCTGAACGGCCGATCGCTCGGCAAGGGTCACCGGGCAGAAACGCAGGGGGCCCCGATCGGCAGGGCATGGCCCGCCCCGTGCAGGGCGGCCGAGGCGAAACGGCCAGCGGCCTGCCCGCCCATCCGAGGCGCCCGTGGAACGCCGGCACCCGGCCATCGCCCTGTGCCTTTCCCGTGCATCTGCGCGCCTGTCAAAGACCGCGCCGGCGGGTCAGGATCCCGCCATCCGTCGCCGCCTGCCCGCCATGGCCAGCGGCCAGGCGCGCCGCCATACGCCGGGCCGGGGCCAGCATGCGCGGGCAGGGCCTGGTGGACGAAGGCAGGGCGATCTGGCATCGGCCAAGCCGCGGCCTTGCGGCGCTCGGCAGGGCCTCGCCCCTTGGCGTGGATGGTTTCCGCCCCTGCCTGCCCCCTCCCGCCTGGGCCGGTGCCCTTGGGGCAAGGCGGGGTGCAGGCGCAGACCGCCCCCTGCCCCGCGGCGTCGGTTCAGGCAGTCACGGCGGCCCAGCCCTGCGACCTGCCGCATCCCCCCGCAGCCCAGCCTGGCGCAATCACTTATGGCCCGGCCTGTTGGCCTGCGGCAGCCCGGCCTAGCATCCCAACCCTTGCGCCAGCCTGCCTGCCCGCTGCACAGCCTTCAGTGCTGAGTGCTGAGTGCTGAGTGCTGAGTGCTGAGTGCTGAGTGCTGAGTGCTGAGTGCTGAGTGCTGAGTGCTGAGTGCTGAGGCGGGGCGTATCCATTCGCCGGCGGGCGTCACCGTCTTCAGCCCTGCAGGCGCTGTCCTCTGCCGTCAGGCAAGGGGTGCAGCTGGCGCCTGCGCAGGGCGCGTCAGGCCACGACGGCATGCCTTTTCAGCCCCCGCCCGGTGCCCAGGGGGATGTCAAAGCACAGCACGTTCCGGCTATCCTCGCGGGTATAGAACAGCGACTGGGTCAGATCATGGATGATCGACCAGCCGAACCCGCCCGCCCGCAGCGCCGAAATCTCGGGCGCGGTGCTTGCGGGCAGGGCAAGGCAGTCGGGGGGCAGCGGCGTTCCGTTGTCCACCACCGCGCAGGCAAGCCCGCTTGCATGCCGGGTCACGGTCAGGTGGATGGTCACCGGACGGGCGTCTGCTGGCGCCTGACCGGGTGCAGGATCGGGCACGCCTTCGAATGGCCAGCCGCGTTCTCCGGGCATCCCCTCGACGGCCAGCGCGCCGGCCGCAGGCTGGCCCCCCGATCCATACAGCGCGATGTTGTTCATCACCTCGGCCAGGACCAGCTCCAGACGGTCGAGCGCGTCGGGATCGGCGCTGCCACCCAGCCGCAGGCGCAGCGCCGCCAGCGCCTTGCGCACATTGACCAGCGTTGCATCCATCGCCTGGTGAAAAATCGCCGGGGCGCCGGGCGGGCCGGCGGGCTTTTGCGCCGCAGGCAGGGCTTCGGCGTTCATTGCATTCCTCGCTGCGGCCTGGCCGCACCCGGCCCGCCGGCCTCCTCGCAGGGCTGCGGCTGGGTCGCTGGCGCGGCGTCGTGGATCGTGAAGACAGTATCCATATGCGTCAGGCGGAACACGCGCCGGACATTGGGCGTCAGGGCGGCAAGCTCCAGCCGGTGCGTGGAGGGCAGGGTGCGGCGGATGGACAGGATCGCGCCCAGGCCCGAGCTGTCCATGAAATCGACCGCGCCCAGGTCAAGCACGATCACCGGCCCGTGCCGGGCCACAATCTCGCGCAGCCCGTCCTTGAACCGGATCGCCTGCGCGGCGTCCAGCCGCGTATCGGTCACCCTGACCACGACCCCGCCTGCGCTGTGTTCGATCCTGAAGCCCATGTCCGCCCCCATACCGCGCTCAATCCACCCTCGCCCGGTGATAACGGGAAAACCTTGCCAAACCGTAAGCGGCCCTGCGGCCGGCACCGGTGATTTGGCACAGCCCGGCGCAGGCGGAAACCTGTTCCTATGGGCAGGATCGGATCAGATTGTCCAAGGCTGGGGGGCTGGGTAGAATACGCATGGCCCCCATGCACAGGGCGCAGCAGGCATCCTGATCGCCGGAGACATCTCGTGACCACTGTCCCTTCCAGCATCCGCCTTGAAGCCCTGCCCGGCGCCGGACCGGGCCCCGAACCGCGCCCCGCGCCCCTGTCCGCAACCATCCGCGAAGGCGGCGACGCCCCGACGGATGCGAGCACGCCCTATCGCATCGCGCCGGGGGACAGCTTTTCCGGGACGATCGGCTTTGCCGGCGACGGCGACGTGGTCGCCGTCACCCTGGTGGCCGGCCGCACCTATCAGTTCGACATGACCGGCGATCTGGACACGGTTCTGCACCTGTTCGACCCCAGCGGAACGCATGTCGCCAGCAATGACGATTACGGCAGCGTCAACCATTCCCGGATCACCTTCCGGGCCGCTGCCTCGGGCGTCTATTACCTGGGCGCGCAGGGCTATTCGTCCGACGACATCGGCAGCTATCGCATCACCGCCCTTCAGACAGGGGCGACGGGGCCGGGCACCGGATCGTCGCGCATCCTGACCATGGACCAGATCGCCGACTATCTGGCCACCGGCTTCTGGGCCGACCAGGGACAGGCGCCCCGCTCCTTTGCCGTGCGTGCGGGGGGCACGCTGACCTGCGATCTGACCGATCTGGGCGCTGGCGAACGGCAGATCGCCCAGATGGCGCTGAGCGCCTGGAGCGAGGTGACCGGCATCCGTTTCGACACCGCTTCCCGCGCCGGGGCCGGGGCCGCCATCCGCTTTGTCAACGACGACACGGCAGGGGCCTATTCGGCGCCGATGGCCATGACCGGCTCGACCGTGACCCATGCGATCGTCAACATTCCCGCCAACTGGGCCTCCGGCGCGGCCTCCGGCTTTGCCATCTATTTCTATCAGACCTACCTGCACGAGATCGGGCATGCCCTCGGGCTGGGGCATGCGGGCGATTACAACGGATCGGCCGTCTACGGGGTGAACAACAGCTACGGCAATGACAGCTGGCAGGCGACGGTGATGTCGTATTTCGACCAGACCGAAAACACCCTGGTCGATGCCAGCCGGGCCTATGTCGTCACGCCGATGATCGCCGACATCATTGCGATCCAGTCGCTCTACGGAACGTCCCAGAGGTTGAATGCGGGCAATTCGGTCTGGGGCGAGGGCGCAACGATCGGCGGCGCCTTCGGGATGGCCAACCGCCTGATGGTGCAGGGCAGGGACGTGACGCTGACCATCCTCGACCAGGGCGGCATCGACTGGCTGAAACTGGGCGGGGACCGGGCCGCGCAGGTCATCGACCTGAACGGGGGCAAGGTTTCAAGCTGCTATGGCCTGGTCGGCAACCTCTCGATCGCGCAGGGCACGGTGATCGAGAACCTGCTGGCCGGTTCGGGCAGCGACCGCATCACCGGCAACGCGGCCGCGAACCATCTGTGCGGCATGGCCGGGGCCGACACGATCGCGGGCGGCGCGGGCAATGACACGCTGGAAGGCGGCGCCGGGGCGGACCGCCTGTCGGGCGGGGCGGGCGACGATCTCTATGTCGTCGATGCCGCCGACACCGTCACCGAGCGGGCCGGCGAGGGCATCGACCGGGTGCGCGCCACCATCAGCATGACGATCGGCGACAATATCGAGGCGCTGCTGCTGATCCAGTCCTTCGCGAAATACGGCACCGGCAACGCGGCGGCCAATACCATCGTCGGCAACAGCCAGGTCAACTATCTGTCGGGCGGCGCGGGCAACGACACGCTGTTCGGGATGAACGGCGATGACACGCTGGCCGGCAATCTCGGCGCCGACCGGCTGGTGGGCGGGGCGGGCAACGACACCTATCTGCGCGATGCGCAGGACACGATCGTCGAGGCGGCGAATGGCGGCTATGACACGGTCGTCACCCGGCACGACATGGTTCTGGGCGAGAACGTCGAGAAGGTGGTGGCCGAGGGCACCCGCGCCGTTCATCTGACCGGCAATGCGCTGGCGAATGTGATGGTGGGGAACGGCGCGGCCAATGTCCTAGCCGGCGGCGGCGGACAGGACGTGATGTTCGGGGGCGGCGGGCAGGACGTGTTCGTCTTTGCCGCCGGCCAGTCGGGCCGGATCGGCGATTTCCAGGACGATGCCGACACCATCCGCATCACCAGCGCCGCGGCCCAGGGCGCGACTGCCGCCGCGCTGCTGGCGGATGCAACCGAACGGGCGGGGGGCGTGGATCTGTGGATCGGCGGCGGGCTGCTGCGCATCGACGGCGCCAGCATCGCGGCGCTGCATGACGATCTGGTCATCGCCTGATGAAAGGGGCCGCCGGCGCGGGCGGCCCCCTGAACCCTTGCGCGGGGGATGTCAGACCGACAGGCAGACGTATTTCAGCTCGAGGAAATCGTCGATGCCGTGATGGCTGCCCTCGCGGCCAAGGCCCGACTGCTTGACCCCGCCGAAGGGCGCGACCTCGGTCGAGATGATGCCGGTGTTCACGCCGACGATCCCGTATTCCAGCCCCTCCTGCACGCGGATGATCCGGGCCATGTCGCGCGCATAGAAATAGCTGGCGAGGCCGAAGATCGTGGCATTGGCCTTCTCGATCACCTCCTCCTCGGTCTCGAAGCGGAACAGGGGGGCGAGGGGGCCGAAGGTCTCCTCGGTCGCGACCTTGGCGTCGTCGCGCACGCCGGTCATGACGGTGGGTTCAAAGAACAACCCGTCCTTGCGCTTGCCGCCGGTCACGACCTGCCCGCCATGGTCCAGCACGTCCTGGATATGCTCCTCGACCTTCTCGACGGCATCCTTGTTGATCAGCGGGCCGGTGGTCACGCCATCGGTCAGCCCGTCGCCCACGGTCAGCTTGTCCACCGCCGCCGCCAGTTTCTGCGCAAAGGCGTCATAGACGCCAGCCTGCACATAGATGCGGTTGGCGCAGACGCAGGTCTGGCCGTTGTTGCGGAACTTGGAGGCCATCGCCCCCTCGACCGCCTTGTCCAGATCGGCGTCGTCAAAGACGATGAAGGGCGCATTGCCGCCCAGCTCCATGCTGCATTTCAGCACCTGGTCGGCCGCCTGCCGCAGCAGGATGCGCCCCACCTCGGTCGATCCGGTGAAGGTCAGCTTGCGCACCAGCGGATTCTCGCAGAACTCCTTGCCGATGTCGGACGAGCGGGAGGAGGTGACGACCGACAGGATGCCCTTGGGCAGGCCGGCCCGTTCGCCCAGCACCGCCAGCGCCAGCGCCGACAGCGGCGTTTCCGCCGCGGGCCGGGCGACAAAGCCGCAGCCGACGGCCAGCGCCGGGCCGCATTTGCGGGTGATCATGGCGTTGGGAAAGTTCCACGGCGTGATCGAGGCGACGACGCCGATCGCCTGCTTCAGCACCGTGATGCGCTTGTCGGGCTGGTGGCCCGGAATCGTCTCCCCATAGACGCGCTTGGCTTCCTCGCCGAAGAACTCGATGAAGCTGGCGCCATAGGCGATCTCGCCCTTGGCCTCGGCCAGCGGCTTGCCCTGTTCGGCCGTCAGGATGCGGCCGAGGTCATCCTGGTTTTCCATCATCAGGTCGAACCATTTGCGCAGGATCTGCGCGCGCTCCTTGGCGGTGCGGGCCTGCCAGCCCTTCATGGCCTTGTGCGCGGCCTCGATGGCGCGGGCCGCGTGGGCGCGGGTCATGTCGGCGACCTTGGCGATCACGTCGCCGCGGGCGGGGTTCAGCACGTCGAAGGTGCTCTCGCCCTCAACCCACTCGCCGGCGACAAAGGCGCGGGTTTCCAGCAGCGAGGGATCTTTCAGCAGGGTGCGCAGGTCGGTGGAATGGGCGTTCATGGCGGCTCTCTCGGCGGTTTGCGGATTGCGCCTAGGTCATCACCCTGCCTGGGCAAAGTCCACCCGCCCGTCACGAAGGGCTGCCGCAAACGTGAAGATCGCGGCCGAACCGTTGCAGCCCGTAGGCATTGTGCCCGTGCCGGGGGGCAACCCCCAAAGCCCGAAAGGACAACGACAATGACAAAGCTGCTCGCATCTCTCGCCTTGGCCGCCACCGCCCTTGCGGGCGCGGCTGCCGCCGAAACGACCGCGACCGCCGCGACCGACCTGAACCTGCGGTCGGCCCCGCAATCCACCGCCTCGATCGTCGCCGTGATCGGCAACGGCGACAAGGTATCGGTCAACGGCTGCATCGAATCGGCCAATTGGTGCGAAGTCAGCTACAAGGACCAGAAGGGCTGGGCCTATGGCGATTATCTGACCACCGCGATCGGCGAAAAGGTCGAGCCGCTCTATCCCAACCGCCAGGCAGCGGGTGTCACCGTGATCCAGACCCCGGCCCAGAACCCGGCCGAGGCGCCCAATACCGCAGTCGGCGCGGCCGGCGGCGCGGCGATGGGCGCGGTCGTGGGCGGCCCGGTGGGCGCGCTGATCGGGGCTGCGATCGGCGGGACGGCGGGCAACGCCGCGACCCCCGAACCCACCCCCGAGGTCCGCACCTATATCGACGCCAACCCGCAGCAGCCCGTGGTGCTGGACGGTGAGGTCGTCGTGGGCGCGGGCGTGCCCGACACGGTCACGCTGTATGATATTCCCAACCAGCCGGGTTACAAATATGTTACGATCAATGGGCAGCCGGTCCTGGTGAACCCGTCCGACCGCCGGATCGTTTACATCTATCGCTAAGGGCTTCCCTCAATCTCCCTGATGCGATGACTGGGCGGGGCCGTTTGGCCTCGCCCCTTTTTTGTGCCGGCCGTCCGGTCAGGTGCGATGCGCCAGGCAGGGTTGCAGATCGCCGGGCCGGGGCGCGGCGGCAAAGACCCCGCGCGCGATGGCCCGCGCCAGTGTGCAGGCCGCCGCATGGCCCAACCGGAACGGATCGCCCGTCTGCCTTGCGCCCGTGGAAACGGCAAACACCAGATCGCCGTCAAGGGGCGTGTGCGACGGGACGATGGCCCGCGCCAGCCCGTCATGGGCCGCGACCGCCAGCCGCGTCAGGCCGGCCTTGTCCATGGCCGCATCGGTCGCCACGATGGCGATCGTCGTCGCCTCGCCCTGCCGCTTGATCGCGGCAGGCTCATCGCCGGGGGCATAGGGGCCGGCAAGGCCCCGCCCGCCGAATTCGCCGTCCAGTTCCCATGGCGCGGCCCATAGCTGCCCTGAAGGCGCGGTGACGGACCCCAGCGCATTGACGGCAACCAGCGCGCCGACCGTGGTGCCATCCTCCAGCACGGCCGAGGCCGATCCCAGCCCGCCCTTCCAGTTGGCGGTCATCGCCCCGCTGCCCGCCCCGTGCGAGCCAAGGGCGAAATCCGCGCCCGCCGCTTCCAGGGCCGCCCGCCCAAGGGCCGGATAGGGATTGTCCGCCCAGTCATGATCGCCCCCGTTCAGCAGGTCGAACAGGATCGCCGCCGGAACGATCGGCACCCGCGCCGGGCCCACCGCAAAGCCGCGTTTCATGGCCCGCAGGGCCGCCATGACCCCGTCCGCCGCCGCAAGGCCAAAGGCGGACCCGCCCGCCAGCACCAGCGCATCCACCGCCTGCACCATCTTGTCGGGACCAAGCAGGTCGGTTTCGCGCGTGCCGGGCGCCCCGCCCATCACATGGACGGCGCAGGCAAGGGGGGCATCGGCGGTCAGGACAGTGACCCCCGATTTCAGCCGCGCATCGCCGGCATTGCCGACCCGCAGCCCAGCCACGTCGGTGATCAGATTCCGTGTGCCTTGACGCAATCGCCTTTCCTCCGGCCCTTGTTGCGCCCCGCAGGCAAGCCGAAGGTGCCCCCATGCGCAAGCCCTTGCGCGCAGCCGTTGTGCCCGGCCGCGCCCGCGCCTACATCCTCATGCACAGCAGCAGCAAAGAGAGCCGCCATGACCGCTCCGATCCACGCCATCTTCGGCCGTCCCCTGGGCGAGCCTGTTCCCAGCGGTTTCGAGGAAATCATCCTCGGCATGGGGTGTTACTGGGGGGTCGAGCGCCTGTTCTGGCAGCAGGAGGGCGTCTGGTCCACCGAGGTCGGCTTTGCCGGCGGCACGACCGCGAACCCGACCTACCGCCAGGTCTGCGCCGGCGGGACCGGCCATGCCGAGGTGGTGCGCGTCGTCTATGACCCCAGCCGGATCAGCACCGAACAGATCCTCAAGATCTTCTGGGAAAACCACGATCCCACGCAGGGCAACCGCCAGGGGAACGATGTGGGCGACCAGTATCGCTCGGTCATCTTCACCACCACCGAGGCCCAGCGGATCGCGGCCGAAACCGGCCGGACCGATTACGACAACCGCCTTGCCGTGGCGGGCTATCCGGCGATCACCACACAGATCGCGCCGCTGACCACCTTTTACCGCGCCCCCGAGGAAGATCATCAGCAATACCTGCACAAGGTGCCGAACGGCTATTGCGGCCTGCGCGGCACGGGTGTGCAGGCGTCCAGCGCCGAATCGCTGCGCGAGGCGGCTTCGGGCGCATCGGATGGCAACCCCGAGCCGTCGCCCTCCTCCGCGGGCGGCGGATCGGTCGTGGCGGGCGCTGGCGGGGCTGTCTGATGCCGACCTGGACCGCGCTTACCCAGGCGCAGGGGCGCGCCCCGGCCGAAGGCCTGGCCGAAGCCTGCGACGATCTGGTCCCCCCGCCGGTCGGCAGCGGCGTGTTCGAGATCGAGGACGGATCGGACCGGTGGGAGGTCGGCGTCTATTTCACCGATCCGCCGGACGAGATCGCCCTTGCCCTGCTGGCCGCCGCCCATGGCGCGCAGCCCTTCATCGTCTCGGAACTGCCCGAGGTCGACTGGGTCGCCCATGTCCGCCGCGCGCTCTCGCCGGTGACGGCCGGGCGGTTCTTCGTTCACGGCAGCCATGATGCAGGCCAGGTTCCGCCCGGTGCCCAGGCGCTGTGCATCGAGGCGGCGATGGCGTTCGGCACGGGCCATCACGACACGACGCGCGGCTGCCTGCTGGCCTTTGACCGGATGCTCGACGCGGGCGAGGCGCCGCAGCGGATCGCCGATATCGGCTGCGGCACGGCGGTGCTGGCCATGGCGGCGGCGCGGGTTGTGCCAGGGGTGGTCCTGGCCAGCGACATCGACCCCGTGGCGGTCGAGACGGCTCAGGCGAATGTGCTGGCCAACGGCCTTGCCGGCCGGGTCGAATGCGTCCTGGCCGAGGGCTTCGGCCATCCGCTGCTGCATGATGCGGCGCCCTATGACCTGGTCTTTGCCAATATCCTCAAGCAGCCGCTGATCGAACTGGCGCCCGACATGGCCCGTCATCTCGCCCCTGGCGGGCAGGCGATCCTGTCAGGCATCCTGACCGGGCAGGCCGAGGAGGTTGCCGCCGCCTATGCCGAGGCGGGCATCCCGGTGCTAAGCCGGGACGATCTGGGCGACTGGACCACGCTGGTGGTGCAGCGGGGCTGAGAGGCCGCGCCTGCCGCGCCTCAGGGCGCGGACCGATCCTGCGGCAGGTCGCCCGGCGCATGGCCCGGATCGGCCGGGGTTTCCGCGGCCGCCCCGCCGCCGGACGGGCGCTGCACGGGCGCTTGTGCGGGCTGGTCGCAGACCGGCAAGGCCGCCGCTGGCGTGGCGCGCGCGGCATCGCCGCCTGCGCGCAGCGTCAGCCATCCGGCAAGCCAGCCCAGCGCAAAGGCCGCGAGCAGACCCCCTGCAATGGCCATGACAAGAGTATCGTGGTTCATGCCCCGGTGATAACGCGCTTTTCCGCCCCAAGCGAGAGCTGCGCCCCCCTCATGCAGCAGAACCGATGCAAGCAGGCGTCACGGGATCGGTGACAAGGCTGGCGGCCATCGGGATGCCGGCGGTCAGGCCGGACGCCTGCGGCCCGGTGCCCTTGGGCTTGCCCTGTTCCCCGGCCAGCTGATCGGGCGGCCCGTCCCCGCCGTTCCGACAGGAGGCTGCGATCCACACACAATTGGGGATGCCGTGGCCGCTTAATGCAGCCATCCTTGGCAAAGGCTGCGAGGGATCGGCCCCGCGGGCTGAACGCGCGGCGACGGGGGCTGCACCTGCATTTGCCGGCGCGGGCTTTTGCCGTCGCTGCCCTGCAGGCCCGCCGCGCCATGGCCGGCGCGGCGGGCCTTTGTCGCGGATCGCTCGCGCTCCGCCCGTCATTCCCGGCCAGGGCCGCCGATCGTGCCGCGGCCCCGCGTCAGCGTGGCTGTTTCGGGCTTGGGGGACCGAGGGCAGGCGGCGGGCCGGACAGGCGGTCCACCAGCGGCACGGCCCCCGCCCCCGCGGCCGCGGCCTCGCCGCCCCCTGCGGGCTGCGCCTCGGTCACCCCGCGGGTGACGACCGGCGGGGCCGGTCCCCCGACGGGGGCCGATGAAAGCAGGCGGAACGCGATGCGCGGGTTGTCCGGCCCCGCGTCATCCTCGCCTTCCTCGGCCCCGTCGCCTTCCCCGCCTGTGCCGTGATCCGCCGGACCATAGCCCATCGCGCCCAGGTTGGCGGTATCGATCCCGGCCTTGCTCATGGCGGCCAGCACGGCATCCGCGCGCTTTTGCGACAGGGCCATCGCCCCTGCCTCTGGCGTGGCGGCGTAAAATGCCAGTTCGATGCGGTAATCGCCGCAGCCCTGCATGGCCCCGGCCAGCGCGGCCAGTGCCGGGCCGGTATCCCCGGCGATCGCGGCGCTGGCCGGTTGAAAGCCGATCTCGGCCTGTGCCGCCGCCTCGTTCAGGCGGGCGACACAGCCCGGCCCGCTCGGCATGTCCAGCGCCGGGTCAAGCCGCGGATCATAGGTCAGCGCCAGCCGATAGGGGACACCCGGTCCCATCCGCCGGCCCAGTTCCGCCGCAATGTCCCGGGCGGCCGTCCGGCTTCCGGTGGTGCCTGCGATGCGCAGGTCGTCGGGCGTCACGGCGACGCTGGCCTCCTGCAGGGATCTCATCGCCTCAAGCGCGCCGATCACCCGCACGGTCCATCCCGCCGGGGCGGCAGGGTTGACGGCCAGAAGGCTGTCCACATGGCCGAACTGCGCCCGCGCCAGGCTTTCGACCGCCGCGCGCGTCCGTTCGTCCGCAACCGCGCCGCGCAACCGCAGGCGCGTGCCCGCGGCGATCGCGTCGAACCGGACCGGGGCGGCGGCCGCAGGCGCATCCTGCGCCGCGCTCAGCGCAAATCCGGGCGGCAGCGTCGCGGCCAGCCGGTCCCGCGCCGCCCCAAAGACCTCGGCGGGGACAGAGGCGGGTGCCTGCATCGTCACCGCTTTGTCCCGGATTGCGGCCCGCCCCTCGGGCAGCGTGCCCAGCGCGTCGATCACCGCCACCGCCGCATCGGCCCAGCGAGGCGAGGGTGCCCCCAGCCCGACCGGGCAGGCCGCATCCGCCGCCCCCAGCGCAGCCAGGATGCGCTGCTGCGCGGCCGCGCTGTCGGCGGCGCAGGCGGCCAGGCGCGTCGCCCCGTTGGCGCGCACCAGATCCAGCGCGAAGGGCGCGATGACGGGCAGGGGGGTGCTGACATCCAGTATCAGCGCCACCCCCGGCGGCACCGCCTTGCGCAGCGCCGATCCGATCCGTTCCTTTTCGCCTGCGCTGTCGGCCAGCGCGGTGATCGTGACGCGGCCGGGCAGAACCGACAGCCGGGCGCGCGGGGCAAGCCCGGCCGCCTTGATGGCGAAGGCGACTGCCTCGTTCCAGCCGGGGGGCGCCGGGCTGCCTGCAGGCTCGACCAGATCGGTCCGTGCGGGGGTGCCTGTCGCCTGGCCCAGCCGTGCGCCCAGGGCTGCCCCGCCCGGCGCGGCGGGCACCAGCCCCGCGACGGAAACGCCCTCTGCGCTGCGCAGGATCTCCAGACGAAAGGCCGGGGCTTCACCGGCGCGGGCATTTCGGACCGCAACGCCATCGTCAAGGCGCGCCAGCGGAACCCTGCGCGCCACAGCGGCCAGCGCATGGAGCCGCGCGTTTTCATCGGGTGCGGTGCCCTCAAGGCGCAGCGCCAGCCCATCGGCCGTCACGTCGGCCCAGCCAAAACCCCCCTCGGCCAGGGCCGCCCGCGCCGCGCCGGCCGTGCGGCTTTCGACCCATGCCGCGGCAGACTGGCCCGCCAGCCAGGCCCCCGCACCGCCCGCCGCCGCCAGGATCGCGGCCGCCAGCCAGGCCCAGCCGCGCCGCGCGCGAGAAGGACGCGGCGCAGGGATCATCGCCGATGTCCCCCCGCCCGCCGCGCCGGCCCGCCGCTCATGCAAGCCCCGCAAGGACAAGGGCGAGCGCAACCATCAGACCGGCATCGCGATTGGACCGGAACAGGCGCAGGCACACTGCCGGATCGCCGGTCTGCAGCCGGCCCAGTTGCCACCACAGATGGCCGGCGAACGCGGCGATGCCCAGCATCGCTACCAGCGCCGCAAGGGGCGCGGGCCGCGCCGCCGCGACTGCCGTGGACAGCAGCACCACGGCCGCCGCGGCAAAGCCCAGAAGCCAGCGGGGGCTGTCCTCGCCGAACAGGCGGGCGGTGGACCTGACCCCGATCAGGATGTCGTCCTCGGTGTCCTGATGGGCATAGATGGTGTCATAAAACAGCGTCCAGGCGATTCCCGCGGCATAGGCCAGCATCGCCGCCGGGTGCAGCGTGCCGCCATGGGCGGCAAATGCGACCAGCGCGCCCCAGTTGAACGCAAGCCCCAGGAACACCTGCGGCCACCAGGTGAAACGCTTGGCAAAGGGATAGATCACCACCAGCCCCAGCGAGGCGACGCCCAGCGCGATCGCCGCCCCGTTCATGGTCAGCAGCATCAGCCCGCCCAGCGCCGTCTGCACCGCCATCCACAGCCACGCGCCCCGCACCGTGACCTGCCCCGAGGGCAGCGGGCGCGAGCGGGTGCGCGCCACCATGGCGTCATAATCCCGGTCGGTCAGGTCGTTCCAGGTGCAGCCCGCCCCCCGCATCGCCGCCGCGCCGATGGCGCAGGCGAGCGCCACCCACAGATCGGCCCAGCGCGGCCGGTCCACGATCATGGCCAGCCCCGTTCCCCACCAGCATGGCAGCAGCAGCAGCCAGGTGCCGATCGGCCGGTCCGCGCGGCTCAGCCGCAGAAAGGGCCGCCAGCGCGCAGGGGCGCGGCGGTCCACCCAGTTGTCCTGCGGCGCGTCGGAAACCGTTGGCGTTGACGCTGTAGGTTGCATAGGGTTCCGGCCAGCATGGGAAAGATCAGGCTTTACATAGATCAGCCCTTCGTCCCCGGACAAGCGCTGCTGCTGGGACCAGAGCAGGCGCATTACCTGTCAGGGGTGATGCGGCAGGGGCCAGGGGCCGAAATCGCCGTTTTCAACGGCCGTGACGGTGAATGGACCGCGCGGATCGAGCGTGCGGACAGGCGCGGCGGGGCGCTGTCGCTGATCGCACGGTCGGCGCCGCAGCGCGATCCGCCCGATCTCTGGCTGCTGTTTGCGCCCTTGAAGAAGGCGCGCACCGACTTCATCGTCGAAAAGGCCGCCGAACTCGGCGCCGCGCGCATCCTGCCGGTGCAGACCGATCACACCAATGCCGAGCGCATCGCCCAAGGCCGGCTGCAGGCCCATGCCGTCGAGGCGGCCGAGCAATGCGGGGGCACCTTCGTTCCCCAGGTGGCCGAGCTGACACCGCTGGCCCGGCTGCTGGAGGGATGGGACAGCGCCCGGCGCATCCTGTGGGCCGATGAGGCGCTGGTCGGCCCGGCGCAGACGCTGGCCGGGCTGCCAAGCGGGCCATGGGCAGTCCTGATCGGCCCCGAGGGGGGCTGGAGCGAGGCCGAGCGGGCCCGCCTTGCCGGCATGGCGGGGGTGGCGCGCATCAGCCTCGGCCCGCGGATCCTGCGGGCCGATACCGCGGCCGTCGCGGCCCTGACGCTGTGGCAGGCCGCGCTGGGCGACTGGTGATTCGCCACGCATTCGCACCACCGTCATGGGTCAGCGATTGTTCATCATCTTGCGTATTGACAGGGCTGCCCGAAAACAGTCGGCGAAACCCGCGCTGTTCAGCGAATAATCTTCTGTTTTTTGCGCTTTGATTGACAGGATTTTCGCTGCCTTTCGGAAATGCGAGGCATGTTAATATTTCGTGACTGGCTGGATGGTTGCAGCGGACGCATGGCGGCGTTTCGGCGCTGTGCGTAGCGGAAAGGCAATCTGCCGATTATCTCACCGCCATCGAGATGTTCATCCTGCTGCGCTGCGGCAGGCCTGCAAGAAAAAAGGTATGTCATGTCTGCCGTCGAAACCTTCCGCTTCCCCGCCGCCTCGCGTCCCGGCATCTTCTCGCGCCTGGGCGCGGCCCTGAGCCGCTGGGCGGAGGTGCGTGAGACCCGCAACCAGCTCAACCGTCTGAGCGACCGCGAACTGTCCGACATCGGGCTGTCGCGCGGCGACATCGACCGGATCGCGCGCGGTCTCTGATCGGGGCCGCATCGCTCACCCTCTGTCATTTGCGATTGGCGGGCCGGGGTTCATCCCCGGCCTTTTTTCATGGCCCTGCCCGGTTTTCAGGCAATGGCGCGGCCCGGCCTTTCGCCGGATGCAAAAAAGACGCGAGCCGTCTTGCAGGACGGTGCCCGTCCGACCAGTGTGGCGCGGATGTCCTGCCGAAATCACGGGGCTTGCCGATGGACCCGACTGCTTCTTCACCGCCGCGCCGCTATTCGGTGTTCGCCATTGCGCGCGAGGCCATGCGCCTTCACAGCGGCTGGGCCCCGGCCTGGGCCAGCCCCCAGCCACGGCGGCGCTATCAGGTCGTCGTGGTCGGCGCCGGGGGGCATGGGCTGGCCACCGCCTATTACCTGGGCAAGAACTTCGGCATCACCGATGTCGCGGTGATCGAAAAGGGCTGGCTGGGGGGCGGCAATACCGGCCGCAACACGACGATCATCCGGTCGAACTATCTGCAGGATGCCTCGGCGGCGATCTATGACAAGGCCCTCAAGCTGTATGAGACGCTCAGCCAGGACTTGAACTACAACGTCATGTTCAGCCCGCGCGGGCTGATCATGCTGGCGCAGACGGAACATGAAAAGCGCGGCTATCTGCGCACGGTCAACGCCAATCACCTGCAAGGGGTCGCGACGCGGTGGATCGAGGCGGCCGAGCTGAAGCGCCTGGTGCCCATCATCAACATCCACGGCCCGCGCTATCCGGTGCTGGGGGGGCTGTATCAGGAACGCGGCGGCACGGCGCGCCACGACGCCGTCGCCTGGGGCTATGCGCGCGCCTGCTCGGCCATGGGCATGCACATCATCCAGAACTGCGCGGTGACGGGGGTCGAGACCGCGAACGGGCGCGTGCGGGCCGTGAACACCGCCAAGGGCCGCATCGAATGCGACAAGCTGGCGATCGTCGTGGCGGGCCATTCCTCGGTTCTGGCCGGGATGGCCGGATTCCGCCTGCCGATCGAATCCATCGCCCTTCAGGCGCTGGTCAGCGAACCCATCAAGCCCTGCCTTGACGCGGTGGTGATGGCCAACACCGTCCACGGCTATCTGTCGCAATCCGACAAGGGCGAGATGGTGATCGGCGGCGGCACCGACGGATTCGTCAACTATACCCAGCGCGGATCGTGGCAGCATGTCGAGGAAACGGTCCGCGCGCTGATCGAGACCTTCCCGATGCTCAGCCGGCTGAAAATGCTGCGCCAGTGGGGGGGCATCGTGGACATGACGGGCGACCGCTCGCCCATCCTGTCGCGCACCCCGGTCGAGGGGATCTTCGTCAACTGCGGCTGGGGCACCGGCGGGTTCAAGGCGATCCCCGGCTCGGGCTGGGCGATGGCGGAACTGGTCGCCAAGGGCGCGCCGGGGCCGCTGGCGGCGCCCTTCGGGCTGGAACGCTTTGCCGAAGGGCGGTTCATCGACGAAAGCGTCGCCGCCGGGGTGGCGCATTGATGGCCCGCGATCCAGAGGCCGGGGATCTGCTGCGCCATGCTGTGCTGGCCGCCTTGCCGCGCGGGGCACAGCTGAACGAAAGGCCGATTGCCCCTCTTTGCCTCATGCGCCGAGGCAACATGGTCGGCGCCGTCTGGCGGGCCGGACAGGCCGGACCGGCTGATCGCCGCAACCCCCCGCCTTGCCGCCGGGCTGCCATCCCGATGACATCCAACCGCAACAACTTCTATCGGACCGTTTGACGGATGCTGATCCTGACCTGCCCCTATTGCGGCGTTCACGCCGAGGAGACCGAGCTTGCCCCCGGTGGCGAGGCGCATATCGCCCGCCATGGTCCCGGCTCCTCGGAGGCCGATTTCGAGGATTATCTGTTTGCCAGGCAGAACACGCGCGGCGTCGTGTTCGAACGCTGGCGTCACGCTTATGGCTGCGGCAAGTGGTTCCTGGCCGCCCGCGACAGCGTAACCTTGCAGGTCTTCGGCACCTATCCGGCACAGTCCAAGGCCCCGCCCGCCGATCTGCTTGCCCGCATCCAGGCCGCGCGGCCCGGCTGGCAGGCCCCGGCCTCGGTCGAGGCCGCCCCTGCGGGGCGCGCGGGGGACGACTATGCCGCAAACCCCACCCCCGCGCGGGACAGCCTGGCATGATCGCGCGGCCCGCCGCCCCGGCCCGGCCCGAGGCATCGCCCGCCATGCGCGCCCGGCACGCCGCGGTTCGGCTGCCCCGGACCGTTCCTCTTGCCGGCCGCCCCAGAAGGAGCAGCAGCCGATGACGACCCGCAACCCGCCCTTTCGCCTGCCCGCCGGCGGACGCCTGATCGACCGCGCCGCGCGGCGGGATTTCCGCTTTGACGGGCGGCCGCTTTCGGGGCTGGCGGGTGACACGCTCGCCTCGGCGCTGCTGGCAAGCGGCCAGCTGATGATGGGCCGCAGCTTCAAGTATCATCGCCCGCGCGGCCCCATCGCCTCGGGCGCGGAGGAGCCGAACGCGCTGCTGGGCCTCGGCCAGGCCGGCCGGTTCGAGCCGAACCAGCGCGCGACCACCACCCCGCTGGTGCAGGGGATGGTCACGACCAGCCAGAACGCCTGGCCCAGCCTCGAGCGCGACATCGGCGCGATCAACGACGCGCTGTGGCGCTTTTTTCCGGCCGGTTTCTACTACAAGACCTTCATCCATCCGCGCGCCGCGTGGAAGCACCTGTTCGAGCCGGTGATCCGCCGGGCCGCGGGCCTGGGACGCGCGCCCGACCAGCGCGACCCGGACCGTTACGAACAGGCCTATGACTTTGTCGATGTCGCGGTCGTCGGCGGCGGCATCGCGGGGCTGACGGCGGCGGCCGAGATCGGCGCCGCGGGCCGGCGGGTGCTGGTGCTGGAACAGAACGGCCATTGGGGCGGGCGCACCCCCGTCGATCACCCGGACGGGCAGGCGCGGGTGGACGAGCTGCTGTCGCGCCTGCGCGACATGGCCAATGTCACGCTGCGCCGCAACACGATGGCGAGCGGCCTTTACGATCACGGCTATCTGCTGGCCCGCGAGGCGATCGCCGATCACGATCCCAATGCGGGCCTGCCGCGCCAGCGCCTGTGGCGCATCCGCGCCGGGCGCATCGTGACGGCGACCGGGGCGCTGGAACGCCCGCTCAGCTTTGCCGGCAATGACGTGCCGGGCGTGATGCTTGCCTCGGCGGTGCGCGATTACATCGTCGATTACGCCGTCGCGCCCGGCCGCCGCATCGCGGTCGTGACCAATAACGATGACGCCTATCGCACCGCGCTGGCGGCGCTTGACGCGGGGCTTGAGGTGCCGGTCGTCCTGGACGCCCGGCCCGAGGCCGAAGGCCCGCTGCCGCGTCAGGCCCGCGCGCGGGGCATCCGGGTCGAGGTGAATGCCGGCATTGCCAAGGTGCTGGGCCGCAAGGGCGTGAGCGGGCTGGCGCTCTGCGCGCAGGACGGCAGCGGCGATTCGCGCGAAAGCGTGGATTGCGACGTGATCGCCATGTCGGGCGGCTGGTCCCCGGTTGTCCATCTGTGGAGCCATTGCGGCGGCAAGCTGACCTGGCGCGAGGATCAGGCGGCCTTTGTCCCCGATCCGGCGCAGCCCCCGACCGGCGCGGACGGGCAGGGGAACGTGCTGCCCGTGGGTGCGGCCGCGGGCGATCTGCAGGTGGCCGAGCTGACGGGCGATGCGCCCGAGGCGCCGATCATGCCGGTCTGGGTCATGCCGGCAAGGGCCACGCGCAAGGCGCGCTACAAGATGTGGCTCGACTTTCAGAATGACGTGAAGGTCAGCGATGTCGAGCTGGCCGCGCGCGAGGGCTATCACTCGGTCGAGCATGCCAAGCGCTATACGACGCTGGGCATGGCCACCGACCAGGGCAAGATCAGCAACATCAACGGGCTGGCGATCCTGTCGGATACGCTGGGCCAGCCGATTGCCGCGACGGGAACGACGACCTTCCGCCCGCCCTATACGCCGCTGACCCTGGGCACGATCGCCGCCGAGGCGCGGGATGGCGTGTTCCAGCCCCTGCGCAAGACCCCGATCCATCCCTGGCACGTCGCCCGCGGCGCGTTCTTCGAACCCGTGGGGCTGTGGCAGCGGCCCTATTGCTATCCGCGCGGGGCCGAAAGCCACCGCGACGCGGTCAACCGCGAGATTGTGGCGGTGCGCGGCGGGGTGGGGACGCTGGATGCATCGACCCTGGGCAAGATCGTGGTCAAGGGGCCGGATGCAGGGCGTTTCCTGGACATGATGTATACCGGGATGATGTCCACCCTGCCGGTGGGCAAGTGCCGCTATGGGCTGATGTGTTCCGAGAACGGCTTTCTCGTCGATGACGGCGTGGCCGTGCGGCTGTCCGAGGACAGCTGGCTCTGTCACACCACCACCGGCGGCGCCGACCGCATCCATGCGCAGATGGAGGATTGGCTTCAGTGCGAATGGTGGGACTGGCAGGTCTTCACCGCCAATGTCACCGAACAGTATGCCCAGATCGCGGTGGTCGGCCCCAGGGCGCGGGCGGTGCTGGACAAGCTGGGCGGCATGGACGTGTCCGACGCCGCGCTGCCCTTCATGACCTTTGCCGAGGGCACGCTGGCCGGCATTCCGGCCCGCATCTACCGCATCAGCTTCTCGGGCGAGCTGTCGTTCGAGGTCTGCGTGCCGGCGAACCGCGGGCTGGAGATGTGGGAACGGATCCACGAGGCGGGCGCCGAGTTCGGCATCACCCCCTACGGGACCGAGGCGATGCACGTGATGCGCGCCGAAAAGGGCTTCATCATGATCGGTGACGAAACCGATGGCACGGTGATCCCGCAGGATCTGGGCATGAACTGGGCGATCAGCAAGAAAAAGCCCGACTATATCGGCAAGCGCGCGCAGGAGCGCAGCTTCATGACCAGCCCCGACCGCTGGCGGCTGGTCGGCCTTGAAAGCCTTGACGGGCGGGTGCTGCCGGACGGCGCCTATGCGGTGGCAAAGGGCGTGAACGCCAACAGCCAGCGCAACACGCAGGGGCGCGTCACCTCGACCTACTGGTCGCCGACGCTGAAGGCCCCGATTGCCATGGGCCTTGTGCAGCACGGCCCCGAGCGGATGGGCGAGGTGCTGGAGTTCCCGGTGCCGGGCGATACCTACAAGGCGCGGATCGTCGATCCGGTGTTCTACGACAAGGAAGGGGCCAAGGCGAATGTCTGAGACCATCGACATGACCCCGCTGGCCGAGATCACCCCCGTGAACGGCATGGGCATGGTGCTGATCCGCGCCCGGCTGGACCGCTCGGGCGCGGCGGTTGCCGCCGGGGCGGGGCTGGCGCTGCCGGCACCGGGCCGCTGGACGGCGGCGGGGGCGCACTGGCTGGGCTGGATGTCGCCGGACGAGCTGCTGCTGATGCTGCCCCATGCCGAGCTGGCCGGGGCGGTCGCGGCGCTGTCGCAGTCGCTCGAGGGGCATCACGCGCTGGTCATGGATGTCAGCGACATGCGCTGCGTTTACGACATCACCGGGCGCAAGCCGGGGCAGGTGATCGCCAAGCTTTGCCCGGTCGATCCGGGCGCGCTGCCGCCCGATGGCGTGCGGCGCACGCGCGCGGCGCAGATCGCCTGCGCCCTGTGGCGCAGCGGGACGGGTTATCGGATCATCGCGTTCCGGGCCGTTGCCGATTATCTGCGCGACATCCTGACGCTGGCAGCGGCGCCCGGAACCGACCTGGACCCCCGCTAGGCCCGGCCGGCGCCCAGCTCTGCGACCCGCATCCCGGCGAACAGCGACAGCGGCATGCGATGGGCCGCACCCCGACCGGCGGCCCATGCGCAAGGGCGCGATGACAAAGGCGGGGCAGGCCCGGATCACGCGGGGCGCGATCAGCGGCAGGATACCCTGGCTGTGCCCGCCCCTGCTTTCGTGCAGGCTTTTGCGAGCGATCCGGCGCCTTACGGCGCCGCCCGGTGCAAGGGGCAGCCTGCGGCATGGAAAAGCCCGCCCCGGACATGCCGGCGCGGGCCCTTGGCCTGCGGGATGCGGATCACATCCGCGCGGCGACGTTTTCCCAGTTCACCAGGTTGCTCAGGAAGTTTTCCAGATATTTCGGCCGGGCGTTGCGGAAGTCGATGTAATAGCTGTGTTCCCACACATCGCAGCCCAGCAGTGCGGTCTGGCCCTTGCACAGCGGGTTCACGCCGTTTTCCGTCTTGGTGATCTCCAGCCCGCCGCCGGCGGTCTTGACCAGCCAGGCCCAGCCCGAACCGAACTGGCCGACGCCGGCCTCGGTGAACTTCTTCTTGAAATCCTCGACCGAACCGAAGCTGTCCTTGATGGCGGCTTCCAGCTCGGACGGCATGGCGGGCGATTTGGGCGCCATCATTTCCCAGAACTGGGTGTGGTTCCAATGCTGGCTGGCATTGTTGAAGATGCCGTTCTGCGCCACGGCGCCTTCCTGATAGGTGCCGCGGACGATGTCTTCCAGCGACTTGCCTTCCCACTCGGTCCCGGCGATCAGCTCGTTCAGCTTGTCCACATAGGCCTTGTGGTGCTTGTCGTGGTGATATTCCAGCGTCTCGCGCGACATGCCCCCCGCGGCAAGCGCATCATGGGCATAAGGCAGATCGGGCAGGGTAAAGGCCATCTCGCGTTCCTTTCGAACAAGGCAGGGGATGTCGCGCCTGCAATGACTTGCAGACGTTTCCTGATCGGTAACGCGGCCTGTCCGGGCGCGGTTCCGCACAGCCGTTGGCAATCCCGGCGGGGCGCGTATAGAAAGACGCCAGAGACCGCAGGGAATGGGCATGGCCAACCGCAACGACAGCTTCATCGACGAGGTGACGGACGATCTGCGCCGCGAGCGGGTGTTCCGGGTCCTCAGGCGCTATGGCTGGATCGCGCTGGCGGCCATCGTGCTGGCGGTCGGCTATGCCGGCTGGCGGGAATGGGACGCAAGCCGGCGCGAGACGGCCGCCCGGCGTTTCGGCGATGCGATCCTGGCGGCCGAAGCCACGCAGGGCGATGCCGCCGCGCGCGCTGCCGCGCTGTCGGCCGTGCAGGCCCCCCAGCAGGCGCAGGCCGCGCTGCGCAACCTGCTGGCCGGCAATGCGATGGCAGAGGCGGGCGACATGGCAGGCGCGGCGCAGCGCTATGACGCCGCCGCCGCGGCGGCGGCTGGCGATCCCGTGATGCGCGATCTGGCCCTTCTGCGCTCGGTCATGGCGCAGGGCCGGAGCATGGATGCAGCGGCGCGCGACGGCGCCCTGGCCGGGCTGTCCACACCCGGCGCGCCCTTCGAGATGGTCGCGCTTGAACTGAAGGCGCTGGCGTTGGTGGATGCGGGCCGGGACGAGGATGCGGTGACGCTGATCCGCCAGATCCAGCAGAAGGACGGGCTGAGCCAGGCCCAGCGCCGCCGCCTGTCCGAACTGCTCATCACCCTGGGCGTCGAGCCGGAGCCCGAGCCCTCTGCCCAGCTCGCCCCCGACCCGACCCGTTCGCCCGAGGTCGTCAGCCCCGCCCCGCGGCGCTGAGCCGACCCCCTGCCGTTCCCATGCCGGAGCCTGCGATGTCCCGACTGACCGCGATGCTGCCCCTGATCGCCCTGACCGCCGGGGTCACGGCGCTGGGCGCCTGCACCGAACGCGCGAAGATCCTTCCCGGCGCAAGGCTGGACCCGCGGGCGGTCGTCTCGGCCGAGGGACCGGCGGTCGAGGAGGGACCGGCGGTCCGTTCGACGGCGCTGAACCTGCCCGCCCCGCGCTCGGTGGAATGGACCACCCGCGCGGCCAATGCGGCCCATCTGATCCCGCATGCGGCGCTGGGCGCGGGGACGCAGCGCATCTGGTCGGCGCCCATCGGCGCGCCCGACGAACGGCGCCACCGCATCACCGCCGATCCGGTCGTGGCGGGGGGGCGCATTTTCACGCTGGACAGCCATGAACGGGTGGTCGCCACCGCGTTGTCGGGGGGCACTGCCTGGTCGCGCGACCTGACCCCCGCGACCGAGGCAGGGGACAGCGCCTCGGGCGGGGGCATCGCCTATGAGGGCGGGCGGATCTTTGTCACGACGGGCTATGGCGAGCTGGTCGCGCTGGACGGCGCCAGCGGCGCGGTGCTGTGGCGCCAGCGGGTGGATGCGCTGGTCGGCGGCGCGCCGACCGTGCAGAACGGCACCGTCTATGTGGCGGCGCGTGATGCGACCGGATGGGCGGTCCGGGCGGCGGATGGCAAGGTCCTGTGGACCGTATCGGGCATCGCCGCGCAATCGGGCGTCACGGGCGTTTCGGCCCCGGCGGCGGACGGCGATCTGGTCGTGTTCCCCTTCGCCTCGGGCCAGCTGCTGGCCGTCGATGCGGCAACCGGGCTGGAGCGGTGGAGCGCGCAGGTCGCCGGCACCCGCCGCGGCCGGGCGATCGCCTTCATCCGCGACATGACGGGCGATCCGGTCATCGCGGGCAATGTGGTTCTTGCCGGATCGTCCTCGGGGCGCATCTATGCCTTTGACCGCGCGACAGGGGCCGAGCTGTGGAGCGACAGGGACGGGGCGAACAGCCCCGTTCTGCTGGCCGGGGGATCGGCCTTTGCGGTCAATGACCAGGCCCAGCTGGTGCGGCTGGATGCGGCGACCGGCGGGCGCATCTTTGCGATCAAGCTGCCGCTTTACACCACCGACCGCGTCAAGAAGCAGGACGACATCACCGTTCATTACGGCCCGGTCCTTGCGGGGGGGCGGCTGTTCATCGCCTCGACCGATGGCCTGCTGCGGGCCTTCGACCCCCGATCGGGCGCGCTGGTGGCGCAGGCGGCGATCCCCGGCGGGGCCGCCAGCGCGCCCGTGGTGTCGGGCGGAACGCTGTATGTCGTCGGCCGCGACGGCCGGCTGAACGCCTTCCGATGAGCTTTACACTCGCCATCGTCGGGCGTCCGAATGTCGGCAAGTCCACCCTGTTCAACCGTCTGGTCGGCAAGCGGCTGGCGCTGGTCGATGACCAGCCCGGCGTGACTCGCGATCTGCGCGAGGGCGACGCCCGGCTGGGCGATCTGCGCTTTGTCGTGATCGATTCGGCGGGCCTCGAGATGGTCGAGGATGACAGCCTGCAGGGCCGGATGCGCCGCCTGACCGAACGCGCGGTGGACGAGGCCGACATCTGCCTGTTCGTCATCGACGCCCGCGCCGGGGTGACGGCCGCAGACGAATATTTCGCCGACATCCTGCGCAGGCGCGCGCGCCATGTCGTCCTGGCCGCGAACAAGGCCGAAGGGCACGCCGGCGAGGCGGGCGCATCCGAAGGCTGGTCGCTGGGCCTGGGCGAGCCGCTGCGCATTTCCGCCGAGCATGGCGAGGGGATGGAGGACATCTACCGCGCCCTCAAACCCCTGGCCGAGATCGTCGAGGCCGAGCGCCCCGCGCCCGTCACGCCGGAAACCGACATTGCCCTGACGGATGAGCAGGCCGAGTCGGGCGAGGGCGCCGAGGACTGGCGCCCGTCCGCCGCCCGGCCGTTGCAGGTCGCCGTCATCGGCCGCCCGAACGCCGGCAAGTCCACGCTGATCAACAAGATCATCGGCGAGGACCGCCTGCTGACCGGACCCGAGGCCGGGATCACCCGCGATTCGATTTCCGTGCGCAGCGATTTCATGGGCACCCCGGTGCGCATCTTCGATACCGCCGGGATGCGGAAAAAGGCGCGCATCAGCGACAAGGTGGAAAAGCTTTCCGTCGCCGACGGCCTGCGCGCGGTGCGTTTCGCCGAGGTGGTGGTGGTCCTGCTGGACGTGGCGATCCCGTTCGAACAGCAGGATCTGCGCATCGCCGATTTCGCCGAAACCGAAGGTCGCGCCGTGGTCGTCGCCGCGAACAAGTGGGATCTTGAGGAAGACAAGCCCCACAAGCTGAACGAGTTGCGCGAGGCGTTCGAGCGGCTGCTGCCGCAGCTCAAGGGCGCGCCGCTGGTCACTGTTTCGGCGCGGACCGGCAAGGGGCTGGACCGGCTGCATAACGCCATCCTCAAGGCCCATGAGGTCTGGAACCGCCGGATCGGCACCGCGCGGCTGAACCAGTGGCTGACCGCGATGACCGAGGCGCATCCGCCCCCCGCGCCCGGCGGGCGGCGGATCCGCCTGCGCTATATGACCCAGGTCAAGACGCGGCCGCCGGGATTCGTGGTCATGGCCACCCATACCGACCAGATCCCGGAAAGCTATCGCCGCTATCTCGTCAACGGGCTGCGCGTGGATTTCGACATGCCGGGCACGCCGATCCGGCTGACCTTCCGCGACCAGGGCGAGAAGAACCCCTACAAGGACCGTTCCAACAAGCGGCCCACCGGCGCGCTGGCCAAGCACAAGGCCCGCCAGCGCCCCAAGGGCGCGCAGGGCCCGGAGAGCGGCTAGGGCTGCCGGCGGCGCGGTGACGCGGCCTGCGAAAGGCAGGGCGGCAGGGCCGCGCGGCCCGACCGGGGCTCTGCCCCGGACCCCGGGATATTTCCGTGCAGAAGAATGCGCCTCAGCCCGCGGCCATTTCCTGCATCGCCCGCACCAGTTCGGTGGTTATGCGCGGCTCGGTCAGGGCGTGGCCCGATGCGGGGACGATCCGCAGATCGGCGCGCGCCCAGCCCTGCGCCAGATCCCAGGCGCTGATCGGCGGGCAGACCATGTCATAGCGGCCCTGCACGATGACCGCGGGCAGATGCTCGATCCGGTGGCGCTCGCGCAGAAGCTGGCCTTCCTTCAGAAAGCAGCTGTTGGTGAAATAGTGGTTTTCAAGCCGCGAGAACGCTCGGGCGTAATCGGGCGGCGCCGTTCCCGACGACATCGTGTCCATTCCGGCCAGCGCGTTTTCCCAAGCCATCCAGTCCTGCGCATGCCGCAGCTCGGCCGCGCGGTCGCCCGAAAACAGCCGCCGGTGATAGGCGGCGATCAGATCGCCCCGCTCGGCCAGGGGGATGGGGCCGATGAAGCGCGCCCAGAGGTCAGGCCAGAACCGTCCGGCGCCGCCGCCATAGAACCAGTCAAGCTCGGCCTGGCGGCCCAGGAACACGCCCCGCAGGACCAGGGCGCTGACCGCATGGGGATGGGCCTGGGCAAAGGCCAGCGCCAGCGTGGCACCCCAGCTGCCGCCGAACAGCACCGCCGGTTCCAGATCCAGCGCGGCCGCGATCGCGCGGATGTCGCCGACCAGATCGGCGGTGGTGTTGCGCTCGACGCTGGCCTGCGGGGTGGACCAGCCGCAGCCGCGCTGGTCGAACAGCACGATGCGCCAGTGGCCGGGATCGAAGAAGCGCCGCATCATCGGGCTGCACCCGCCCCCCGGCCCGCCATGCAGGACGATGACGGGCCGGCCATGCGGGTTGCCGCATTGTTCGACATAAAGGTTGTGGCCGTCACCCCGGTCCAGCCGCCGCCTGTCGAATGGCTCGATCGGCGGATAAAGCCGGCCAAGGGACGATGACGCGGTGTTTTGCGCTGCCGTGCGGTCCATGTCGGCACTATAGAGGCAAGCGCGTCCCCTAGCCAACCACCCGAGGATTCCCGCCATGACCCAGCCGCCGCGCAGCAGCATCGACGATGCCGAGGTTGCAAAGTTCCAGGCGATGGCCGCCGAGTGGTGGGACCCCGCGGGCAAGTTCAGGCCGCTGCACATGCTCAACCCGGTGCGGCTGGACTATATCGCCGCCCAGATCGCGGCCGAGTTCGGGCGCGACCGCAGGAGCCTGCGGCCCTTCGAGGGGCTGCGGCTGCTGGACATCGGCTGCGGCGGCGGGCTGGTGGCCGAGCCGATGGCGCGCCTTGGCGCCGGCGTGACGGGCGCCGACGCGGCCGAGGGCAACATCGCCGTCGCCCGCATCCATGCCGCGCAATCGGGGCTGGACATCGACTATCGCGCCACCACCGCCGAGGCGCTGCTGGCGGGCGGCGAGCGGTTCGATGTCGTCCTGGCGCTGGAGATCGTCGAACATGTCGCCGATCCGGCGGATTTCATCGCCACCTGCGCGCGCCTGTTGCGGCCGGGCGGGCTGCTGGTCGCCTCGACCCTGAACCGCACGCCGCAGAGCTTTGCCGCCGCCATCCTGGGGGCGGAATGGGTGATGCGCTGGCTGCCGCGCGGCACCCATGACTGGCGGCGCTTTATCCGCCCGGACGAGCTGGCCGCGATGTTGCAGGCTGCGGGCCTTGGCGTCGTGGACAGCGCGGGCATGGTGTTCAACCCCCTCGCCTGGGGGTGGTCGCTGTCGGCGCGCGATCTGTCGGTCAACTATCTGATGACGGCTGTGCGCGGGCCGGGCATGGGCGCGGCCGGCTAGCTGGCATCCTCGAGATGTTCGCGCAGGCGCCGCAGGACGGGCAGGACGCGGCGCACCTCGCTTGTGCCCAGATCGCGCACGATCGCGGTGAGGCGCGGCAGGAAGGCCGCCAGCGCCGCATCGCGCGCCGCGCGACCGGCGGGGCTGATCGCCACCCATTTGCGCCGCGCATCGTCCCAGTCAGGGCGGATATGGACCTGCCCGGCCCATTCCAGCCGCGACAGGGTGTTGGTCATCGCGCTGCGCCGGACGTGGAACGCCTCGGCAAGCTGGGCGGGGGTGCGCTCCTCGTTCAGATGGGCCAGCAGGTTCAGCACCGAGAAATGCGACAGCTGCATCCCGCCCGGCAGGCTGCGCGTGACCAGCCGGCTGGTCAGCTGCTCGCCGACGATCAGCTCGGCAAAGAGGCTGGCCGCCAGGGCGCGGGTCGTCTCGTCGGTCATGGTCCCCAGATCACCGGATCGTGCCGCCAGGCGGGGATGCGCCGGCGCGCGTCATCGACGGCGGCAAGGTCAAGATCGACCAGCGTGACCCCCGGCCCTGTCCCGCCATCCGCCAGCACCTCGCCCCAGGGGGCGACGGCCAGCGAATGGCCATGGCTGCGGCGGGGCGGGCAGCCGGGCGAATGGGGGGCGGGATGGGTGCCGCACTGGGCGGCGGCAAGGACAAAGCTCCCCGTCTCGATCGCGCGGGCGCGCAGCAGCACCTGCCAATGCGCCGCCCCTGTGGTGTCGTTGAAGGCGGCGGGCACGGTCAGGATGCGCGCGCCTGCCTTGGCGAGCCTGCGGTAGAGATGGGGAAAGCGCAGGTCATAGCAGATCGTCATGCCGATCGGCACGGGGCCGGGGGCAAGGACGGCGCGGTTGCCGGGGCGGAAGGCGGCGCTTTCCCGATAGGATTCGCTGGCCGAGATGGTGACATCGAGCATGTGGATCTTGTCATAGCGCGCGGCGATGCGCCCGTCGGGCGCGACCAGCAGGCTGCGGTTCACGAATCGCGCCTCGGCCGGCTCGTCCGCGCGCAGGGACAACGAGCCGATGGACAGCCATATGCCCAGCCGCGCCGCCTCGCCCCGCAGGGCGGCAAGCGTCTCGTCCTCGGCCTCGGGGCGCAGCAGCGCGGCCTGACGCGCGCGATCAGGGGTCAGCAGGTTCGTCGCCTCGGGGGTCAGCACCAGCCGCGCGCCCGCTGCCGCGGCCTCGCGCACCAGGCTGCGCGTCACGGCCAGGTTCGCCGCGGGGTCGTCCCCCACGCTCAGCTGCACCAGCGCGGCGCGCAGCGTCCCGTTCACAGGCCCAGCATCGCGTCGAGCCTGCCCTGCTGGTCCAGCGCATGGATGTCGTCGGACCCGCCGATCCCCACGCCGTCGATGAAGATCTGCGGAACCGTGCGGCGCCCGCTTGCGCGCTGGGTCATCTCGGCGCGCTTTTCGGGATGCTGGCCCACGTCGATCAGTTCGTAATCGACCCCCTTGCGGGACAGCAGGGCGCGGGCGCGCTGGCAATAGGGGCAGCTCTGGGTGGCATAGACTTCGACGCGGGCGGTCATAGAAGGCTCCTGTTTGATGCAGGGGAACAATGGGGTGCGCGGCGGCGCAGTTCCAGTGCCCCGCCCCGCGCCGGCCCCCGCAACCCGCCGCCACAGGCGCGATGAGGGCGCGGCTGTCACCCTGCTGACGCATATGCTTGCCAGCCTTGGCGGGCGATCCTATGTTCCGGCTTTCCTTTTTCGCCCGAGGCTTCTGCGTCATGACCCAACCCCAGACGCCGTTCTACCTGATCGACCGCGCCCGGTTGCAGGAAAACATGGACAAGATGGCGCGGCTGCGGCAGCGGTCCGGGGCAAAGACCCTGCTGGCGCTGAAATGCTTTGCCACCTGGGGCGTGTTCGACCAGATGGCGCAGTTCATGGACGGCACCACCTCGTCATCCCTGTATGAACTGCGGCTGGGGCGCGAAAAGTTCGGCGGCGAAACCCATGCCTATTCCGTCGCCTGGGCCGAGCATGAGATCGACGAGGCGGTGGGTTACGCCGACAAGATCATCTTCAACAGCCTCGGCCAGCTGGACCGATTTGCCGATCGCTGCGGCGGGATCGCACGGGGGCTGCGGCTGAACCCGCGCTTTTCGACCAGCGGATTCGACCTTGCCGATCCGGCGCGGCCTTTCTCGCGCCTGGGGGAATGGGACATGGCGCGGCTGGAGGCGGCTTTGGGCCGCATCAGCGGGGTGATGATCCATTACAATTGCGAGAACCGCGACTTTGACCTGTTCGCAGGCCAGCTCGACCGGATCGAGGCCGAATTCGGGGGCTTTCTGGAAAAGCTCGACTGGATATCGCTGGGCGGGGGCATCCATTTCACCGGCGAGGGCTATCCGCTGGATGCGCTGGCCGACCGCCTGCGGGCCTTTGCCGACCGCTTCGGCGTGCAGGTCTATCTGGAGCCGGGCGAGGCCAGCATCACCGGCACCACGACGCTTGAGGTCACGGTGCTGGATACGCTGCACAACGGCAAGGACGTGGCCGTGGTCGACAGCAGCATCGAGGCGCACATGCTGGACCTGCTGATCTATCGTGAAAGCGCCCGGCTGCCGCAGGACGGGGAGCATGCCTGGCAGATCGCGGGCAAGTCCTGCCTGGCCGGCGACATCTTTGGCGAGGGGCGGTTTGCGGCGCCGCTGAGGGCAGGGGACCGGATCAGCATCGGGGACGCGGCCGGCTATACCATGGTCAAGAAGAACTGGTTCAACGGCGTCGCCATGCCGGCCATCTGCATCCGCGAAGCGGACGGGACCATCACGACCGTCCGCCGCTTCGGATACGAAGACTATCGCGATTCCCTGTCCTGAAGGAGCCTGCTGTCTTGGAAAAGCCCAATGTCCTGATCATCGGCGCCGGCGGGGTGGCGCAGGTCACGGCCCACAAGGTCGCCCAATGGGCGGCCGAGTTCGGCGACATCCACATCGCCAGCCGCACCCAGGCACGGGCGGACGCCATCGTCGGCACGATCCGGGACAAGGGGCATGCCGGGCTGACCATCACCACCCATTCGCTGGACGCGATGGACAGCGCGGCGGTGGCCGATCTCATCAGGCGCACCGGCGCGCGGATCGTCATCAATGTCGGCAGCGCCTTCATCAACATGAGCGTGCTGGAAGGCTGCATCGACGCGGGCGCCGCCTATGTCGATACCGCCATTCACGAGGATCCGGCCAAGGTCTGCGAAACGCCGCCCTGGTATGGCAATTACGAATGGAAGCGGCGCGAGGCCGTTGAAAAGGCGGGGATCACCGCCATCCTGGGCGCGGGCTTTGATCCGGGCGTCGTGAACGCCTATGCGCGGCTGGCCGAGGACGAATATTTCGACGAGATCACCTCGATCGACATCGTGGACATCAATGCGGGATCGCACGGGCGGTATTTCGCCACAAACTTTGACCCCGAGATCAACTTTCGCGAGTTTACCGGCACCGTCTATTCCTGGCAGGGCGGCGAATGGCGCGAGAATGCGATGTTCGAGGTGGGCCGCGAATGGGACCTGCCGGTGGTCGGCCGGCAGACGGCCTATCTGTCGGGCCATGACGAGGTGCATTCCCTGTCGGCCCGCTATCCGCAGGCGGATGTGCGGTTCTGGATGGGCTTTGGCGCCCATTACATCAATGTTTTCACGGTGCTGAAGAATCTTGGCCTGTTGTCCGAACAGCCCGTGCGCACCGCCGAGGGGCAGGAGGTCGTGCCGCTGAAGCTGGTCAAGGCGGTCCTGCCCGACCCGGCCTCGCTGGCGCCCGATTACACGGGAAAGACCTGCATCGGGGATCTGGTCAAGGGCATCCGCGACGGCCAGCCGGGCGAGGTGTTCGTCTATAACGTGGCCGACCACGGCGACGCCTATGCCGAGGTCGGCAGCCAGGGCATCAGCTATACCGCCGGGGTGCCGCCGGTCGCGGCGGCGATCCTGATCGCCCGCGGCCCCTGGGACGTGCGGCGCATGGCCAATGTCGAGGAACTGCCCGCGCGCCCCTTCCTTGAACTGCTGGGCCGGATGGGGCTGCCCTCGCGCATCATCGACGCGCAGGGCGACCGGCCGATCGAGGCTGCGTCCGGCCCGTCTGCGGCCGCGGCTGACCCGGATCGTTCCGCCTGACGGGGCGCCGGCCGGGCAGGCCGGGGCCTGCCCTGCAAAAGCCGGGAACCAATCCTTTGCTTTGCCGTTCCACGGCGCCGCTGATGATGCAGCCGGTGTCTGCGAAGCACAGGAAAGGCACGCATGATGGATCGTCAGCCCTCTGGCCGGCACATGTTCCCCTCGGTTCCGGCCGAGGGCCGGCCGCCCCTTTCGGTCGCGAACTGGGCGATCATCGGCATCTTCATCATCCTGGCCTTCCAGATGCTGGCGACGGCGCGGGCCTTCCTGATGCCGGTCTGTCTGGGCATCCTGCTGTTCTTCGTCTTTGTCCCGTTCCGGCGCTGGATGACGCGCCGCGGGGTGCCGCCGGGCGCGACCGCCGGGATCGTCGTCCTGGGCATCGTCGCGGGCATCGCGATCCTGGGCTGGTTCGCCTCGGGTCCGGCCGGCCAGCTGATCCAGGACGCGCCCCAGATCAGCCGCAAGCTGAAGGCCAAATACGAAGATTTCCGCCAGAACTTCCGCGGAATCGAGCGCGCCGCCAAGGGGATCGAGGAACTGGCGGGTTCTGGCGGGGGCGCGGCGACGGTGACGACCGTGGCGACCGACCCTGCGGGGCAATCGGTTGCGACCAGCACCGCCATCACGCCGCCGGCCGGAACGCCCCCCTCGGTCGCCGGCCCCTCCGGCCCGGACATCACCCGGCCCGAGGATCGGCTGGGGGCGCCCGTCTCGCTGCCCGCGACCGTCCCCGCGCCGACAGTCGAGGCCACCGCCGCGGCGCCCGGCCAGCTCAAGGTCGAGGTGACCGCCCCGCAGCAGGGAAGCCAGGTCACCGAAATGCTGGTCAGCATGGGTCCGGCCATCGTGAGCCAGCTGTTCTTCACCCTGATCTTCCTGTTCTTCCTGCTGGCCTCGGGGGATCTGCTTTACCTGCGGATCGTCCAGAGCTTTGGCGCCCTCAAGGAAAAGCGCACCGCCTATGAGGCCCTGCGCGAGATCGAGAACAGCCTGGGCAACTATCTGGGTGCCATCACCATCATCAATGTGGGGCTGGGCGTGGCCTCGGGGCTGGCGATGTGGGCGCTGGGGATGCCCTCGCCGCTGCTGTGGGGCATCGCGGCGGCGCTGCTGAACTATGTGCCCTATATCGGGGCGGCGATCGGCTATGTCGGCGCGTTCGTGGTGGGGCTGGTCGTGTTCGACGACGTGTGGTGGGCGCTGATGGTCGGGGGGGTGTATTTCGGCCTGACCGCCATCGAGGGACAGTTCATCACGCCCTATTTCGTCTCGCGCCGGTTGCAACTGAATACGGTGGTGGTGTTCCTCACCGTGGCCTTGTGGGCCTGGCTGTGGTCGGTGCTGGGCATGGTCGTTGCGGTGCCGATGCTGGTGGTGATCCGGGTTCTGGCCGATCACATCCCGGGCCTTGAAAAATTCGGCAACTTCCTGGCCGGCGAGGATCCCCCTGCCATTGCCGAGGATGAGGACGGGGATCAGGACAAGGCGCCCCAGCCCGCCTCGTGACATCACCCTGAAAGGAAGAGGCGCACCCTGCGGGCCGCCCCTTTGCGCGCGGGCCGCGGCCCCTCCCTCAGGCCCGCCGCTTTTTCCTTGCGCTGCCAGCCCGGCCACCCTATATGAAGGTCAATGCGGCGCAGGCTTCCACCCCCTGTCCCACCGGATCGACGCACGGGCCGCTGACGGCCCGTTTTTCATTTCTGGGATCGGACAATGACCGACCTTATCGCCAAAACCGCCATAGACCGCCGCCTGGCCGAGATCATCCAGCCGGTGATCGAGGGCTTGGGCTATGAACTCGTCCGCCTGCGCCTGCAGGGGGGCAAGACAGCGACGCTGCAGATCATGGCTGACCGGCCTGAGGGCGGCATCAATGTCGATGACTGCGGCGCCATCTCTGTCGCGGTCAGTGCGGTGCTGGATGTCGAGGACCCGCTCGAGGACGCCTACCATCTCGAGGTGTCCAGCCCCGGCATCGACCGGCCGCTGACGCGGCTCAAGGATTTCGCCACCTTCGAGGGGTATGACGCGCGGCTGGAAACCAGCCAGCCCATCGACGGGCGCAAGCGCTTCAAGGGGGTGCTGGCGGGCGTTGACGGCAGCGAGGTGTTGCTGAACATCGAGGAGCGGGGCGAGACCGTGACCATCGGGCTCAATTTCGACCTGCTGTCCGATGCCAAGCTGCTGCTGACGGATGAGCTGATCGCCCTGATGCTCAAGGAACGCAAGGAGGCCGGCACCCTGCCGCCCGGCGCCGAGGCAGGCGCGGGCATCGGCGACAGGCGCGGGGCCGGCGCCGCCGATGACGACCAGTTCGACGAGATCGTGACCTATTCCGGCGACGATGACGACGCCGACGACGACAAGGAGTGATTATGGCCATCACCTCTGCCAACCAGCTTGAGCTGTTGCAGACCGCCGAGGCGGTCGCGCGGGAAAAGATGATCGACCCCGGTCTGGTGATCGAGGCGATGGAGGACAGCCTCGCCCGTGCAGCCAAGTCGCGCTATGGCTCGGAAATGGACATCCGCGTGGTGATCGACCGCAAGACGGGCAATGCGGTCTTTACCCGTGTGCGCACCGTCGTGGACGAGGCGGAGCTGGAAAACTATCAGGCCCAGTTCACCCCGGACCAGGCGCGCCCCTATTTCGAGAAATCGCGCGACCCTGCCAGGTTCTGGAGCCGCGGCGGCGAACGGATCGAGGATTTCGCCGGCGGCCCCCAGCCGGGCGACGTGTTCGAGGAAACCGTTCCGCCGGTCGAGCTGGGGCGGATCGCCGCCCAGTCGGCCAAGCAGGTGATCCTGCAGCGCGTGCGCGAGGCCGAGCGCGACCGCCAGTATGAAGAGTTCCGCGACCGTGCCGGCACGATCATCAACGGCATCGTCAAGCGCGAGGAATACGGCAACATCATCGTCGATATCGGCCGGGGCGAGGCGATCCTGCGCCGTAACGAAAAGATCGGCCGCGAAAGCTATCGGCCCAACGACCGTATCCGCGCCTATGTCAAGGACGTGCGCCGCGAGGCGCGCGGCCCGCAGATCTTCCTGTCGCGCACCGATCCGCAGTTCATGGCCGAGCTGTTCAAGATGGAAGTGCCGGAAATCTATGACGGCGTGATCGAGATCAAGGCCTGCGCCCGTGATCCGGGATCGCGCGCCAAGATCGCGGTGATTTCCTATGACAGCTCGATCGACCCGGTCGGCGCCTGCGTGGGCATGCGCGGCAGCCGCGTGCAGGCCGTGGTGGGCGAATTGCAGGGCGAAAAGATCGACATCATCCCCTGGTCCGAGGATCAGGCCACCTTCCTGGTGAACGCGCTGCAGCCGGCCGAGGTCGCCAAGGTCGTCATCGACGAGGAAGGCGCCAACCGCATCGAGGTTGTCGTGCCCGAGGAACAGCTGTCCCTGGCAATCGGCCGGCGCGGGCAGAACGTGCGGCTGGCCAGCCAGCTGACCGGCCTCGACATCGATATCCTGACGGAAGAAGAGGAATCCAAGCGCCGCCAGGCCGAGTTCAACACCCGCACCCAGCTGTTCATGGACACGCTGGATCTGGACGAGTTCTTTGCCCAGCTGCTGGTTGCCGAGGGCTTCACCAATCTTGAGGAGGTCGCCTATGTCGACCTTGACGAGCTGCTGGCGATCGAGGGCGTGGACGAGGGCACGGCCGAGGAGCTGCAGGCCCGCGCCCGCGACCATATCGAGGCCGCGGCCCGCGCCGCGCTTGAGAATGCGCGCGCCCTGGGTGCCGAGGACAGCCTGATCGAGTTCGAGGGCCTGACCGCCCAGATGGTCGAGGCGCTGGCCAAGGACGGCGTCAGGACGCTCGAGGATTTCGCCACCTGCGCCGATTGGGAACTGGCGGGCGGCTGGACGACCCAGGACGGCCAGCGCGTCAAGGATGACGGCCTGCTCGAACCCTTCGGCATCACGCTGGAACAGGCGCAGGACATGGTGATGACCGCGCGCGTCATGCTGGGCTGGGTCGATCCCGACGAGCTGCACCCCGCGCCCGAGGACGAAGCCGCCCCGACCGAGGAGGCCGGGGTGTAACGCCCCGGACCCTTCTTGACGCGTGGAGGTCGTGAAAAGGACCGCGAGGCACCGCCGGAACGGCGCTGTCTCGTCACGGGCGAGGTTCAGCCCAAGGGCGGCCTGATCCGCTTTGTCGCAGCGCCCGATGGCCTGGTCGTGCCCGATCTGGCCGAAAAACTGCCGGGCCGCGGCTTCTGGGTCACGGCCGATCGCGCAATTCTTGAAAAAGCGGTCCTCAAGGGCCTTTTCTCGCGCGGGGCAAAGGCCCATGTCAGGGCCGACGAGGGCCTGATCGACGGCATCGAGGCGGGCCTGGCCCGGCGGGTGGTCGATCTGCTGTCACTTGCCCGCAAGGCCGGCGATGCCGTCGCGGGGTTCGAGAAGGTCAAGGGCTGGCTGGCCGACGGCAAGGCCAGGGTGCTGCTGCAGGCCAGCGACGGATCGGACCGGGGCAAGGGCAAGCTGTGGACGCCGCCGGGCGGGCGCTGGTTCGGATGCCTGACGGCGTCCGAAATCGGTTTGGCTTTCGGGCGCGATCATGTCATACACAGCGCGCTCGCGCCGGGGGGCCTGACCGACAAGGTAATCAGGGACGCCAGCAGACTGGATGGTCTGCGCGGGCACGGTGGCAGTTCGGCTGCCGAAAGGGATGCGGGAACGGATGAGCGATAAAGACGGAAAGAAACCCCTGGGTCTGGGCGGCGGCGCGGGTCGGCCGGGACAGGTGAAGCAGAGCTTCAGCCACGGGCGCACGCATAACGTGGTGGTCGAGACCAAGCGCAAGCGCGTCGTGGTGCCCAAGCCGGGCGCTGCGCCCGGCGGCGCCGTGCCGCGTCCCAATTCGCCCGCGGCCGTTGCCTCGGACCCCTCCAAGCGTCCGGCCGGGATCACCGAAGCCGAGATGGAGCGCCGGCTCAAGGCGCTTGCCGCCGCCAAGGCCCGCGAGGCCGAGGATAATGCCCGCCGCGCCGCCGAGGAAAAGGCCCGCGAGGAAGAGCGCGACCGTCGCCGCGCCGAGATCGAAGCCAAGGAACGCGAGGAACGCGAGCGCGAAGAGGCGCTGAAGGCCAAGGCCGAAGAGGATGCCCGCCGCGCCCGCGAGGCCGAGCTGCGCGCCCAGAAAAAGGCCGAGGTTACCGCCAAGCCTGCCGAACGCACCGCGCCTGCCGACCGTGCCGCGGCCGAGGCCGCCGCCGCGCGTGCCGAAAAGCCGGGCGTTGCCACCGGCCCCCGCCGCACTGACCGCGACCGCCGCGACACGGGCGGGGACAGCGATGCCAAGGCCAAGGCCAAGGCGGACGAGAACCGCCGCACGGGCCGCCTGTCCGTCACCCAGGCGCTGTCGGGTGAAGGCGGGCGCGTACGCAGCCTTGCCGCGATGAAGCGCAAGCAGGAAAAAGCCCGCGCCAAGGCGATGGGCCAGTCGGCGCGCGCTGAAAAGCAGGTGCGCGATGTGCAGCTGCCCGAAACCATCGTTGTCAGCGAACTGGCCAACCGCATGGCCGAACGGGTGACGGATGTCATCAAGTCGCTGATGCGGATGGGCATGATGGTTACCGCCAACCAGACCATCGACGCCGATACCGCCGAACTGGTGATCGAGGAATTCGGCCACAAGGCGGTGCGCGTGTCCGATGCGGATGTCGAGCAGGTCATCGACACGGTCGAGGACAGGGCCGAGGATCTGCAGCCGCGCCCGCCCATCATCACCATCATGGGCCATGTCGATCATGGCAAGACCTCGCTGCTGGACAAGATCCGCCATGCGAATGTCGTGTCGGGAGAGGCGGGCGGCATCACCCAGCATATCGGCGCCTATCAGGTGACGACGGATGCCGGGGCGGTGCTGACCTTCCTCGACACGCCGGGCCACGCCGCCTTCACCTCGATGCGGGCGCGGGGCGCGAATGTCACCGATATTGTCGTGCTGGTCGTCGCTGCCGATGACGCGGTCATGCCGCAGACGATCGAGGCGATCAACCACGCCAAGGCCGCCAACGTGCCGATGATCGTGGCGATCAACAAGATCGACAAGCCGACCGCCAACCCCCAGAAAGTGCGCACCGATCTGCTGCAGCACGAGGTCGTCGTCGAGGCGATGTCGGGCGACGTGCAGGATGTCGAGGTTTCCGCCCAGACCGGCCAGGGCCTTGACGCGCTGCTCGAGGCGATTGCCCTTCAGGCCGAGATCCTCGAACTCAGGGCCAACCCTCAGCGCGCGGCCCAAGGCGCCGTGATCGAGGCCAAGCTGGACGTGGGCCGCGGCCCGGTGGCGACCGTTCTGGTCCAGCACGGCACGCTGAAGCAGGGCGACATCTTTGTCGTCGGCGAACAGTGGGGCAAGGTGCGCGCCCTGATCGACGACCGCGGCGAGCGGATCGCCGAGGCAGGTCCGTCCGTTCCGGTCGAGGTGCTGGGCCTGTCGGGCACGCCCGAGGCGGGCGACGTGCTGAACGTCGTCGAGACCGAGGCGCAGGCCCGCGAGATCGCTGATTACCGCATCCAGGCGGCCAAGGACAAACGCGCGGCTGCCGGCGCGGCGACCACGCTGCAGGAACTGATGGCCAAGGCCAAGGCTGACGAGAATGTCGCCGAACTGCCGGTGGTGGTAAAGGCCGACGTGCAGGGTTCGGCCGAGGCGATCGTTCAGGCGCTGGAAAAGGTCGGCAACGACGAGGTGCGGGTGCGCGTGCTGCATTCCGGCGTCGGCGCGATCACCGAATCCGACATCGGCCTGGCCGAGGCGTCGGGCGCGCCGGTCATCGGCTTCAACGTCCGCGCCAATGCGCCGGCGCGCGGTTCCGCCGCGCAGAAGGGCGTCGAGATCCGCTACTACTCGATCATCTACGACCTGGTGGATGACATCAAGGCAGCGGCCTCGGGGATGCTCAAGGCCGAGGTGCGCGAGAACTTCATCGGCTATGCCGAGATCAGGGAAGTCTTCCGCGTCACCGGGGTGGGCAACGTGGCTGGCTGCCTTGTCACCGAGGGCGTGGCGCGCCGCTCTGCCGGGGTGCGCCTGCTGCGCGACAACGTGGTGATCCACGAAGGCACGCTCAAGACGCTCAAGCGCTTCAAGGACGAGGTCCGCGAAGTGCAGTCGGGGCAGGAATGCGGCATGGCGTTCGAGAATTACGACGATATCCGCAAGGGCGATGTCATCGAGATCTTCGAACGCGAAGAGGTCGAACGGCGGCTCTGATCCACCTGGATCAGAGGCTGGATGGCGGCGCGTTTCTTTCGGAACGCGCCGTTTTTCTGCGCTGGCACAGCGGTCCTGCGGATGGGCTGGGTTGCTGAGCGGCGTCTGTCATCGCGCGGCACGGTTCGGCGGCGGCCCGGCCGCGCCGCAAGGGCGGATGCGCGGTCGGGCCTGCCTTTTGCAGCGGCGGTTGAGGCACCGCCCCCCTGATCGGGTCAGCGGCTGACAGCCTTGCCGATATAGGTCTGTTCCCCGACACGGACGGCGATCTGGCCGTTGCCCATATCGCGTTCAAACATCCCTTGGACGGAAATGCAGCTGCCTACCGTGATCGTGCGAATCATCTGTTCCTCCCCTCGTTGTGGCCCGCATCTTGCGGCCACATGATCATTAAAGGGGAAAAACTACCCAGGGGTTAAGGAAATCCCCCTAATGCCCGCTTAAATGGCATAAATGACACAAATGCGCCACATCCTGGCCGGCTCAAAGCCAGTCGCGCAGGATCGGGACAAGCGGCAGGTCAGCCGGCGGCATCGGATAGCGCGACAGTTCGGCCGCCCGGACCCAGGCCAATGCCTGCCCCTCGCGCGGCTGCACGATCCCCTGCCAGCGGCGGCAGGCGAACAGGGGCATCAGCAGGTGAAAATCGGCATAGGCATGGCTGGCAAAGGTCAGCGGCGCAAGGCAGCTGTCCCAGGTTTCGATGCCAAGTTCTTCGCCCAGCTCGCGGATCAGGGCCGCTTCGGGCGTCTCGCCCGCCTCGACCTTGCCGCCCGGAAACTCCCACAGGCCCGCCAGGGGCTTGCCGGGCGGGCGCTGCGCCAGCAGCACCCGCCCTTCGCCGTCGATCAGCGCCACCGCCGCAACCAGCAGCAGGCGCCTGCCCTTTCGGGTCGCGGCGTTCCCGGTCACGAACGATAATCGGCGTTGATGTCGATGTAGCCATGCGTCAGATCGCAGGTCCACACCGTCCGCGCGCCGCGCCCGATCCCGAGATCCACGGCAAGAACCAGGCTGTCGCGCTTCATATAGGCGCTGGCAGCAGCCTCGTCATAGCCGGGCGCACGCCAGCCGTCCTGGGCCACGATCATGTCGCCAAAGCGGATCGACAGCCGGTCCCGGTCGGCCTGGGCGCCCGACTTTCCCACCGCGGCCACGACGCGGCCCCAATTGGCGTCCTCGCCGGCGATGGCGGTCTTGACCAGCGGGCTGTTGGCGATGGCCATGGCGACACGGTGCGCATCGGCCGTGCTGGCAGCGCCCGTCACCTGAACCTCGACGAGTTTGGTCGCGCCCTCGCCGTCGCGGACGACCTGCTGGGCCAGGTCCAGCATCACGCCCCGCAGCGCCGCTGCAAAGGCCCGGCCGGTGCGCGAGCGCAGATCGGTGATCGGCGCAGCCGCCGAGCGGCCCGTCGCCGCAAGGATCAGCGCGTCCGAGGTCGAGGTGTCGCTGTCCACCGTGATGGCGTTGAAGGTTTCGTCCATCTGCGCGGACAGGATACGCTGCAGCAGCGCCGGTTCGATCGCGGCATCGGTGAACAGATAAACCAGCATCGTCGCCATGTCGGGCGCGATCATCCCCGAGCCCTTGGCGATGCCGGCGATGCGGATGGCCCCGCCGTCCGCCTCGATTTCGGCCGAGGCGCCCTTGGGGAAGGTGTCGGTGGTCATGATCGCGCGGGCTGCCGCGGCTATGCCGCCTGCATCCAGCCCGGCGCTCAGCTCATCGACGATGCCGACGATCCTGCCGGCGGGCAGCGGCTCTCCGATCACGCCGGTGGAGGAGGAAAATACCCGCCGCGTCGGCACCCCCAGGGCCTGGGCGACCGCGCCCGTCACGGCATCGACGCTGCGCTGGCCTTCGGCCCCGGTAAAGGCGTTGGCATTGCCCGAATTGACGATGATCGCTGCCCCGCCCGCGGTGTCCTGGGTGCCCCGCAGCTTGTCCTGGCAATCCAGCACGCAGGCGGCGCGGGTGGACGAACGGGTGAACGCGCCCGCGATGCTGGTGCCTGGCGCCAGATGCACCAGCATGACATCGGTGCGGCCCTGATACTTGATCCCCGCCGCCCCTGCCGCGAAGGCCACGCCTTCGATCACGGGCAGCTCGGGGAAGGCGGCAGGGGCCAAGGGCGAGACGGGAAGGGGCTTTTTCGCTGCCTTCTGGTCCGCCTTGGCCGCTTTCTTGCCGGCCTTGCCGCCTTTTTCCGCGTTGACGGATTTCGCCGCCGCCTTTTCGGCCTTGAGGGATTCAGGCGCCGCCTTTTTCGCCTTGGCGGCTTTGCCGTCCTGCTTTTCCACCTTGGCGGCTTTTCCGTCCCGCTTGTCAGCCTTGGCGGCTTTCCGGGCGGCCTTGTCGGCCTTGTCAGCGGCTTTCTTGTCGGACTTGGCCATGATCACTTGTCCAGCAGTTCTGTCTTGTTGATGACCGCAGGGTCGATGCCGGGCGTCTTTTCGACCTTGGCGGCAGCGACCTGCTTTCTGATCTCGGCCTCGACCCGCTGGCGGCGGACCTGCATGGCCAGCTGATCGCGGATCGTCTCGAAGGCCGGGGCGACCTGGGTGCGGGTATCGTTCAGCCGGATGACATGCCAGCCGAACTGCGACTGGACGGGGGCGGAAACCTCGCCCTTCTTGAGCGCGACTACGGCATCGGCAAAGGGCTTGACCATCATGTCGGGCGTGAACCAGCCCAGATCGCCCTTGTTCGCGCTGCTGTTGTCGGTGGATTTCTCCTCGGCCAGCTTGGCGAAATCGGCGCCCTTGGCCAGTTCGCTTTCGATCGCCTTGGCTTCCTCCTCGGTGTTCACGAGGATGTGCGAGGCGCTGTATTCGACCTTGGCGGCCTTTTCGGCGCCAAAGACGGCGTCATAGGCGGCATGCAGTTCGGCCTCGCCCGGCTCGGCCGCGGCGATCCGTTCCAGCGCGGCGCCCGACAGGTAGGACCGGCGATCCAGCTCCAGCATCGCCTTGTCGCGCTGGGTCGGGGATTGCGCCTGAACCTGCGCCACGGCCGTCTGGCTGATCATCTGGTCCAGCATCAGATCCCACAGCGCGCTGGCGGGCAGGGCTGCCGCGCCCTCGTGCATCCCTTCCTTGGCGGCGATCATCTGGCCAAGGGTGATCGCCTCGCCATTGACGCTTGCCACCACCGTGTCGGCGCGCGGCGCCCCGGTCGCGGGGGCGGGCGCAGGGGCGGGGGCGGGCGCAGGGGTCTGGGCCAGCGCCGGCAAGGCCGCCGTCAGGGCGGCGGCCAGCGCCAGGGTGGGTCTGAACATCGGAGGGGTGTCCTTTCGGATGGCGCCAGATGCCCCGACAGCGCCGGGGGGCGAGCGTTGACAGTGGGTCGGGCGGGGCCTACATCCGGCGCAACCGAAAATGCGCGCCCTGCTGCCGGTTTTCAGGCCTCGTGATAGGGCAAGGCCGCTGGTGGGGGCAAGTGGGCGGATGCCCCTGCGCTCAACCAGACAGGACGACATGCTCGGCATCGGCAATCTGGCAAGATCGATCTTTGGCACCCCCAATGATCGCAAGGTGAAATCCGTCCGCCCGCTGGTGGCGCGCATCAACGCGCTCGAGCCGCAGTTCCAGGCGATGTCCGACGCCGACCTGATCGGCAAGACGCGCGAGCTGCAGGGCCGCGCGCAGTCGGGCGAAAGCCTTGATGCGCTGCTGCCCGAGGCCTTCGCCAACTGCCGCGAGGGCGCGCGCCGGGCGCTGGGCCTGCGCGCCTTCGACACGCAGCTGATGGGCGGCATCTTCCTCCACCAGGGCAACATCGCCGAAATGAAGACGGGCGAGGGCAAGACGCTGGTTGCCACCTTCCCCGCCTATCTGAACGCGCTGGCCGGCAAGGGCGTCCATGTCGTCACCGTCAACGACTATCTGGCCAAGCGTGACGCCGAATGGATGGGCAAGGTGTTCGCCCAGCTGGGGATGACCACGGGCGTTGTCTACCCCTTCCAGCCCGATCAGGAAAAGCGCGACGCCTATCGCGCCGACGTGACCTATGCCACGAACAACGAGCTGGGCTTTGACTATCTGCGCGACAACATGAAGGGCAGCATCGAGGAAATGACCCAACGCGGGCATTTCTTCGCCATCGTGGACGAGGTTGATTCGATCCTGATCGACGAGGCGCGCACGCCGCTGATCATCTCGGGGCCAAGCCAGGACCGCAGCGACCTTTACAAGCTGCTGGACGCGATCGTGCCTGAACTGACCGAGGCGCATTACAAGCTGGACGAGAAGACCCGCAACGCCACCTTCACCGAGGACGGTAACGAGTTCATGGAGCGGCGGCTTCACGCCGCCGGCATCCTGCCTGAGGGGCAGACCCTCTATGATCCCGAATCGACCACCATCGTCCACCACGCCAACCAGGCCCTGCGCGCGCACAAGCTGTTCCGGCGCGACCAGAACTATGTCGTCAAGGACGGCGAGGTGGTGCTGATCGACGAATTCACCGGCCGCATGATGGCCGGCCGCCGCCTGTCGGACGGGCTGCACCAGGCGATCGAGGCCAAGGAAGGGGTCGAGATCCAGCCCGAGAACGTGACGCTCGCCAGCGTGACCTTCCAGAACTATTTCCGCCTTTACGACAAGCTGGGCGGCATGACCGGCACCGCGGCGACCGAGGCCGAGGAATTCTTTGAGATCTACAAGCTGGGCGTGGTCGAGGTGCCGACAAACAGGCCCATCCAGCGCCTTGACGAACACGACCGCGTCTATCGCACCGCGGCCGAGAAATATGCCGCCGTTATCGAGGCCATCAGGGAAGCGCATGCCAAGGGCCAGCCGCTGCTGGTGGGGACGACCTCGATCGAGAAATCGGAAATGCTGTCGGGCATGCTTGCTGCCGAGGGCATCCCCCATAACGTCCTGAACGCCCGCCAGCACGAGCAGGAGGCCTATATCGTCGCCGAGGCGGGCAAGCCCGGCGCCGTGACCATCGCCACCAACATGGCCGGCCGCGGCACCGACATCCAGCTGGGCGGCAATGTCGAGATGAAGGTGATGCAGGCCCTGGCCGCAAACCCCGAAGCCAACCCCGACGAGCTGCGCGCCCGGATCGAGGCGGAACATGCCGCCGACAAGCAGACGGTGCTGGATGCGGGCGGGTTGTTCGTGCTGGCCACCGAACGCCATGAAAGCCGGCGGATCGACAACCAGCTGCGCGGCCGGTCTGGCCGCCAGGGCGATCCGGGGCGCTCGTTGTTCTTCCTGTCGCTCGAGGATGACCTGATGCGCATCTTCGGGTCCGAGCGGCTGGACGCGGTGCTCTCGCGCCTGGGCATGAAAGAGGGCGAGGCGATCGTTCACCCTTGGGTGAACCGTTCGCTGGAACGCGCCCAGGCCAAGGTCGAGGGGCGCAACTTCGACATCCGCAAGCAGCTGCTGAAATTCGACGACGTGATGAACGACCAGCGCAAGGCGATCTTTTCGCAGCGCCGCGAGATCATGGAATCCGAGGATGTCGGCGACATAGCCGCCGATATGCGCCATCAGGTCATCGACGATCTGATCGACCAGTTCCTGCCCGAAAAGGCCTATGCCGAACAGTGGGACAGCGCCGGGCTGCATGCCGCCGTCATCGAGCGGCTGAACATGGACCTGCCGATCGCCGACTGGGCGGCCGAGGATGGGGTGGACCGCGACATCATCGCCGAACGCATCCGCGAGGCGACCGACGGCTATATGGAGCAGAAGGCCGAGCAGTTCGGCCGCGAGCAGATGGCACAGATCGAAAAGCAGGTGATCCTGCAGCAGATCGATGGCAAGTGGCGCGAACATCTGGTCACGCTGGAACATCTGCGCTCGGTCGTCGGCTTTCGCGGCTATGCGCAGCGCGACCCGCTGGCGGAATACAAGACCGAGAGCTTCCAGCTGTTCGAGAACCTGCTGGACGGGCTGCGCGGCGAGGTGACGCAGAACCTTGCCCGCATCCGCCCGCTGACCGATGCCGAGCGCGAGGAGATGCTGCGCCAGTATCAGGCACAGCTGGCGGCCCAGCCCCCGATCGAGGCAGAGCATGTCGAGGCCGAAGGCGGCGCGGTCACCGCCGCCGCCCCCGGCTTTGACGAATCGGACCCGGCGACCTGGGGCGATCCCTCGCGCAACGATCCCTGCCCTTGCGGGTCGGGCGAGCGGTTCAAGAACTGCCACGGCCGGCTGGTCTGAGATCGCCCCGCCACGGCGGGTGCCCGGCTCGCGCAGCGGCGCGGACAGGCCGGGCCGTGCAGCGGCGCGGATGGGCGGGCCGTGGCAGCCCATTGCGACCCATGCCCGCTGGGCACAGATCGCATCGGCAGGAGGGCCGGCTTTTCCCGCAGGGCGCCGCCTTGTGATCGAGGCGGCGCGGCCGCCTGCCCCTGCCGGTGCGAGAGGCCGCGCCTTGCGGGTGGCCGCGGGCCGGCAGGCAGCACCGCCGCAGGGCTGACCGGCGGCCATTTCCGGCGCGGGGGGGGCGGCTGCTTGAACGGCCACCGGCTGTTTCGCCTTTGGGTCTTGAAACACGAAGCCGGACCGGGTGTCCGCATCGCCCCTGCGGGACAGCGCATGCGCGGCGGATGTTCCGCTCGCCTTTGTCCCCGAAGGGCGGGCGCAAGCCTCGGCGGTCAGAGGCCGGTCGCAAGGGCGCCTGATCGGCCGGTCAAGCCGGGCCCGGCCTGTGCGGCACCACAGGCCGCCTGGCCGGGGTGGCCCTTGGTTTCCGGGCAAGGCCTTGCCTTCCTCCCGGCACGGCATCGGTCAGGGCGGCACGGCACTGGTCAGGGCGGGCCAGTGGCCCTATGCTTTTCCCATGCCCCCCAGCCCCATTCGGATCGCCATCCTGCTTGCCGCGCGCAATGGCGCGCCCTTCATCGCGGCCCAGCTGGCCAGCCTGGCCGGGCAGGAGTATCGGCATTGGCGGCTGGTCGTTTCGGACGACGGATCCACTGACGGCACAGCCGAGGCGGTCACCCGCTTCGCGCTTGAACACCCCGGACGCGACATCAGCCTGATCGACGGGCCGCGGGCCGGTGCCACGCGCAATTTCCTGTCGCTGATTGGCGCCGTGCAGCCGGGCGAGGGGTTTGCCTTCTGCGATCAGGATGATGTCTGGCTGTCCGACCGCCTGTCGCGCGGGGTCCGGGCGCTGGGGGGGCTGGACGGCCCCGCCCTGCATGTCACGCGGACCACGATCTGCGACCAGACGCTGCGCCCGCTTTGCCCGGCGCCGCTGTATCGCAGGGCACCGTCCTTTCGCAATGCCCTGGTGCAGGCATGCACCCCCGGCAATACCATGCTGGTGAACCCGCAAGGGGCGGCGCTGCTTGCCGCCGGCGCCCCTGCGGCCGCGGCCGCCTCGGTCATCTCGCATGACTGGTGGAGCTATCAGATGATCGCCGGGGCGGGCGGGCAGGTCATCCGCGATCCCGCGCAGACGGTGCTTTATCGCCAGCATCCGGGCAACGTGATGGGCCGGAACGACACGGCCCGCGCCATGCTGGCCCGGCTGCAGGGGCTGGGGCGGGGCGATTACGGCGGATGGCTGCGGGCCAATGCCCATGCGCTGTCCGGCGCTGCGGAGCTGCTGACCGGGGAAAACCGGGCGCTGCTGCGCCGCTTTGGCGCCGCGCTGGGGATGGGGGGGCGAGCATGGCGGCCGAGTTCATGCGCCTCGGCCTTTATCGCCAGACCCGCATGGGAACGGCGGCGCTGCTGGCCGCTGCGGCCGCCGGACGCCTTAGGGGCGGGGCGGGGGCGAGATAGGGGCGCGAGGCGCCTTGCAGCGCGCCTGAAAGCCCGTGCCTTTGCCCAAGAGGCTGATCGTTGCGGCAAGAGGGCCATGCCATTCCGCCGACCGCCACCACCGGATTGTGCAGCAAAGGGATCGGCTTTCATCCTGCCGGCTGCGCCGCGGCTCGGGCCAGACCATCATGGCTCATCCTCAGGGGCAATCAGGCCGCCGCCCCAATGATGACAGCAGATGGCCGCCGGCACGGCAGCAACGTCCCCCTTGTTCCGCCCATGCGATGGCGGTTGTGCTGCATGACGAGGGGACGATCCTGCTGCCCCACCGATCCTAAGGATGCTGGCCGGGATAGAAGCGCCTGTGCACAAACGCGGTGAAACCGTCATCGTCCTTGCGCGTGTCAGCAAACACGAAACAGATCACCCCTGCACAAAAGCCCCGGTCCTTTCCCGTTTCTGCCAGGCGCCCCGCCTACCGTCCTGGCAGCCCGTCGCGGGCAAAGTCCCTCAGGACGGCTCCGATGCGCCATCCTCCGCCGGGACCGTTCTTGATCGCCATGCGGCACCCCCAAAAAGCACCTGCGCCCTGCGCCGCAGCCACCGGCGGTTCTGCCGGTGTGCGGTGCGCACCGGCGCGAAACAAGCTTGGCGACGGCGCTTGCCCCTGGCGCATGGTCATGGCGCCAGGATCCGGCCATTCTTGCCTTTCCATCCGTGTTTTTGGCTTCTTAGCCGCTGCCGCTGCCGGTGCCGCTGGCGCTGCCGCTTTGCCTGTTTCCTTCTCGGGTATCCGCACCCTTGTCCTTTACCCACACCCCGGCGGAAGCCGCCTTGGGCAAGAGAGGGCCTGTCTTGTCGCTGAAGGTGAGGGCAAAGCAGCCGGTTTGACATCCCTGTTTCGGCAGGGCGGCAATGCGGGGCGCTCTATCGTTCCTGCCGGGCAATGTCCTCTATCAGGATGCCGGTGATGGCGGGAACGATGCCTTGCGCGGTGGCCAGCAGCTCTGCCCGCAATGCGCGCAACTGCGGCTCGGCGGTGAAATTGCCGTCGAAGCCGCCGGTATTCGCACGGATCAGCAGCTGCCGCAGCAGCCCGTCGCGCAGCTTCAGCTCATGCGCGTTGACCGTTTCCCTGTCGCCCTCGGGCATCTCGAGCGAGAGCGACAGGATCATCGTGCTGTCAAGCTGGCCATCATGCAGGATCGGAACGAAGAATTGCTGGGGAAACTTGAACCATGCCGGGCTGCTGCCGGCGCTTGCGCCATGGCCGCCGCCGCCATGGCCGGCGCTTTCGGCGGCCGGTGGGGCGGCCGGCGCGTGGGCCGCAGGGGCAGCCGCCTCTGCAGGGGCGGCCCCCGCGCCCGGCGCATCGGCCTGGTCTGCCGAATGCTCAGCGGCCTTGTCCTGGCCCTCGGCGGAGGCAGGCCCCGGCGCCTTCAGCATGTCGCCGGCCGCGGCCCCGCCCAGAAAGGCCGCCAGAGCCAGAAAAGCCGGAACGAGTTTGCGGATCATGGCCCGTCCTCAGTATGGAAGCACGATATCGGCAAGCTGCTGGCCATAGCGCGGCTGCTGCACGTCGCTGATCTGCCCATGGCCCCCATAGCTGATCCGGGCACCCGCAACACGGTCATAGGAAACCTCGTTTTCGCGGCTGATGTCTGCGGGCCGCACGAAGCCGCTGATGGTCAGGTCGCGCACCTCGTAATTGACGCGCACCTGCTGGCTGCCCTCGATATGCAGAACGCCGTTGGGCAGCTTGTCGATGACCGTCGCCGCAACGCGCAGCGTGACCTTGTCGCGCCGCGAGATGTTGCCCGACCCCTTGTAGGTCGAGGCGCCCTTGGCCGATGCCAGATCGGCAAAGCTCGCCCCCTTGGGCATCACCTCGTCGGCGCGCTGGGGAATCCCGATCATCTGCGGGATGCCCACGCTGTCCGAGGCGCTGCGCGAGCGGCCCGAGCTGTTCTGGATCTCGGCCTTGTCGTCGATCTCGATCACGACGGTCAGGATGTCGCCGCGCTGCCGGGCGCGCCGGTCGCTGACCAGAGACATCTGCTCGCCCGTCCATAGCGAGGCGACGCTGTCGGGGCGCACGCGGCCGGGCACCTCGACCACGGGCTCGGCCATCGCCTGGAACTCGCGGGTCGCGTGCGGCTCGCTCATCGCGGGCACGCGGGTCGCTTCGGACACGCGCCCGCAGGCGGTAGCGGTCAGCAGGGCGCAGCAGGTCAGTGCGGCGCGGTGGCGGGCAGTGGTCTTCATGCGCGAATCCTTCAGCGCTGGGCGACGGATACAGAGCCGTCGGCGTTGATGCGGGCGGTCAGCGTCGCCCGCGAGCTCAGGTTCATGACGCGGATCACGTCGCCTTCCCCGCCCGCGCCAAGCGCGCGGCCTTCGGTCTCGATCCGCAGGGCGGCGTGTTCGTAGGCAAGCGTGACCAGCTGGTTGCGGGCCACGAGGGTCGGGGCGGCCAGTTGGCTGCGAGTGATGGGCCGGCCTTCATAGACGGCGATGCGCAGTTGCCTGCCCACGGCGTCGGCCGGCGTCAGGCCAGCCTCGGCGCTGGTGCGGACGATCAGGTCAGCCTCGGTCAGCACGGTGCCGGCGGGCAGGGTTTGCGCGGCCGTGATCTCGTCCGCGGCGACGGACAGCGGCAGCAGCGCCAGGATCAGGACGAGCCAATGCATCAGCGCACCTGCACCGTTGCGCCGAGCATCTGGTCCACGGCGGTGATGACCTTGGAGTTCAGCTCGTATCCCCGCTGCGCCTTGATCAGTTCCGATATCTCGCGCACCGGATCGACCGCGCTTTCCTCGAGATAACCCTGCCGCAGCGTGCCCAGCCCCTGCTCGCCCGGCGTGCCCACCATCGGAGCGCCCGAGGCCGGCGTTTCGAGGAACAGGTTCGAGCCGGTCGCCTCAAGGCCCTTTTCGTTGACAAAGCTGGCCAGCGTGATCTGGCCCAGGTTCTGTGGCTCGACCTGTCCGTCGAAATAGGCGTTCACCTCACCCGAGGCGCTGATCGAGACGCTGCGCGCCTCGGGCGGGATGGTGATGCCGGGCACGACTGGATAGCCGTCCGAGGTCACGATCTGCCCCTCGGCCGACCGTTTCAGCCCGCCGTCGCGGGTATAGGCCGAGCTTCCCGAGGGCAGCGTCACCTCGAGATAGCCGTATCCGTCGATCGCCAGGTCCAGATCGCCGTTCGTGGCGCTGAGCGTGCCCTGGGCCAGCGTGATCGACACCGCGGTCGGGCGCACCCCCAGGCCCATCTGGACACCCGCGGGAACCATGGTTCCGTCGGCGGCGGCGATGGTGCCGGGGCGCGTCACCTGCTGATAGGCGAGATCCGCGAATTCCGCCCGGCGGGCGTTATAGCCGGTTGTGGACATGTTCGCGAGGTTCTGTGAAATCACCTCGACCCGCGTCTGCTGGGCGGCCATGCCCGTTGCGGCGATCTGCAATGCTCTCATTTCGGCACCTGTCAGCGGGTTGTGGCGGTGATGGCCGAGCGGATGCGCTGATCCTCGCCATCAAGAAAGGACTGGCCCAGTTCATAGGCGCGCTGCACCTCGATCATGCGGGCGATTTCCAGCACCGGATTGACGTTGGATTCTTCAAGAAAACCCTGCCGCACAACGGCATCCTGCACCGGGGCCGCGCCTTCGGCCGAGAACAGCGTCCCGCCCTCATGCGTCAGCCTGGACCGGTCGGGCTGGTCAAACACCCCCACGCGGCCGACCGGCTGGCCATCGGCCGAGATCGTCCCGTCGGTGCCCACGCCGATGCTGCGTGTGCCCGGCGGCAGGGCGATGGGCGCCTCGCCGTCGTCGAGGACGCGGTGGCCATCGGCGTTCACCAGCTCGCCCTCGGCCGAGAGCATGAAGGCGCCGGCGCGCGTCAGGCGGTTGCCCTGCGGCGTCTGGACCATGAAGAAGCCATCGCGCTCCAGCGCCAGGTCAAAGCGTCCGCCGGTCGTTGTCAGGCTGCCGGGTGTCAGGTCCACCTCGCGGCCCCGCGCATTCGCCATCGACAGGGTCTCGGTCCCCTGGCCGAGCGAGGTCATGTGTTCGGAAAAGACCACCCCCTCGCGCCGAAAGCCGGTGGTGGCGCTGTTGGCCATGTTGTTGGCAACGGTGCGCATCTCGCGCATCAGACCCGATTGCCGGGTCAGGGCGGCATAGATCGCGTTGTCCATCCCTAGCCTCCCGCGATCAGCGGCAGGATCTGGTCGGAAAAGAACCCGGCCAGGGTGGCGGTCATGAAGCTCATCGTGACCCAGAACACCGCGATCATCAGGCCGACCTTGGGCACGAAGGTCAGCGTCATCTCCTGCACCGAGGTGAGGGCCTGGAACAGGCCGATGACGATGCCCGTGACCAGGGCCACCGCCAGCAGCGGCGCGGCCATGCGCACCGCGATCCACAGTGCCTGCCGGGTCAGGTCGAAGATCAGGTTCTCATCCATCGGCGCGCCTCACACCGGCATCCGCAGGATTTCCTGATAGGCCTCGACCACGCGGTCGCGGATCGCGACGGCGGTTTCCATCGCCATCTGCGCCTCGGCGATGGACTGGACGAGCAGCTCGGTATCGGCCTTGCCCTGCATCGCGCCTGTCGCGGCGCTGTCGGCGGCATCCATGACGCGTTCGAATTCGCGGGCGGCGGCGCCCAGGCCGGTTCCGGCGCCGGGGGCGGCGGGCGCAGCTGCGGGCGCGGCGGCCGCCCGGGCCTCGGCATAGGCCGAGGCGACGCGTGTGCCCGATTGCAGGGCGGCGGCGGTAAGCGAGATCATGCAGGCAATCCTTTCAGCGGCGGATGAGATCGAGCAGCGAGGACGACATGGCCCGCGCCTGTTCGAACATCTTCAGATTGGCCTCATAGCTGCGGCTCGCCTCGCGCGCGTCAGCGACCTCGACCACGAGATCGACATTCGAGCCCAGATAGTAGCCGTCCTCGCCCGCCATCGGGTTGCCCGGGTCATAGACCTCGGGCAGCTCGCGCCGGTCATGCAGCGTCCGGCTTGCCGCCACCGCGCCCGTATTGCGGCCAAAATCGCGCTCGGGCTCAAAGCTGACCAGCTTGCGGCGATAGCCGGGCGTGTCGGCATTGGCGATGTTTTCCGCGATGTGACGCAGGCGCACACCCTGCGCCCGCAGGGCCGAGGCGGAAATCTGGGTGGAGGTGAGATCCGGCATGGCGTTTCCCTTCAGCCGCGCCGCCCGATGGCGGTCCGCAGCATGATCATTCCCGATTGGAACACGGACAAGGACAGGTCGAATTCGCGCCGCGCCTCGGCGGCGCGGACAAGTTCATCCTCGATCGAGACGGTGTTGCCGTTCGGCGCCGGCTCGCCCCCCGCATCGATTCGCGCGCCCTGCGCGCTGCCCCAGTCGCCGGCCGATACATGATCAGGCCGCGTGGTCCGCAGCCCGATGGCGGGGCTGTCGCGATAGGTTTGCGCAAAGCCGCGCAGATCCTGCGCCCGGTATCCGGGCGTATCCGCATTGGCGACATTGGCGGCAATGACGCGCTGGCGCAGCGCGGCGTGGGCGCCAAGCTCTCGTGCCATCCGCATGCTGTCGATCTGTCCGAACAAGGGCGTCTCCTTCCGGTTCCGATAAACCGGGGCTTAACCCCGACAGGTTTAAAAACCGTTTCGCCGCGGCGATTTTGCGCAGGACCAGCGAGGAACGGGTTTGGACAGGATCGAATCGATTGCCGCACGCATCCGCAGCCTGCGCATCGGCCGGCATTTCGGGCGCGTGCTGGCGATCCGGGCCGGCGTGGTCGAGGTGGGGGGGCTGGTCCACGCGGCCTCGGTCGGGGACCGGGTCGGTTTCCTTCAGGGGGCGCTGGCGGGCGAGATCATCGGGCTGACGGCCGATTCGGCGCAGGTGCTGACCGAAGGCCCCGCCGACGGGCTGTCCATCGGCTCGGCCGTGGAACTGCTGTTCCGCCCCACGCTTGCGCCCTGCGACGGCTGGATCGGGCGGATCATCGACCCGCTGGGCAAGCCGCTGGACGGCCGCCCGCTGCCCTCGGGCCATGCCGAACGGCGCTACCGCGCGCCCGCGCCCCCCGCGGCCTCGCGCCGGCGCCTGGGCGAGCGGCTCGATACGGGCCTTGCGGTGTTCGACACGCTGCTGCCGATCGTGCGCGGCCAGCGGATCGGGCTTTTCGCCGGCTCAGGGGTGGGGAAATCGACCCTGCTGTCGGCCCTGGCGCGGGGTGTGACGGCGGATGTCGTCGTCATCGCCATGATCGGCGAGCGGGGGCGGGAGCTGCGTGAATTCGTCGAATCAACCCTGGGGCCGCAGGGAATGGCGCGCGCGGTCGTGGTGGCGGCGACCTCGGACCAGTCGCCCCTGATGCGGCGGCGCTGTGCCTGGGCCGCGATGGCGGTGGCCGAACATTTCCGCGATGCCGGCCGGCACGTGCTGTTCCTGGCCGATTCGATCACCCGCTTTGCCGAGGCACACCGGGAAATCGCGCTCGCCTCGGGCGAATCGCCCAGCTATCGCGGCTTTCCCCCCTCGACCTCGCAGATGATCATGGCGCTCGCCGAACGGTCTGGTCCCGGCCCTGAGGGCGCGGGCGACATTACGGCGATCTTCAGCGTGCTGGTTGCCGGATCGGACATGGAGGAGCCGGTCGCCGACATCCTGCGCGGGGTGCTGGACGGGCATGTGGTGCTAGACCGCGCCATCGCCGAGCGCGGGCGCTTTCCTGCGGTCGATGTCCTGCGTTCGGTATCCCGGTCATTGCCCCATGCCGCCACGGCGGCGGAAAACGCGATGATCGGCCGGGCGCGCGCGGCGCTGGGGCTTTATGCGGAATCCGAACTGATGATCAAGGCAGGGCTGTATGCCGCCGGGTCCGATCCGCGGCTGGACGAGGCGGTGCAGCTTTGGCCCGCACTGGACGGCTTTGCCGCGCGGACGGCGCCCACGGCGGCGGACAGCTTCAACCTGCTTGCCGATGCCCTGGCGGGCGGGGCCCGGCGCGCGGCCAGATAGACAGAACGGCGCTGAAACGCACCCTGCCCGGAACCTTTTGCGGCCTTGCATGTTTATGCACAGATCGCGCCAGACGGCCGGCGACCTGTGACGAGGATGCCCTGATGACCACGACGACGGAGCGCGAGATCACCGCTCAAGAGAATCTTGTTTCCGAACAATCACAAGTCATCCCCGTTGTCGAGGAGTTCGCGCATGTATCGGTCGCCCGTCGTGAAACGGGCGGTGTCCGGGTCACGGTTACGACCGACGAGGTCGAGGAACCGCATGATGTCGAACTGTCCTCGCAGCGCGTCGAGGTCACCCGTCATTCTGTCGGCCGGGAAATCGACGCCATGCCCGAACCGCGCGAGGAGGGCGACTTTCTGATTCTTCCCGTGGTCGAGGAACGCGCGGTCATCGTGACCAAGCTGTTCCTGACCGAGGAAATCCACATTCGCCGGACACGCCTGACCGAAATGGTCAGCGTCCCGGTGACCCTGCGCCGCCAGCATGCCGTGGTCGAGCAGTTGGAACCCGGCTCCGCCGACCTCGGGCTGGCACATACCGGACCGAACGATCCCGACCTTTGATCAGACCAGACTTTTTTGAAAGGACCAAGCAAGATGGCCATGGAAACCATGAACACCGGAACCTTCCGCACCCTGTCGGCGATGTTCGACACCCGCGCCGAGGCTGACCGCGCCGTTGCCGCCCTGTCGGCTGCCGGCATTGCCGATGCCGTTCTGACCGGCGGCGAGAACCCGGGCTATGGCAGCGTGCCCCGCGACAACCGTGACGCCGACAAGGGCTTCTTTGAATCGATCGGCGATTTCTTCTTTCCCGAAGAAGACCGCTATGCTTATGCCGAAGGGCTGAGCCGCGGGGGTTATCTGGTCACCGTGTCGAACCTGTCCGACAGCCAGTATGCAACCGCTCTGGACATTCTCGACGACGAAGGCGCCGTCGACCTGGACCAGCGCGAGGCGGAATGGCGCAGCGAAGGCTGGTCGGGCTATGACCGGACGGCGACGGAAACCGCGACCCGCGCCATGGACCGCGACACACTCGCCGCTCCGACGATGGAAGGCGATCTGAACAATGACGGCACCATTGATGTCGTCGAGGAACGCATGCTCGTGTCCAAGCGCGAGGCCGAGGCCGGCCGCGTCCGCGTGCGGTCCTATGTCCGCGAAATTCCGGTCGAGCAGTCGGTCGAGCTGCGTTCGGAGCGCGTGAACATCGAGCGCCGTCCCGTTGACCGTCCCGCGACCGGCGCTGAATTCGGCGAGCGCACCATCGAGGCGCGCGAATACGTGGAAACCCCGGTCGTGTCCAAGGACGCCCGCGTCGTCGAGGAAATCAACCTCAACAAGGACGTGGAGAGCCATGTCGAAACGGTCCGCGACACCGTTCGCAAGACCGAGGTCGAGATCGAGGACGAGCGCACCGGCACCATCCGCACGGACCGCGACACCGACCTGAACAACCGCTGATCGCCGTCAGAGCTGAATGAAATCGGGGCGGCCCTTGCGGGCTGCCCCTTTTTCCTGTCGCAGTCAGCGCGCTGCGTTGATGGCAGGGCGCAGGCCTAGCGACGCCCCGGTGGCGCTTTCAGCGCAGGGGCGCGTCTGGCGCGCTGCGCTACCTTTCGGCTTTTCCGGCTTCTGCCAAGGGCAGCCATGCCTGCCTGCCAGTGGAACTGCCGAGCGGTCGCCGTGCCTCCAGCCGAACGCAAGCCCCTGGAACGCACGTTGCTTCACGAATCATGGCCATGCATTCGCATCGCCTCTGGCCCGGCCCCATGCGCCCCTGAGGGCTATTGGCACAGGCGAAAGCCGCCGCGGCGCTGCTTGATGTCCAAATGCAGGTGGTCGTCATGGGCGGCGTTGCTGCCCGGCCCCAGCACGGTGGTGAAGAACAGGCAGGCCGCGCCCTGCACCGCATTCTGGAAGGCGACCGACAGATCGCCCCGGTCCTGAACGGGCGCAATCTCGATCCGCGTGCCATTGTCAAAGGTGAAGGCGGCAATGTCGATGGCATTGCCCAGGGCGTGTTCCGATATCCTGTTCCCGTCCCCGTTTCCCACCACTGCGCGGCACTGATAGGTGCTGCCGGGTGTCAGGGCGATGACGCGCGGGGCGCCGGGCAGATGCGAGGCGGCGGGCACCACGATTTCGCGCATCCAGCGGGCCAGTGACCGTGCCGTGTCGCAGCGCATGGGGGCGGCGCCCTCAAGCGCGATGCCGGGCAGGATCTGCGTCACCTCGAGCGGGCGTGCGATACCGCAGTCACGCTGATCATCGTCGGCAAGCGGGGGAATTTCCCGGTATTCGACACCCCAGCTGAACAGGGCCAGCCGGCAGGCGGCGTTGTCGAAATCGCTTTCGCGCAGGGTTTCGGGCAGCGGCGGTCCCGGCGGGGGCGGGGGTTCGCCCGCGGCCGTGCCGCCGGCATCGGCGGGCGCAGCGGAAGGGACGGGCACGGAAGGCGCCGCCTGACCAGGATCCGGGCGGGGGCTGTTGCCCCCGGCCGCTGCCGATCCTTTCTGCTCGCGCGTCGCTTGTGCATCGGCGGGCCTTTGCGGCGGGCGATGCGCGCTGGCGCTGCCGCGCTCGGACGATGGGGCGGGCGGCTCTTGTGCGCTGGCGCTCAGCGCGAGGGCCAGGGCCAGCGTGGCCGCCATGGCCCCCATCACTTCGCTGCCGCCGGGGGCGGCAGGCTCGCCGCAGGCTGCGGGGGCGCAAGGGCCGGGGCAGCTGCCTGCGCGGGCAGGGCTGGCACGGCCATGCCGGACGCCGGGTTCCCCGCCGCCGGCTGGGCCGCGCCGGCCTGCCGTGCTGCATCAGCCGGCGCCGCCGGCACGGGCACGGGCATGCCTGCGGGCAGGCGGCGCGGCGCGGGGCGGGGGCCTGCCGGGACAGCCGGCGTTACGGCATCGGGCAGCGCCGCCGGCGGCACCGGGCGCGTCACATCGGCTATGGCCACGCCGGGGGCAAGGAAATCCACGATTGTCACCCCCGGACGGACCATGCCGGCCAGTTCGCGCGCGTCCCAGTTGGTCAGGCGCACGCAGCCATGGCTTTCGTTGACGAACAGCTTGGAGGGGGTGGGGGTGCCGTGGATGCCGTAGGTCGGCTCGCTGAGGTCGATCCAGACATTGCCGACCGGCGCATTCGGTCCCGGCGGGATCGTCAGCACCTTGTCGTTTTCACCCTGCTTGAAGTTGATCCTGGGGTTGTAGGTATAGGTCGGATCCAGCGCGACCGCCTCGACCAGGTGGCTGCCATGGGGGGACGGGGTGGCGGCCGATCCGACCGTTGCCGGATAGTCCGCCACCATGGTCCCCGCGCCGTCATAGGCCGCCACCCGGCCCGAGGCCTTGTCCACCACGATCCGCGCCACCTGCGCCTTGATCGGCTTGGCCGGAACGGTGACGTTGATGGTCGCGCCGGGGACGATCCGGGTGCCCTTGTTCAGCTGGAGCAGGAACTTCTCGTCCATGTGGAACCGCTCGGCCAGCTTTTCGGCGATCGAGGTATATCCCATCGAGGACATGGCCGCCTTTTCGGCATAGTCGGTGGGTATGCTGTCCACCAGCCCCCTGGCGTCATCGGCCGTGACCGTATAGGTCGCGGTCAGCGGCGCATTGGCGAACTGTTGCAGCAGGGCCCAGACCTGCGGGTCCAGATGGCCGTCCTGCGGCAGGCCGTGCATCCGCTCGAAGGCGCGGATGGCGCTTTCGCTCATCCCGCCGCGAAAGCCGTCCACGACGCCCGGCGACACGGCCGAGCGGTCCAGCAGGATCTGGACCTTGGCGGTCAGCGCCGACTGGCCAGGCGGCAGCTCGCCCGTGCCCGAGAACTGCGCCGCCTCGATATCGGCGGGGGCTATGTCGGCGCGCTTGTCCTGCGCGCCCGCCGGGGCGGCGGCAAGCACCGCGCACAGCGCCAGCGCAGCCGGACGGGACCGCAGCAGGCGGACAGGCGAAAGGGACGGCGGCGCGGGGCGGGGCATGGACGACGGCTCCTGCAGGGAAAGGGGATGATGCCTCACTCGCAGGCGCGGCGCCAGCTGCCAAGTCCCGGCGATTCAAGAATGATTGACCGCAGCATCGCCGCCCGCGCCCTACCCGCGCGCGCTGCGTCTGCTGCCTTGCATCCGGTGCCGCGCGCCGGCCAATCTGGCGCAAACCCGGCGGAGGCCCGATGGAAACCTGCACGATCATCGACCAGGCGACGCATCTTGTCGTCGTGAACGTCAACCCCGGCCGCCGCAACGCGCTCAGCCCGGGGTTCCAGGCCGGGCTGAGGGCGGCGCTGGCGCAGGCGGCGGAGGAGCCCCGCATCGGCGCCGTGGTGCTGACCGGGGCCGAGGGGTTCTTTTCGGCGGGTGGGGATCTGAACATGCTGATCGCCGCCCAGGGGATGAGCGAGGCGGACCGCCGCGCCCGCATCGAGGATCTTGCCGCCCTGATCGGTGCGGTTCTGGATTGTCCCCGCCCTGTGATCGCCGCCGTCGAAGGGGGCGCGGCGGGGGCGGGCTTTTCCCTGGCCTTTGCCTGCGACCTGATCGTCGCGGCCGAAGATGCGCGCTTTGCCGCATCCTATGTCAATGCGGGGCTGGTCCCCGACGGGGGGCTGACCGGCAGCCTGCTGGCCGCGCTGCCCCCCGCGCTGGCCGCCGAACTGTGTCTTGGCGGGCAGCCGGTGGCGGCATCCCGCCTGCACCAGCTTGGCGCGATCAATGCGATCGTGCCCCCCGGCGGGGCGCTGGACGCCGCCGAGGCGCTGGCCCGCCGGCTTGCGGCCGGTCCGGCCGAGGCCATGGCCAGCATCAAGCGGCTGATCGCCGGGGGGCGCCGGCTGCTGATGGATCGCCAGCTTGCCGCCGAGATCGCCCCCATGGCCGCCGCCCTGGCCGCGCCCGAGGCGGCCGAAGGGATTGCCGCCTTCCTCGCCAAGCGCGCCCCCGATTTTGCGGCGCTGCGCCGCCGCTGAGCGGTCGCCATGGGGGCGGGCAGGGGCGATCCCGCTCTTGTATTTCGGCCGGGCGCGCGCGATTTCGGTCGTTGCATGCAAGCAAGGAGGGGCAAGATGCCGGTTGCAAATCCTGTCGATGCGACGCACCCGCCTCGTGCCGGCTCCTCGATGGGCCCGGTCTGGCCGGTGCTGATCGCCATCAGCGCCTGCCACATGGTCAACGACATCCTGCAATCGCTGCTGTCGGCCATCTATCCCCTGCTCAAGGACGAGTTCGCGCTGAGCTATGCGCAGATCGGCTGGATGACCTTTGCCTTCCAGGTCACCGCCTCGCTGCTGCAGCCGCTGGTCGGGGTGGTGACGGACCGCAGGCCGATGCCGCGGTCGCTGGCCATCGGGATGCTGTGCAGCTTTGTCGGGGTGCTGACGCTCGCGGGCGCCGGCAGCTATGGCGTGCTGCTGACCGGGGCGATGCTGATCGGCCTCGGCTCGTCGATCTTTCACCCCGAAAGCAGCCGCGTCGCCCGCATCGCCTCGGGCGGCCGGTTTGGAACGGCGCAGTCGCTGTTCCAGCTGGGCGGCAATGGCGGGCAGGCGCTGGGTCCGCTGCTGGCTGCCTTCCTTGTCGTGCCTTTCGGGCGTCCGGTGCTGGGCTGGCTGGCGCTGATCGCCCTGGCGGGGGCGATCACCCTGTGGCGGGTCGGCGCTTGGGCCGATGGCCGGCGCAAGGCCGGCACCCTGCGCCACGCCCCTGCGCCCGCCCTGGCCCGCGGGCGCATCCTGATGGCGATCGGCGTGCTGGGGGTGCTGTCGATGACCAAGGCCTTCTACATGGCCAGCCTGACCAGCTATTACACCTTCTTCCTGATCGACCGTTTCGGGGTCAGCGCCTCGACCTCGCAGGTCATGCTGTTCCTGCTGCTGTTCGGCTCGGCTGCGGGGGTGATGCTGGGCGGCATCGTCGGGGACCGGGTGGGCAGCCGCAAGGTGATCTGGTTCTCGATCCTCGGCGCGCTACCCTTCACGCTGCTGCTGCCGCATGTGGGGTTGGTCGCCAACGGCATCCTGGCGGTGCTGATCGGTGCGATCTTCGCCTCGGCCGCGCCGGCCATCGTGGTCTTTGCGCAGGAACTGGTGCCGGGGCGGACCGGGCTGATCGCGGGGCTGTTCTTCGGCCTGGCCTTCGGCATGGGCGGGATCGCCGCGGCGGTGCTGGGCTGGGTCGCCGATGCCCAGGGCATCGGGTTCGTGTTCCGGCTCTGCTCGTTCCTGCCGCTGCTGGGGCTGCTGACGGCCTTTCTGCCGCGCCAGGGCGAGCTGCTGGCGGCGCGCTGACCCGTGCTTGCCGCCTGCCGGAAATCGGCGGGCGGCGTCTGGACAAGCCCGGCCGGGCCGGCAACTCTGCCCGCGAAGCGATGCACGAAGGGGCAGCGATGCGATACAGCCGCGACATGAGGGGTTACGGGGAACATGCGCCGGACCCGCAATGGCCCGGCGGCGCCCGGATCGCGGTGCAGATCGTCCTCAACTACGAGGAGGGCGGCGAGAACTCGATCGAACATGGCGATGCCGCGTCCGAGGCGTTCCTGTCGGAAATCATCGGCGCCCAGCCCTGGCCCGGCCAGCGCCACTGGAACATGGAATCCATCTATGACTATGGCGCGCGGGCCGGGTTCTGGCGGCTGCACCGGCTGCTCAAGGATGTGCCCGTAACCGTCTATGGCGTTGCCACGGCGCTGGAACGCGCCCCCGAACAGGTCGCCGCGATGCAGGCGGCGGGCTGGGAAATCGCCACCCACGGCCTGAAATGGATCGACTACCGCGATGTCCCGCGCGCGATCGAGGCCGCCCATATCGCCGAGGCGATACGCCTGCACACCGCCGTCACGGGCGAGCGGCCCCACGGCTTTTACCAGGGACGCACCTCGATGAACACGGTGGCGCTGGGATGCGAGGAAGGGGGCTTTGCCTATCTCGCCGACACGATCGCCGATGACCTGCCCTATTGGCACGTCCATCAGGGACGGGCGCAGCTGATGGTGCCCTATACGATGGACGCCAACGACATGCGCTTTTCCTCGGGGCAGGGGTTCGGCACCGGGACCGACTTCTTCGACTATCTGCGCGACAGCTTCGACATGCTGTATGCCGAAGGGGCCGCGGGCGCGCCCAGGATGATGTCGATCGGGCTGCACTGCCGGCTGGCGGGGCGTCCGGGCCGGGCCATGGCGATCCGCCGCTTTCTCGACCATGCCCGCGCGCATGAGGGGGTGTGGTTCGCCACCCGGCTCGACATCGCCCGCCACTGGGCGCGGGTGCATCCCTTCCGGCCGGCCGAGCGGCCCTCGCAGATGGACAGGGACAGCTTCGTCGCCCGGTTCGGCTCGATCTACGAACACTCTCCCTGGGTTGCCGAGCGGGTCTGGGACGCCGAGATGGGCGCTGTCCATGACAGCGCCGACGGCCTGGCCGCGCGCATGGCGCAAATGTTCCGGCAGGGGTCGGATGCCGACCGGCTGGCGGTGCTGCGCGCCCATCCCGACCTGGCGGGCAAGCTGGCCGCGGCGAAACGCCTGACCGCCGATTCGACGGCCGAGCAGGCCAGCGCCGGCCTTGATGCGCTGACCGATGCCGAACGGGCCGCCTTCACCCGGCTGAACGGGGCCTATACGGAAAAGCACGGCTTTCCCTTCATCATCGCCGTGCGCGATCATGACAAGGCCGGGATCATGGCCGCGATGACCCGCCGCCTTGATAACGACACCCCCGCCGAGCGGGCCGAGGCGGAACGGCAGGTCACGCGCATCGCGCAGCTGCGACTGCATGCCGCGCTGGGGCAGGGCTGAGGGGTTTCGGGCAGCCCCAAATATCCTCCGGGGGTCCGGGGGTGGAAAACCCCCGGATGCGGCGGCGGCGCAGGACCGGGCCAAGAACAAGAGAGCAGCGATGATCGACGAGACGACCCCCACCGGAAACCCGGCCCCGATCCCCGGCGAGCCTGCCGCGCCCGGCCCCGCCGCCGTGCCCTCGGCCGCGCGGGGGCCGCGCTATGCCGGCCCGGTCGCGGGGCTGCCGCCCCAGACGGGACTGACCACCGACACGGCTGTCTTCACCGATGCCTATGCCGTGATCCCGCGCAGCGTCATGCGCGACATCGTGACCAGTTTCCTGCCCGGCTGGACGGGGATGCGGATGTGGATCATCGCCCGGCCCATGTCGGGTTTTGCCGAAACCTTCAGCCAGTATATCGTGGAACTGGCCGAGGGCGGGGGCTGCGACACGCCCGAGGACGACCCTGAGATCCAGTCCGCGATCTTTGTCACCGGCGGCGAGATGGACATCGCCATCGACGGCCAGCGCCACCGCCTGACGCCGGGCGGGTTCGCCTATGTGCCGCCCGGCACGCCCTGGTCGGTGTGGAACGCGACCCCCGGCAATTGCGGATTCCACTGGATCCGCAAACGCTGGCAGCCCGCCGCCGGCATTGACCGGCCCGATCCGATCGTCACCAACGAAGCCGACGTCACACCCAGCGCCATGCCCGACACCGAAGGCGCCTGGGCCACGACCCGCTTTGTCGACCCGGCCGACCTGCGCCACGACATGCATGTCACGGTGGTAACCTTCATGCCCGGCGGCTCGATCCCCTTTGCCGAAACCCATGTCATGGAACACGGGCTCTTCGTGCTGGAAGGCAAGGCGGTCTATCGCCTGAACCGTGACTGGGTCGAGGTCGGGCCGGGCGATTTCATGTGGCTGCGCGCCTTTTGCCCGCAGGCCTGTTACGCCGGTGGGCCGGGGCGGTTCCGCTATCTGCTCTACAAGGACGTGAACCGCCACGCGCCGCTGTGGTTCGGCACCCACGGCACAGGACGGTCCACCTGACGCTGGCGGACGGGGCGGACGGGCGCTAGGAGGGCAGCCATGACTGCCCGCCGCGCCCGCCCGACCCTTCGCCACGAAAAGGCCTGCATCGCCGAGGGCGCCCGCTTCGTCTGCGGCGTGGACGAGGTCGGGCGCGGCCCGCTGGCCGGGCCGGTCACGGCCGCGGCGGTGATCCTGCCCGCGCGCGGCATCCCGCGCGGCATCGACGATTCCAAGAAACTGTCGCCGGCCCGGCGCGAAAGCCTGGCCCGCCGCATCGAGGCCTGCGCGATCTGGGCCGTCGCCCATGCCAGCGTCGATGAGATCGCGGCCCTGAACATCCACCACGCCGCCCATCTGGCCATGTGCCGCGCGGTGGCGGCGCTGGGGCAGGCGCCCTGCGCCGTGCTGGTCGATGGCAGGCACGTGCCGCGCGAGCTGGGGCGCCCGGCCCGGGCCATCGTCAGGGGCGATGCCCAAAGCCTGTCCATCGCCGCCGCCTCGATCCTGGCCAAGGTGGCGCGCGACCGGATCATGGTGGATTTGGCGCAACAGCATCCCGGCTATGGCTGGGACAGGAACATGGGTTACCCCACGCTAACGCATCGCCGGGCGCTGGCGGAACGCGGGCCCACACCACTCCATAGGATGGGATTTCCGGCAATGCGCAAGATATTGTGTCCAGAACTAACGGTAACATCCTGATTCAAAATAGTATTTGACGCCGAATCACCTCTGACTCATTGTTATCCACAACGAGTGAGCGGCCCCGAACGCCGCCGATGAGAGCAGAGATGATGAAAACCGATACCAAGGCACGCGCGGCATGCCCCGCAACCGATTTGCCGCTGAACACCATCCTTGCGGGCGACTGCATCGAGGTGATGAACACCTTGCCCGAGGCGTCGGTGGATCTGATCTTTGCCGATCCGCCCTATAACCTGCAACTGCGCGGAGAGCTGCGGCGCCCCGACAACAGCCGCGTGGATGCGGTCGATGATGCCTGGGACCAGTTCGGCAGCTTTGCCCATTACGACCGCTTCACCCGGCAATGGCTGGCCGCCGCGCGCCGCGTTCTCAAGCCCGACGGGGCGATCTGGGTGATCGGCAGCTATCACAACATCTTCCGCGTCGGGGCCGAGCTGCAGAACCAGGGCTTCTGGCTGCTCAACGACGTGGTCTGGCGCAAGTCGAACCCGATGCCGAATTTTCGCGGCAAGCGCCTGACCAATGCGCATGAGACGCTGATCTGGGCCTCGAAATCCGAAGGCGCGAAATACACCTTCAACTACGAGGCGCTGAAGTCGCTAAACGAGGGCATCCAGATGCGCTCGGACTGGACGCTGCCGATCTGCACGGGGGGCGAGCGGCTCAAGGACGAGGGCGGGGCCAAGGCCCATCCCACGCAGAAACCCGAAAGCCTGCTGCACCGGGTGCTGGTGGGCACCACCAGGCCCGGCGATGTGGTGCTGGACCCATTCTTCGGCACCGGCACCACAGGCGCGGTCGCCAAGATGCTGGGCCGCGACTGGATCGGGATCGAACGCGAGGCCGCCTATCGCGAGGTGGCCGAGCGGCGCCTGGCCCGCGTGCGCCGGCTGGACGCTTCGGCGCTGGCCACCACCACCGCCAAGCGGGCCGAGCCGCGCGTGCCGTTCGGCCAGGTGGTCGAACGGGGGATGCTGCGTCCGGGCGAGGAACTGGTGTCGCTGAGCGGGCGCCACACGGCGCGGGTGCGCGCCGACGGCTCGCTGGTGGGGCGCGACGTGCGCGGCTCGATCCACCAGGTCGGGGCGGCGCTGGAAGGCGCGCCCTCCTGCAACGGCTGGACATACTGGCATTTCCGCCGCGACGGCCAGACGATCCCGATCGACATCCTGCGCCAGCAGATCCGCTCGGAAATGGCCCATCACGGCTGACCATGCTTCGCCGGTGTCTCGGACCGGGGGGATAGTCCCCTCAGCCACGGGACAAACTTGCCCCGCCGAGCCCGCTCGGCGGGGTTTTTTCGTGATCGGCCGTTGCTGGCTCAGGCCCCCTGCAGGCGTCGCGACGCAAGCAGGATCAGCAAGGCTGATGTCAACGCCGCGACCAGATAGGGCGCATGCAACGCCGGTCCGGCCCCCCATGCCGGCGTCAAGGCCGATACCAGCATGCCTGCCGCCAGCGCGCCCAGCGGCATCGCGCCCCAACCCAGAAAACGATAGACCGAATTGACCCGCCCCAGCAGCGTGCCGGGGATCAGCCGCTGGCGATAGCTGATCGTGACCACGTTCCAAAGCATGCCGGACGCTGCCTCGGTCGCCAGCGCCATTGCAGCCAGCGCCGGATCGGCCGTCAGGCCCAGCGTCAGATTGCTGATCGCAAAGCCGGCCAGCGCGACACGAAGGCTGTTGCGCATCCCCAGCCGGCCCGCGACATGCGGCGCGGCCAGCCCGCCCGCAACCCCGCCGATGGCCCCAAAGGTCAGCAGCATCCCGTAGGCCGAGGCGGGCAGGCCCAGAACGTCCTGAGCGTAAAGCACCAGCACCGCCATGCCGCCTGCGAAGCCGGCGTTGATCGCACCCAGCATGACGGCCAGCCGCAGGATGAGCGGGTTCCCCCGCAGCCAGCGCAGCCCCTCGCTGAGGGCAGTCAGAAAACCCTCCGGTGATGCCGAGGGCTGATGCCGGGGCAGGGCGATCAGCGCGATCAGCGCCGCCGATGCAGCATAGGCCCATGAATTGGCCCCGAACGGCAGCGCCGCAGCCAAGGCCATCAAAAGACCGGCCAGAGGCGGGCCGATGAACTGGCCGGCAATCTGCTCGACTGTCATCAACTGGCCGTTCGCGCGTTCGAGATCAGGTGCATCCACGACCGCCGGCAGCAATGTCTGTGCGGCATTGTCGCGCACGACCTCGGCGGTTCCGAACAGGAATGTCACGACCGCAAGAGCGAGGACCGACCCGGCCCCGTCGCCGATGGCTGCCGGCGACAGCGCCATCGTCATCGCAATAAGCATCAGGACGAGCCGCAGCATGTCGGTCCGCACGATCATCATCCGCCGGTCGGCCCGGTCTGTCCAGACCCCGACAGGCAACGTGAAAAGCAGCCAGGGCAGGCGCTGCGCGGCAGCGGTGGCGGCGATCAGCACCGGGTCGCGGGTCATCAGCGTGGCGAGCCAGGGAAAAGCCACCAGAGCGATCCCATCGCCAAGATTGGACAAGGCACTGGCCGAGATCAGCAGCCGAAAGCCGCGGTTATGTCGGACAAGCTGCGGTATCACGAAGGGCGGCTCCTGCGGCAGGGCTGGGTCAGATCGACCCTCCCGCAATGGGGGCGGTTTACAACGATCCGCGCGGCATGGGCAGATCGCCCCGCGTATAGGGCTTCCAGTCGGTGATCTCGGGGTAAAATTGCCTGCGCCAGGCGCGCACGCGGGGGTTCATCCGCCGCCGCCACCAGGGCGGGACCATCGCCACGAAGGTCATCGCCGGATAGCCGAAGGGCAGTTGCGGCGCCTCGTCATCCGCATAGGTCTGCAGCAGGGGAAAGCGGCGGTCGGGCTTGTAATGATGATCCGAATGGCGCTGGAGGTTGATGAGCAGCCAGTTCGACGCGGTGTGGCTGGCGTTCCAGCTGTGGCGCGGCAGGACATGTTCATAGCGGCCCCCGCCCAGATGGCGGCGCGTCAGGCCGTAATGTTCGACATAATTCGTCAGCTCGAGCTGCCAGATGGCGACCAGCGCCTGCCATGCGAACAGCAGCATCCCCTGCCAGCCGCCCAGGGCCGCCGCCAGCGCCAGCATCCCCCCTTGCAGCGCGCCATAGCGCCAGAAGGGGTTGCGCCGGTCCGACCATGCCCGCCCCGCCCGCGCCAGCAGCCGCGTTTCGGCCGCCCAGGCCGAGCGCGGACATTCGCGCAGCACCCGGGCGAAGAAGCGGTGAAATCCTTCATTGTAGCGGGCCGAGACGGCATCGCGGGGCGTTGCCACCCAGGCGTGATGAACCAGCAGGTGTTCGCTGCGAAAATGCGAATACAGGGTCGAGGCAAGCAGCAGATCGCCCAGCCAGCGTTCATGCGCGGGCTTCTGGTGCAACAGCTCATGGGCATAGACCATGCCGATGGTGCCCGACATCACGCCGATGCCGAAGAACAGCCCCATCTTTTCCCAGCCGGACAGCTGGCCCGCATGGCCCGCATGCCAGATCGCGCCGAAGATCACGGCGGCCTGCAGCGGAAACCAGATGACGGTGATCGCGCGGTGCCAGAGCAGCCGCCCGACCGGGGTTTCGGTATCGGGGTTGCCCGTGCTTCGCCCCAGAACCGCGTCAAGCCCGGTCACCAGATACCAGGCATAGGCCGGCATCAGCACCCACCACCACCCGCCGCGCGCCGCCGCCAGCATCGCCAGCGGCACCATGACCAGCGACATCCAGAAGGGCAGGGCAGGTCCGAGCGGCCGGTTCATGGCATGCAGCCTAGCGCCCGGCGCGGGCCGGCGCCACCGCCCCCGCGCGCCCGCGCCGGGCCTTGCGAGGCGCGCCGTTGGCGCATACCCAGCAGATGGCGCGGGCGTGGCGGAACGGTAGACGCATGGGACTTAAACTCCCTGGGCCTGAAGGCCGTGCGGGTTCAAGTCCCGCCGCCCGCACCAACGGCCCCGAACAGCCGGTCCAGCGCCTTGTCGAGCGGGGCGGGGTCTTCCAGCCGCAGCCGGACGGGCAGGACCAGCACCTTGGGGCGAAAGCGCGGCGGCAGCCTTGCCGCGTCCTTTTCTGTGGTGACCATCTGCGCCCCCAGCATCCGCGATTCGGTGTCCAGCCGGGCCAGTAGCTGGGGCGAAAAGGGCTGATGGTCGGGCAGCGGCTCGGCCCGCACGATCTTGGCGCCCTCGGCCTGCAGGGTGGCGAAGAACTTGTCCGGATGGGCTATCCCGGCAAAGGCAAGGACGCGCTGCCCGTGCCAGTCCATGCCCGTGCGCAGGGTTTCCAGCGCGCCCCGGATGCGGGGCAGGGGCAGCCGCGGCCAGCGGGCCGAAAACCGCCCCTGCGCGGCAGCGTCGCCGATGCTCAGCACCATGTCGGCGCGGGCAAGGCCGGCGGCGACAGGCTCGCGCAGGGGGCCGGCGGGCAGGCACAGGCCATTGCCCCAGCCCCGCGCCGCATCGACCACGACCAGGGCAAGGTCATGGGCCAGCGCGGGATTTTGGAACCCGTCGTCCAGAACGATCGCTCCTGCGCCGGCGGCGACAGCCGCGCGCGCCCCTGCCGCGCGGTCGCGCGCGACCCAGACCGGGGCAAAGGCCGACAGCAGCAGCGGCTCGTCGCCCACCTCGGCGGCGGCGTGGCGGGGCTGCACGCGCAGCGGCCCGCGCGCCGATCCGCCATGGCCGCGGCTGACCACATGGGCCGCGATCCCGCGCGCGGCCAGGCGTTCGAGCAGGGCGATGACGGTCGGTGTCTTGCCGGTGCCGCCCGCGTTGATGTTGCCCACGCAGATGACGGGCACGCCGGCCCCTGCGCGCGGCCCCCGCGCCAGCCGGCGCGCTGTCGCTGCGGCATAGACCGCGCCCAGCGGCGACAGGGCGCGGGCCAGGGTGCCTGCCGGCCTGTCCCAGAAGGCAGGCGCGCCCAGCCCCGTCACGGTCCATCCTCGGGCAGGTCCGACAGCACCGCATTGACGATGCGGCGCGCCACCTCGGCCCCGGCTGTGGCGTGCTGCCAGGCGGCCAGCGCAAGGCGGGCGGCGGCATCGGGGGCGCCAAGTTCCTCTATCGCGGTGCCAAGCTGGGCCGCGTTGCGCACAAGGCGCGTGCCCCCCTTGTCATGCAGCGCGTTCCACAGATCGGCCTGGCTGGTCAGCTGCGGGCCATGCAGGATCGTCGAGCCGAGGCCGGCCGGTTCATAGGGATGGCGCGGCGCCGCCCCTTCGGCGGCCAGCGTTCCGCCCATGAAGGTGATGGGAGCCAGCCGATACCACAGGCCCAGTTCCGAGCAATCCTCGGCAAGCAGCACCTGCACGCCGGGGCTAGGGTCCTCGTCGGCATCGCGCCGGGCGATCTCCAGCCCCGCCTCAAGGGCGGCGGCGGCGATCGGGGGCGCATCCTCGGGGCGGGCAGGCGCCACGATCAGCAGCGCCCGGTGATAGGATGACAGCGCCGCGCGCTGGGCGGCCATGATGGCGGGTGCCTCGGCCGCGGGCAGCCCGGCGGCAAGCCAGACATGGCGGTTGGCCATCATCGGGCGCAGCGCCGCGAATTCGCGCATGTTGCAGCGCAGCGGCGCCACGAGGGGGGCGGCGCTGCCGATGATCTCGATACGCTGCGGGGCAATGCCAGCACGCAGCGCCGCCTCTTCGGCCATGGGGTCGGGGACGAGCACGCGCGACAGCCGCGTCATCGGGCCACGCCGCAGCCCGCGCCAGGCGGTGCGCGCGGCAGCGGCAGCGATCTGGTGGCGGTCCGCGATCAGCGTCACCGGAACGTCGCAGTCGTCGCAGGCCGCGACCAGCGCGCCCGGAATCGCACCATCCGCCAGCAGGACAGCGGCGGGGCCGAGCCGTTCGATCAGGGCGCGCGCGGCGGCCGGATCGGCAGGGGCCTGGGGCAGGATGGGCGACAGGCCCGCCGCGGTCCGGCCCAGCCCGCCCAGCCGCAGGCCGCGGCGGCGGCGCCGCAGGGCCTGGGCAAGCCCCCCGGCATCGCCGTGAATCAGCACCAGTGGCCCGCTGCCATGGGGGACCGCAGCCTCGTCAAGCGGAACCCCGCCGCGCGGGCTGCGCGGGTTCAGCCAATAGGCAAGATCGCCAAGGCCCGCCAAGCGTCCGCCTGCCGTCAGGCCGGCGTGCCGGCGGAACGGGCCAGGGTCGGGCCGGCGCCCTCGGGGTCGTGCAGGCGATGCAGATGCGCGATGAAATAGCGCGTCTGGGCCTGATCCACCGTCCTTTGCGCATGCGCCTTCCATGCGGCCAGGGCCGAGGCATAATCGGGAAAGATCCCGACGATGTGGATGGCTGCCGGGTCGCGGAACTCGGTCGAGTCCGATGCGACAAGCTCGCCTCCGTAAACGAGATGAAGCCGCTGGATCATCCTGCCCTCTTGTGGCTGTCTGGGTTGAGGGGGGGATAGCCGGTACCGCCCGCAAGACCAAGGGGGCTATGCGCGCCGCCCCCCGGCAATCGTTCAAATGCGCGATGTTCCGGCTTTGCCCCGAAGCGGGCGGCGTGGCATTAGCGGCGCGGGCAGCTTGTCCTGCGGTTCGCGTGTGGTGGTTGGGCACGCGGGGGGGCGGGGGTTCCGGTTTCGTCGTGGTGCCGGAACCCCCTGTTTGCAGACCGGGCGCGGCTGCGATCAGCAGGACAGTTATGCGCCGCATGGCTGTCGCCCAGTATCGGCTTGGCGGTGCCCGACAAATACTCCCTTAGCCGTTCGGGCGATGCCATGGCCGGGGTGGACGGACGCAAGCAGCGCAGGCCGCTGCGCATCAGGCAGAACCGGATGCTGCGCACCCCGAGGGGCGCAAGGCAAGACAAGCAGGGCGCCGGGCCGTGGCGCGGGATGCTGCACAGGCAGGGCGCAATGCCAGACCGGCAGGCGAGACGCCCGGCAAGCGGACCCCGGGATGGAGCAGGCGACGCCCGGACCGGGCATCGCGCCCTGCCCGGCGCAGCGCGGATCGGCGCGGCAGAGCGGCATGGCGCACGATAGGGGACAAAGGGAACAGGGCGGCGGACAGCCGGGATGCGCTGCAAGGACCGGCGCGGCGGCATGTCGGACAGGCAGGCGCTATGCCTGAGCAGGGGCAGGATGCCCGATCACCAGGGCAGGTGCGGGCTGACCATTCCTTTTCCGGCGCATGGCATTCCTCAGCAACCCGCGCTGCAAAAGGCCAAGGCGGGTCGGGCAGCATCGCAGTTTGACATGCCGCCCGCAGGCGGCAGGGCGCGTCCCGCCCAAGGCGGCATGGCGGGCGGCCGCGTCAGCCCGCCCGCCATGGCCGATCTCAGTTCGCGGCGGGGGCCGGGGCGTTGCCGGCCGCTGCGGGCGCAGGCGCAGGGTTGGGCGCCGATGCCGGGGCGGCGGCGGGCGCGGCAGCGGCGATCTTGGCGTCGATCTTGGCCTTCAGCTCCTCCCAGGGCGCATTGGCCACCGTCTCGCCGGCGATGATGAAGGTCGGGGTGCCCTCGATCTTGTCTGCGACGGCATTTTTCTGGAAGGTCGCGACCAGGCTTTCGGCCTTTTTCTGGTCGTTCCAGCAGGCGTCGATCTGCTCGCCCGTCAGGCCGGCCTTGGCGCCGATCTTCTTGAGATTGGCGGTCAGCTCCTCGCCCGTCTTGGCCGACAGCCACTTGCCCTGTTCGTCGAACATCATCCCGGCCAGGGGATAGAACTTGTCGTCCCCCCCGCAGCGGGCAACCATCGCCGCCCACAGGCCGGCCTCGTCGAAATAGATGTCGCGCTGGGCAAAGCGCACCTTGCCGGTGTCGATATACTCCGCCTTGAGCTTGGGGAACACGTCCTTGTGGAACGCCGCGCAGTGGCTGCAGGTGAGGCTGGCATATTCATAGATCGTCACCGGCGCGCTTTCGGACCCCAGGAAGATGTCGGGGATCAGCGCCGGGGCCGGGTCGGCTGCGGGGGCCGCAGCCGGGGCCGTTGCCGTTGCCGTTTCCGGGGCGGCGGGGGTCTGCTGCGCGGCGGCGGGCAGCGCCGTCCCCGCAAGGGCGGCCAGCGCAGCCGCCGACAGGATGCGGCCAAAAATAAAGCTCATGTCGTGCCTTTCATTCCTTGAACATGGTGGTGCGGCCGGGCTCGGCGGGGCGCCGGGCGGCCCGGTTCAGCGCAAGGGCGTGCATCGCCTGCGCCAGCGCAGGATCGGCAAAGCATGCGGCCACCCGCTCGGCCGCTTGGATCTGGTCGGGCGAGGGCGGCCGCGCGCGGCCCTTGGGGGCGGGGCGGAAGACGGCCTGGCCTTCGGCGAATCCCTGTGCGGCGGTCTGGGTCAGCGTCACCCGCGCGATGGCGTTGAAGCCATAGACGGCGTTCACCCGGTCGCGGATATGGGGCAGCTGCATCTGGACCAGCGGCGCATGGGCCCCGTCGGTCAGGATCGTCAGCGTGGCGCCAAGCCCCCGGCCATGGGCGACACGCACGGGGCGCGTGAAGGCGGCCGTTTCCGCGCCCACGATCTCGGCCCAATGGGTCAGCAGCCGCGCCACGGCAAAGCCGCGCGATTCCGCGCCCGCGCGCAGGCGGGCCGAGACAAGGCTTGCCGCGGCCTCGAACCCGCGCATGCGCCGCGGCGGCGGGGCATCGGGGCTGGCAGGAGGTCGGCGTCGGGCCATGCAGGGCTTTCGGTCTGGCAATTGCGCAACCAGTCTGGACCGCGCCGCCGCCCGATGCCAGATGAAGGCGATGACAAACGGCGCAAACTTGCGTGAAACCGCTGCGGCAGGGGCAGCCGCCGGGCCGGTCGCGCCCTTCCTGCTGCCCTGGTATGACCGCCATGCCCGCCGCCTTCCCTGGCGCGCGCCCCCCGGCACCCCGGCCATGGACCCTTATCGCGTCTGGCTGTCCGAGATCATGCTGCAACAGACCACGGTTGCGGCGGTCATCGGCTATTTCGAGCGGTTCACCGCCCTGTGGCCCGATATCCACGCCCTCGCAGCCGCGGACGAGGCCCAAGTGATGGCCGAATGGGCGGGCCTGGGCTATTATGCCCGCGCCCGCAACCTGATGGCCTGCGCCCGCGCCGTCACGGCGGCGGGCGGGTTTCCGACGACGCGCGAGGGGCTGGCGGCGCTGCCCGGCATCGGGGCCTATACCTCGGCCGCGATCGCCGCGATCGCCTTTGACCGGCCCGAAACGGTCGTGGACGGCAATGTGGAGCGGGTCGTGGCGCGGCTTTTTGCGGTGGAAACCCCGCTGCCTGCGGCCAAGCGGGAACTGGCCGCCCTGGCCGGGACGCTGACCCCGATCCGGCGGCCGGGGGATTTTGCCCAGGCGATGATGGACCTGGGCGCGACGATCTGCACGCCGCGCAATCCCGCCTGCGTCATCTGTCCGCTGGCACCGCTATGCGCGGCCCGCGCCCTTGGCATTGCGGCCGAGCTGCCGCGCCGCGCGCCCAAGGCGGCCAGGCCCCTGCGCCAGGGCACCGTATGGGTCGCGGCCGATGACGATCAGGTGCTGGTCGAACGCCGCCCCGCCCGCGGCCTGCTGGGGGGCACGCTGAGCTTTCCCACGACCGGCTGGGACGGCACCGACCTGCCGCCCCCGGCCGAGGCCGACTGGCGCGATTGCGGCGAGGTGCGCCATGTCTTCACGCATTTCGAGCTGCGCCTGCGCGTCCTGGGCGCGCCGGTGCCCGGTGCGGTGACGCGCGGAACGCTCGTGCCGCGCCGGGACTTCGACCCCCGCGCGTTGCCTGGCCTGATGCGCAAGGTCTGGACGCTGGCGGGGATGTCAACGGCCTAGGGCCGCCGCTTGCCAAACGCCGCCGGCCCGGCAAGGTTGGTCTGAGGCCAGAAGGTATGTTCGAATGCCAGCCGACGAATCGGACGATTGCCACGCGTCCCAAGGCGCTGCGCCTGCCCTGCCTGCCTCTGCGCCGCCGACTGGCGCATGGGGCGTCATCGACCGGGCCGCCATTGACAGCTGGGCGACGCGGCTGGGGGCGATTGCGGTAGTCCAGTTGGCCGCCGTGAATGCCGACGACACGCCCTTTTATCAGGCACTGGTCCATATCGTGCTGGTTGCGTTGGTGGTGCTGACCACCGGCGCGCTGGTCCTGGCGATAAGGGATGCGATGCGGGAACCGAGCAGCCCGTGGAACCCCAGGGCCTGGCTGCTTCCAGCCCTGCTGGTCGCGGCTGCGGTCATGCCTGCGGCGCTGGCTTTTGCCGCCCTTGCCTCCTTGGTCAACTGGGTGCTGGACGGCTGGAACATGCTGCGGCTTTGCCCGGCGGGGCGCTGTTCGCGGCGGGGATGCTGCTGAGGCGGGCCGTCTGCCGGGCGGCGCGGTGGCTGGGGCGGCGGCTTCGTGCCCGGCGGCGCGGCAACCGCCCCTGATCCCTACAGCCCCAGGCACCAGCGCATCACCGCCTTTTGCGCATGCAGGCGGTTTTCGGCCTCGTCCCAGATGACCGATTGCGGCCCGTCCATGACGGCGCTGGTCACCTCGTCCTCGCGGTGGGCGGGCAGGCAGTGCATGAACAGCGCCTCGGGGCGGGCGCGGGCCATCAGCCCCTCGTTCACCTGATAGCCGCGCAGCATGTTGTGCCGGCGTTCCTTGGCCGATTGCGGATCGTGCATCGACACCCAGGTATCGGCGATGACCAGATCGGCGCCTTCGACCGCCCTGGCCGGGTCGCGCTCGATCTCGGCCCGCACGCCCTGGGCGCGGGCAAAGGCGAACCATTCCGCCTCGGGGTCCAGGGGCGGCGGGCCGGTGAAGGTGAAGTCGAAGCCGAACTGGCCCGCGGCATGCATGACGCTGGCGCAGACATTGTTGCCGTCCCCGACCCAGACCACCTTGCGCCCGGCAATGGAGCCGCGCTTTTCCTCGAACGTCATCACGTCGGCCATGATCTGGCAGGGATGGGTGCGGTTGGTCAGCCCGTTGATGACCGGAACGCTGGCATATTCCGCCATTTCCAGCAGCGTCGCTTCCTCGAAGGTGCGGATCATGATGAGGTCCACATAGCGCGACAGGACGCGCGCCGTGTCGGCGATCGTCTCGCCATGGCCCAGCTGCATCTCGGCCCCGGACAGAACCATGGTCTGCCCGCCCATCTGCCGCACGCCGAGGTCAAAGCTGACGCGGGTGCGGGTGGACGGCTTTTCGAAGATCAGCGCCACCATGCGGTTGGCCAGCGGCTGGGCGGCGTCGGGGGCGCCCCTCGGCTGGCCGTCGCGGGCGTCCTTCATCGCGCGGGCGGTGTCGATGATGGCGCGCAGCTCGTCCTTGGGGGTCGTGTGGATGTCGAGAAAGCTGTTCATGTCGGGGTCCTGTGGCGCGGATGAGATGGGGGCGGCGGTGCGCGCCTCTCGTCGGTGCGCACGCTGCGCGCGCTCGTCCGCCGCGACGGCGGCGGGGATCGGGATGGCAGGATGACCGGCAGGTGCCGGGCGCAGGGCATGAGGCGACATGATCGCGGCATCTCACAGCGCCCGCGCCCAAGGGTCAAGCCCAAAGCCCTGAAATCGGGGCATGTCTGCCGGCGGCGGAAGGGCTTGCGGTCAGCCCGAGCGGGTGGGGCGGTCGAAGACCTTGCGCCCCATCAGGCTGCCGACCAGGTCCACCATCATCCGGGCCGTCCGCCCGCGTTCGTCGAGGAACGGGTTGAGCTCCACCAGGTCGAGGCTGGTCATCAGCCCGCTTTCATGGATCAGCTCGCACACCAGATGCGCCTCGCGGAAGGTCGCGCCGCCCGGCACCGTGGTGCCGACCGCGGGCGCGACCGAGGGGTCGAGGAAGTCCACGTCCAGCGAGACATGCAGCATCCCCCCCGCCGCGCGCACCTTGTCCAGAAAGGCGCGCATCGGCACCGCAAAGCCGAATTCGTCCAGCACCCGCATGTCGTTCACGACGATGTCGGTTTCCCGCAAGGCGGCCAGTTCGGCCGGATCGACCGAGCGGATGCCGAAAAGGCAGATGTTTTCCTCGGGCACCGGGGCGGGAAAGGGCGGAAAGGCGTCAAAGCCGCGCCGCCCGGCCAGATAGCCCAGGGGCGTTCCGTGCAGGTTGCCGCTTTCGGTCGTATCGACGCTGTGGATGTCGGAATGGGCGTCCAGCCACAGCACGAACAGCGGCCGGCCCAGTTCGGCCGCGTGCTGCGCCACGCCAGCGACCGACCCCAGCGACAGCGAATGATCGCCCCCCAGGAAGATGGGCATGCCCGCGCGGCAGGCCTCGCGCCCCGCGCGCGCCAGTTCGCGCGTCCAGCCCAGCGTTTCGGGCAGGTGGTGGACGGCGGGGTTGGCGGCGGTTTCGGCCCCGATCTCGCCATGCGTCAGATCGCCCCGATCCTCGACCGAATGACCCAGCGCGGCCAGCGTGTCGGCAAGGCGGGCCACGCGATAGGCGGCTGGCCCCATCAGACAGCCGGGGCGCTGCTGGCCGCTGTCGACCGGCGCGCCGATCAGGATGCAATGGGTCATGGGCTTTCCTCATGGTTGCGCATTGCCGGCCGGGCCGGGCGGCATCACTCTAGTGGCGGCTGCGGGCTGCGGCCAAGGGGGCACGAGCCGGCGTTCCGCCGCCCATGGCCCCGTGCCCCTGTCGGCTTGCCCTTGCAAGAGGGGCGCCGCGGACCCTATCAGGCGTTTCCGGCGCTGCGGGATCATGCCCCCGCAGCCCCCCCTTTTGGCAATGCGGACGACATGGCAGTCAAGGCAAGATGCATCGTGACCAACAGCGAGGAAGGTCGCGGCGCGTATGCGGTTCGTGTGGACAACGACCAGACGCTGTACATCCCCCAGCGGATCGCAGAGGCGCTCGAGCTGGAGGAATTCGACGAGATCGAGGCGATCCTGGTCAAGAACGAGCGCGACGAGCCGCCATGGATGGCGATCCGCGTGCGCCCCGTCCCGGACGAGACAGCCTGAGCGGCGCGCCCCGGCACGTCCCCGGCGGGCGGGGGGCGAGCTGGGGGCAGGTCACGCAAGGGCAGGCGCCGGCGCGGACCGGCCGGGCGCAGCCTTGATGCAGGCCGCGGCGCCCCCGCCGACCCGCTCAGCGCAGCAGCGCCGAGGCGGCCGTCAGCACCAGCGCCACGCCCGACAGGAACAGCAGCGCCAGCGCCGCCTTGCGGATCGTCAGCGGCGTGACGCGCGGCGGCGCGTGCCGCGCCAGCAGCGTGCCCAGCGCGATCGCCGGCAGCGCCCCCGCCAGTGCCGTCACCGTGATGCGGTCCATGCTCTGCCCCGACAGGGACAGCAGCAGACGCCAGGCCTGCGTGATGACGAAATAGCTGACCAGCGTCACCCGCACCGCATCCAGCGTCATCGGCTGGCGGTAGAACAGCCAGATCACCGGCGGACCCGAGGTTGCGAACAGCCCGCCCATGATCCCGCCCGTCGCGCCCGCGGCGGCAAAGGCCCCCCGCCCCGATCGGGCCTGCCAGGGCTGCGGCCGCCGCGCCAGCTGCGCCGCAGCCGCGGCGATGAAGAGGCCCAGCACCAGCCGCAGCCAGTCCACCGCCGCGCCCGTCATCCATTGCAGCAGCCAATAGCCCAGCGCGATCGTCGGCAGCGCCCCGGCCACGGCGGGCCACAGCGCCCGGCGGTCCATGTGGCGATGATCGCGCGCCAGCACCATCGCGCCGTTGAGCAGCACGAGAACCGAAATGATCTGCGCCGTGGCCGGCACGGGCAGCAGGTGGAACAGCGTCGCGCCGCTCATCACCAGCAGCCCCAGCGCAAAGCCGGTCAGCGTCTGCGTCCAGCCCCCCAGCGCCGCCAGCGCCCAGAACAGCGCCAGCTGTGTCCAGCCGGTGCCCGCGTCAGTCACGGATGCCGCTGAATCGCTGCGCCCAGATGTCGCGGTCCTCGTCGCTGATCTTGGCGAACAGCACCTCGGGCACGTCGAAGGCATGGCCGGGCGGCAGCGCGGTCAGCGCCCCGTCCAGCGCGTCCGGCCAGGCCCGGTCGCCGGTGCGCATCGCCGCCAGCATCGCATCGGCGGCAAAGGGGATGAAGGGCGCCGACAGCACCGCATACAGCCGGATCAGGTTCAGCCCCAGCCGGACCTGCATCGCCGCCTGCGCCGGGTCCGTCTTGAAGCTGGACCACGGCGCGGCCGATTGCAGGTATTCGTTGCCCAGCACCCACATGGCGCGCAGCTCGGCGGCCGCCTTGCGGACCTCGCGCGCCTCCATCAGCGCCTCATAGGCCCGCAGGCGGGCGGCCAGCGCGTCGATCAGCGCGTGCTCGGCCTCGCCCCAGGCGCCGCCCTCGGGGATCGTCTCGCCGAACTTGGCGCGGCAGAACTTGGTGATGCGGCTGACGAAATTGCCCAGAACGTCGGCCAGATCCTTGTTCACGCTGGCCTGGAAATTGTCCCAGGTGAACTCGGCATCCGATCCTTCGGGGGCATGGGACAGCAGCCACCAGCGCCAGTAATCGGCGGGCAGGATCGACAGCGCCTGGTCCATGAACACGCCGCGGCCCTGGCTGGTCGAGAACTGCCCGCCATCATAGGTCAGGTAGTTGAAGGACTTGATGTAATCGACCAGCTTCCACGGCTCGCCCGACCCGATGATCGTGGCAGGGAAGGACAGCGTGTGGAAGGGCACGTTGTCCTTGCCCATGAACTGGGTATAGGTCACGTCCCCCGCGCCCTCGTCCAGCCGCCACCAGCGCCGCCAGGCGGCATCGTCCAGCCCTTGCGCGTCGGCCCATTCGGCGGTGCCGGCGATGTATTCGATGGGCGCGTCGAACCAGACATAGAACACCTTGCCCGGCATTCCCGGCACCGGCACGCCCCAGTCCAGATCGCGGGTGATGCCGCGATCCTTCAAGCCCTCGCCGTCGTTCAGCCATTTGCGGGCGATGCTGGTCGTCAGGATCGGCCAGTCGGCCTTGCTGTCGATCCAGTCCGCGATCTGCCCCTTCAGGGCCGACTGGCGCAGATACAGATGCCGCGTGGTGCGGATTTCAAGATTGGTCGATCCGCTGACCGCGCTGCGCGGGTCGATCAGGTCGGTCGGGTCAAGCTGCTTGGTGCAGTTCTCGCACTGATCGCCGCGGGCCTTGTCATAGCCGCAGTTGGGGCAGGTGCCCTCGATATAGCGGTCGGGTAGGAAACGGCCGTCGTCGATGGAATAGACCTGCCGTTCCTCGACCTCGGCGATCCAGCCGTTTTCGGCCAGCCGGGCGGCGAAATGCTGGGTGAGCGCCCGGTTGCGGTCGCTGGAGCTGCGGCCGAAATGATCGAATGACAGACCGAAACGCGCGGCGATGTCGGCCTGCACCGCGTGCATGTCGGCGCAGTATTCGGCCACCGGCTTGCCGGCCTTCTGGGCCGCCAGCTCGGCCGGCGTGCCGTGTTCGTCGGTGGCGCAGATGAACATCACCTCGTTGCCCCGCCCGCGCTGATAGCGGGCGAACAGATCGGCCGGTAACTGGCTGCCGACCAGGTTCCCCAGGTGCTTGATACCGTTGATGTAGGGGATGGCCGAGGTGATGAGATGGCGGGTCATGGGGGGTCCGTGCTAACGTGACGTGCTTCTAGCGACGGATAGTGACATGTTAAAGATTACTACCGCTTAGCGTGGTTCAGTCGCCGCGACGAAGATAGGCTTGAATGATTCCCGACACGATCCCTGATGTGCCGAGGACCCCGCCTAGCCAAGGCTGATCAATGAAAGCGCAGGTTAAGCCAGCTCCGACAAGTCCAAGGGATACGACAACACTGGCAGCTATCTTGAACGTATCATTCCAGTTAACGTGCTTATTGTCATCACACCGAATTTGCTGCTCACGCTCCGCCATGTCAAAGATGCGATGCGCTGCCCCTGGGTAGACCTGTTCATACCCGCGGAGCGCGTCCGGCGAAGGAATGGGGCCAGAGTGCACTGCTGTCCGCTCTAGGACAGCGATAAGTTCCTTTGGCGTATCGGGGGGAAGCCGGTCGATAAGCTCGTCGACGGGTACGTCTTCAACGTTCTGCGGTAACTTAGCTGATTGATCGCTCTCAACCTTATTTGACACGTTCGGCTGACCTCATCCGACGCACTGCTGTGTCAAAGTAGCTTCTTATATGTCCGGCGTCTTGGACTAGACCATCATAGCTCTGCTTGGGCTTTAAATCGACAAAAGCAGGCCCAGCAGCCAGAGTTGCATAAATCTTAAGCAACCGCTGCCCCTTCGGGGAAGGAGCGACAAAGCGCCGAGAGCCGGACGACTTCGTGAGGGAGTATAGGCTTTTTGCCATCATCTGTCCTTTGCGAAGCGGTTAGTCATGAATAAGCGACATTTTCAGGGTTGCAACTGCCTTGAGGCGGATACAACTGCACGCACCGGATCACATATTCGTTTCGACTTCGTGAAGGTCTAGCAGGTCTTGTCTCAGCGCCGCCGGTCGCGCCGCGCGCTCATCGGCTGGAAGGCGACGCCGACATGCGCCTCGCAATAGGGCTTCCCGGGCTGGGCGGGCAGGCCGCAGAACCAGAACTTGTCGGTGGCCGGATCGCCGATGGGCCATTTGCAGGTGCGCTCGGTCAGTTCCATCAGGGTCAGCTTGCGGGCGCGCTTTTCCACCTCGCGCACCGAGGCGAGCGCCTCGGGCGAGATCTCGTTGGCCGAGGGCTGGGGCGGCAGCGGCTGACCGGCCGGCACGATGGGGCGGCGCGGCGAAAAGACGGGCTGGGGGGCAGGGGCCTCTTCTTCGTCCATGGGATCGGGCTCGGCCTCGTCCGGCGAGGCCGCGGGGCCGGGGCGGGCCTGGGCAGCCGCTTCCTCGGGCAAGGTGCTGGCCGCAACGCCCTCGCCGGGCAGGGGGGCGGCGGCGGTATCGCCGGGCACGTCGGCTGCGGCTGCGGCCGGGCGGGCGCTCTCTGCCGCGGCGCCAGGGGCCGCGCCGAGCGGGGCGGAAGGGTCGCCGGCCATCGCCGCCTCACCGGGGATGCTGTCCGGTTCGGCCGCGGCCGAGGGGATCGGCCCTGCCGCCTGCCCGGCCAGGGGGGCGGGCTGTTCCTCGCCCTCGACCCGGTTGGACAGGCCCAGGCGGTGGACCTTGCCGATGACGGCATTGCGGGTCACGCCGCCCAGCTCCTTGGCGATCTGGCTGGCGGACTGGCCTTCGGCCCACATGCGTTTCAGCGTCTCGACGCGTTCGTCGGTCCAGGACATCGAAGGCTCCCTGCGGGTCGGATCGGGCGGCGGGCTTGCACTGCGCGTGCTGCGGCGCTCTAAGGCGGATGGCTGGAAATAGCGCCTGCCCCCCGCGATTTCAAGGACGACCGCCGTGACCGAGACAATCCCCGGACCCGCCCATTACCGCGCCGTTCCGGTGCGCCGCTTCGGCCGGGTGAACTGGCTGGGCCTGGCCACGCTGGCACGGCGCGAGATCATGCGCTTTCTGTCCGTCTGGCAGCAGACGATCTTTGCGCCGCTGATGACGGCGGGGCTGTTCGTCATGGTCTTTGCACTGGCGCTGGGCGGGGGACGGACGGTGGCGGGGCTGCCCTATCTGGCCTTCATGGGGCCGGGCGTGCTGATGATGACGGTGATCCAGAACGCCTTCGCCAATTCCTCGTCCTCGATCATCTCGGCCAAGATGCAGGGCAATATCGTCGACACGCTGATGGCGCCGCTGTCGGCCGGCGAGATCCTGGCCGGCTATCTGCTGGGCAGCTTGGGCCGGGCGGTGATCGTCGCGGCGGTGATCGGCTCGGGGCTGGCGCTGCTGACGGGGGGCGGGCCGGCGCATCCGGGCTGGGCGCTTGCCTTTGTCGTCCTGGGGGCGCTGATGCTGGGCGGGCTGGGCATCATCGCCGGCATCGTCGCGCAGAAGTTCGACCAGATGGCGGCGATCACGAATTTCATCGTGACGCCGCTGTCGTTCCTGTCGGGCACCTTCTATTCGGTCGAGGCGCTGCCGCAGCCGTTCCGCGCCCTGTCGCACTGGAACCCGATCTTCTACCTGATCGACGGGGCCCGTTACGGCTTTGCCGGGGTCAGCGATGCACCGCCCGCCCGCGGGCTGGCGGTCTGCGCGCTGGCGGCGGCGCTGGTCGCGGGGATCGCCTGGCGCTGGCTGCGCTCGGGCTATCGCATGAAGGCCTAGGACGCTTGCGGGGCCGGGGGGCAGGCTGTAACGCTGCGTCCCATGACGATTCGCGCGATCCTGCGACGCTGATGCGTCCCCCGTCCCGGTCCCCCTGCGGCCGGGCGCAGCCGTTCGTCCAGCCTTTTTCCATATCTGCCGAGGGACCGACCCATGATCGACGCCGTCCTGCCCACCTATAACCGCGCGCCCATCGCCTTTGAACGGGGCGAGGGCGCCTGGGCCATCACGGCGGAGGGGACGCGATATCTCGATCTTGGCGCGGGCATTGCGGTCAATGCGCTGGGCCATGCCAATCCCGATCTGGTCGAGGCGCTGACGCAGCAGGCCGGGCGGATCTGGCATGTCTCGAATCTATACCGGATTCCCCAGCAGCAGCGGCTGGCCGAAATGCTGGTGGATGCGACCTTTGCCGACACGGTGTTCGTGACCAATTCGGGCACCGAGGCGGCGGAACTGGCGATCAAGATGGTGCGCCATCACTGGTTCGAGCAGGGCCAGCCCGAGCGGATCGGAATTATTACCTTCGAGGGCGCCTTCCATGGCCGGTCCACCGGTGCCATCGCCGCGGCGGGATCGGAAAAGATGGTCAGGGGCTTTGGCCCGCTGATGCCGGGGTTCCGGCAACTGCCCTGGGGCGACATGGAGGCGCTGCGCGCCGCCATGGCCGACCGGCCGGCGGCGGTGATGTTCGAGCCTGTGCAGGGCGAGGGCGGCATTCGTCCGATGCCCGACGGCGATCTGCGCGAGATCCGGCGCCTGTGCGACGAGACCGGCGCCCTGATGGTGCTGGACGAGGTGCAATGCGGGATGGGGCGCACGGGCCGGCTGTTCGCCCATGAATGGGCCGGCATTGCCCCCGACATCATGATGGTCGCCAAGGGCATCGGCGGGGGCTTTCCCTTGGGCGCGGTGCTGGCGACCGAGGCGGCGGCAGCGGGCATGGGCGCGGGCACGCATGGGTCCACCTATGGCGGCAACCCGCTGGCCTGCGCGGTCGGCTGCAAGGTGATGGAGATCGTCGCAGACGAGGCCTTCCTGGCCGATGTGAGGCGCAAGGGCGCGCTGTTCCGCCAGCGGCTGGAGGGGCTGGTCGCCGCCCATCCCGATCTGTTCAAGGGGGTGCGCGGGCAGGGCCTGATGCTGGGGCTGAAGTGCAGGATCGCGCCGGCCGAGCTGGTGGGGGCGGGCTATGCCCAGCATCTGCTGACCGTGCCCGCCGCCGACAATGTGGTGCGCCTGCTGCCGCCGCTGACCATCACCGACGCGGAAATCGCCGAGGCGGCGTTGCGGCTTGACCAGGCGGCCGCGTCTCTGGCCTGACGGCCGGGATGGGGGCCTTGCCCCCGCCGCCCGCCGGGCGGCCCCCCCAGGATATTTCCGTGCAGAAGAAGCTCACCCGGCCTCGGTTTCGGCCTCGGCTTCGGGCGCAAGCGTCAGGGGTGCCGTTCCCGCGGCATCCAGATCGCTTAGCGACAATGCGCCCGAGGGGCGGGCCAGCCGCGCCCGCGTCACCCACAGCAGCCTGTCCTGCGCGCGGGTGATGGCGACATAGGCGAGGCGTTTCCACAGGGGCAGGCCGGCCTCGGTCCGGTTGGCCATGGCGGCGGCGAAGATGTCGGGGGCGAACACCTGCACGTCCGGCCATTGCGACCCCTGCGCCTTGTGGATCGTCACGGCGGCGCCGTGCAGGAAGGTCGCCCCCATCCGTGCGGCATAGGGGATGAAGGGCTCCTCGACCTCGGGCGTCTCGATCCTGACGATGCTGGCCGCCGACAGGCGCGGCTCGGGCGCGCCGATCACGTGCAGGCGTGAAAAGCCCGGCTTGCGGCCGGGGCCGAGATAGACGACCTGGGCGCCCTTGATGAGGCCCCGCGCCTCGAGGTCGATGCGTTTCTTGCGGTGCTTGAGCGGCAGTTCGATCCCGTCGCAGATCAGCGGCTCGCCCGGCAGCAGCGCATCGGCCGGCGCCCCGTAGGCGGCGCGGAAGGCCGCGATCAGGCGCACCCGCGTGGCATTGCGCCAGACCAGCACGGGCGAGCGGGCCATCAGGTCGCTTTCCACCCGTTCCGCCCAGACCACCCGCGCATCGCGCGCGGCTGCCTCGCGGACCAGCCGCTCGAAGGCGGCAAAGTCGAGCGCCGGATCGCTCAGCGCATGGGCAAGGTCGAGGATCGGGCTGTCGCCCGCCTGCCGATGGATGCGGCTCAGCGTCAGCTTCTGCGGCGCGGCCAGGCGGTCGAACACCATCTCGCCCGACTGGCCGACGGGGGCCAGCTGGGCCGGATCGCCGAACAGGACCAGCGTGGGAAAGATCTCGCGCAGGTCGTCGAACTGGCGCTCGTCGAGCATCGATGCCTCGTCGATCAGGCCGATGTCCAGCATGTCCTCGCGCCGCTTCCAGCCTTGGATGAAGTCGGACCCGCGCAGCCCCGCCGTGGCCAGCGCGCCGGGGATCGAGCCGTGCTGCTGATGAAAGGCCAGGGCCCGGTCCAGCGCCTCATCGGTCAGGTTCGCGATCACCGGCCGTTCGCCATTTCCGGCCAGCCATTCGGCCAGGCGTTCATATTCGGGATCATAGACGGGGGTGTAAAGAATGCGGTGGATCGTCGTCGCCGGCACGCCCCGCATGCGCAGCACGAAGGCGGCCTTGTTGGTCGGGGCCAGCACGGCGGCTGTGCGGGCATCCTTGCGGCGCCGGCCTTCGTAATCGCCGCTGACCACCTGCACGCCTGCCGCGGCCAGCGCCGCGGTCAGTTCGGCCAGCAGCATCGTCTTGCCCGATCCTGCCTTGCCGAGAACAGCCAGAACCCGGCCCTTGCCCTGCGCCGCGGGCACGACCTCCTGTGCGGCCAGGTCAACACCGGCCGCGGCCAGCGTTGCGGCCAGCGCATCCCAGGCCTGGGCCTGGTCGGGGGAAAGAGTGGGGGCGGTCATGGCTGCCGGCTTAGCGGGCGCGCGGGCCAAAGGCAAAGCGCGTGACAGGCAATGCGCGGGTGGGCAATGCCGCGGCATTGCGCAGGTGGGGCGGAACGCAAAAGGCGCCCCGATCGGGGCGCCTTTCGTTTCGTCCTGCCCGGCAGTTCAGGCGAGCGACAGGTTGGTCGCCGATTCGCGACCATCGCGGCCCGTTTCCAGGTCATAGGTGACAGCGGTTCCATCCGGCAGTTCGCGGATGCCGGCGCGTTCCATGGCGCTGATGTGCAGGAACACGTCGCGCTTGCCGCCTTCCGGAGCGATGAAGCCGAAGCCTTTGGTGGCGTTGAACCATTTCACGGTGCCCTTGGCCATCGTGATATTCCTTCTGATGTTTGCCGCCCGCATTGCGCGGCGACCCGGTAGGCGACAGTCACTGGATGCAGACTGAAGCCGGAACGACAAACAGAAGGCAGAGAGAAAGGCTACGTGGCCCTTATTCATGATGGGTCGGCAAAGGTCAACCCCCTTGCCGGGCCGCACGCCGCCGATTTCAGGAAAATCCGTGGACCTTGTGCTTGGCCGGCACGTTTGTGGGGGAATGCTGCGTGCAGGAAAGGTCAAGCCCATGCGTTGCCGCCATCGTCCCCTATCCATCCTTCCTCTGATCGCTGTTGGCGGGACGGCGATGCTGATCGCCTCGTTCCTGCGCGATCGCCCTCGCAGGCCTGCCTCAGCGCCTGGGCTGGCCGCGATTCACCCCAGGCTGGCCGCTGCTGCCGCCGACCTGCCGGCGACCGAGTTCGTGCGCCCCGCCGGGGCCGATGCCATGCGCGATCCGCCGCGCGACTGGGACGAACTTGACGAGCAGATCGACCAATCCTTTCCCGCCAGCGACCCGCCGGGAAATTACTGAGCGGCCGGACCGGGGGCTGTCTGCCCCCGGACCCCCGAGGATATTTCCGGACCGAAGATGGCGCCTCAGCCCTGCGGTCCCGCTTCGAGGGCGTCCTCGAAGGTGCGCAGGCCCGTCACCGGCGCCTGCACGAGCACCGCCATGTTGCCGGGCTTGTGCTGGTTGCGCATCATCTTGGTATGCGCCTGCGGGATCTCCGACCAGGGAAAGACCTCGGACATGCAGGGGTCCAGCCGCCGTTCGAGCATCAGGCGGTTGGCGGCCGCAGCCTGTTTCAGATGGGCGAAATGCGATCCCTGCAGGCGTTTCTGGTGCATCCACATGTAGCGCACGTCGAAGGTGCAGTTGAACCCGGTGGTGCCGGCGCAGATCACCACCATGCCGCCCTTCTTGCAGACGAAGGTGCTGACCGGAAAGGTCGCCTCACCCGGATGCTCGAAGACGATGTCGACGTTGTTGCCCTTGCCGGTGATGTCCCAGATCGCCTTGCCGAACTTGCGGACCTCGTTGAACCAGTCCTTGTATTCGGGGGTGTTCACGGTGGGCAGCTGGCCCCAGCACCTGAAATCCTTGCGGTTGATGACGCCGCGCGCCCCGAGCCCCATGACGAAATCGCGCTTGTCCTCCTCCGAGATCACGCCGATGGCGTTGGCGCCGGCCGCGTTGACCAGCTGGATCGCATAGGAGCCAAGGCCCCCCGAGGCCCCCCAGACCAGCACGTTCATGCCCGGTTTCAGTTCATGCGGCTCATGCCCGAACAGCATCCGGTAGGCAGTGGCGAGGGTCAGGGTATAGCAGGCCGATTCCTCCCATGTCAGGTGGCGGGGGCGGGGCATCAGCTGCTGGGCCTGCACGCGGGTGAACTGCGCAAAGCTGCCGTCCGGCGTCTCATAGCCCCAGATGCGCTGGGTGGGGCTGAACATCGGGTCGCCGCCGTTGCATTCCTCGTCATTGCCGTCGTCCTGGTTGCAGTGGATGACGACCTCGTCGCCCACCTTCCAGTTGCGGACCTTGTCGCCGACCGCCCAGACGATGCCGGACGCATCGCTGCCGGCGATATGATAGGGCTGCCCATGTCCGTCGAAGGGGCTGATCGGCTGGCCAAGCCCTGCCCAGATGCCGTTGTAGTTGACGCCCGCCGCCATCACGAGGACCAGCACCTCGTTGCTGTCGATGGAGGGGGTGTCCACCACCTCGAGCTGCATCGCCTGTTCCGGCTCGCCATGGCGTTCGCGGCGGATGGCCCATGCATGCATCTGGCGCGGAACATAGCCCAGAGGGGGCATTTCGCCGATCGCGTACAGATCCTTTTCAGGCGCGTCATAGGGGGCGATGGGGCTGGGTGCGTCAAGGGCCATGTCGTGTCCTCGTCAGGCGGTGCGGCGCCGTGGAATCGGCGCATCCTGCGGAATCGCTAGAACCGTCCCCGCAACTTTGCAACAGCATTGATGTGTATATGCGCAATATTGTGTCCGCCGCGTTGCAGCGAATTGACTGCGCATCATTATGTTCTGTATCCTGTCCAAGATGTAAGAATCTTGCGCAGGCGGTGAAAGATGGTCGGGACAACGGTCCAATCAGCTCAGCCCAAGGACAAGCCCTGGCTGTTTCGCACCTATGCCGGCCATTCCACGGCGGCGAAATCCAACGCGCTGTATCGCAGCAATCTGGCCAAGGGGCAGACCGGCCTGTCCGTCGCCTTCGACCTGCCGACCCAGACGGGCTATGACAGCGATCACGTGCTCGCGCGCGGCGAGGTCGGCAAGGTCGGCGTGCCCGTCTGCCATCTGGGCGACATGCGGGCGCTGTTCGACCAGATCCCGCTGGACCAGATGAACACCTCGATGACCATCAACGCGACCGCGCCCTGGCTGCTGGCGCTGTATGTCGCGGTGGCCGAGGAACAGGGCGCGAACGTGGCGGCCCTGCAGGGGACGGTTCAGAACGACCTGGTCAAGGAATACCTGTCGCGCGGCACCTATATCTGCCCGCCCAAGCCCTCGCTGGCCATGATCACCGACGTCGCGGCCTATACCGCGCAGCACCTGCCCAAGTGGAACCCGATGAACGTGTGTTCCTATCACCTGCAGGAGGCCGGGGCGACGCCGGAGCAGGAGCTCGCCTATGCGCTGGCGACGGGCATCGCGGTGCTGGACGATCTGAAAACCAAGGTCGCGGCCGAAGATTTCCCCGCGATGGTCGGCCGCATCAGCTTTTTCGTGAACGCCGGCATCCGCTTTGTCACCGAGCTGTGCAAGATGCGCGCCTTCACCGAGCTGTGGGACGAGATCACGCGCGACCGTTTCGGCATCGAGGACGAGAAATACCGCCGCTTCCGTTATGGCGTGCAGGTCAACAGCCTTGGCCTGACCGAGCAGCAGCCGGAAAACAACGTCTATCGCATCCTGATCGAGATGCTGGCCGTCACCCTGTCGAAAAACGCCCGCGCCCGCGCCGTGCAGCTGCCGGCGTGGAACGAGGCGCTGGGCCTGCCGCGCCCCTGGGACCAGCAATGGTCGCTGCGCATGCAGCAGATCATGGCCTATGAAACCGACCTTCTGGAATTTGGCGACCTGTTCGACGGCAACCCGGCGGTGGCGGCCAAGGTCGAGGAACTCAAGGACGGCGCGCGGGCCGAGCTGAAGCTGCTGGACGAGATGGGCGGCGCGATCGCGGCCATCGACTACATGAAGTCGCAGCTGGTCAGCTCGAACGCCGCCCGGCTGAACCGGATCGAGGATAACGAGACGGTCGTGGTCGGCGTGAACCGCTGGCAGCAGGGCGAGCCCTCGCCACTGACCGCGGGCGATGGCGGCATCATGGTCGTCGATCCGGCGGTTGAAGCCGACCAGATCGCCCGGTTGAACGACTGGCGCGCCAGCCGCGACGCGGCCGCCGTCGCGGCCGCGCTGGCGCAGCTACGCGAGGACGCGACGGCTGGGCGCAACATCATGCCGGCCTCGATCGCCGCCGCCAAGGCCGGCGCCACCACCGGCGAATGGGCAGGCGTCATGCGCCAGGTCCACGGCGAATATCGCGGGCCGACCGGCGTCTCGCCTGCGCCCTCGAACCGCACCGAGGGGCTGGAGCCGATCCGCGAGGCGGTGGACGCGGTCAGCGCCAAGCTAGGGCGGCGCATGAAGTTCGTCGTCGGCAAGCCGGGCCTCGACGGCCATTCCAACGGCGCCGAACAGATCGCCTTTCGCGCCCGCGACTGCGGCATGGACATCACCTATGACGGCATCCGCCTGACGCCCGAACAGATCGTCCAATCGGCGCGCGAGCAACAGGCCCATGTCGTCGGCCTGTCGATCCTGTCGGGCAGCCACCTGCCGCTGGTCGAGGATGTGATGGCCCGCATGCAGGCAGCGGGCCTGGGCGATGTGCCGGTGATCGTCGGGGGCATCATCCCCGACGAGGATGCCCGCCGGCTGCTGGCGATGGGTGTCGCGCGGGTCTATACGCCCAAGGACTTCGAACTGAACCGGATCATGCTCGATCTCGTGACGCTGGTTGATCCGGCGGACCGGGCGGCCTGACACGAAAGGACGCGCCCATGCCCGCGCCGGAAAACCGCTTCAAGGCCCGGCTGGCGGCGGGCGAGACGCTGATCGGCGCTTGGGTCGGCCTTGCCGATCCCTACCTGGCCGAGATCACCGCGACAGCCGGTTTCGATTGGCTGCTGATCGATGGCGAGCATGCGCCCAACGACCTGCGCTCGATCCTGTCGCAGCTGCGGGTGGTCGAGGCCTCGGCCAGCCTGCCGCTGGTGCGGCTGCCGATGGGCGAGGACTGGGCGATCAAGCAGGCGCTGGACATCGGGGCGCAGTCGCTGCTGATCCCCTTCGTCGAAAGCGCGGCGCAGGCGGCGCATCTGGCGCGCGCCGTCCGCTATCCGCCCGACGGGCATCGCGGGGTGGGGGCGGCGCTGGCGCGGGCTTCGCGGTTCTCGGGAATCCCCGATTATCTGGCGACGGCCGACGCACAGATCTGGCTGGGCGTCCAGGTGGAAACCCGCCGCGGACTGGCGGCGCTGGACGAGATCGTGGCGACCGAAGGGGTCCACGGGGTATTCATAGGCCCCGCCGACCTGGCGGCGGACATGGGCCATCCGGGCGACAGCGCCCACCCCGAGGTGCGGGCGGCGATCGCGGATGCGCTGGCCCGCATCGCCGCGGCGGGCAAGGCCCCAGGGACGCTGTTCACGCGGCGGGACGAGGCCGCCTGGGCGCTGGCGCAGGGCGCCCGCTTTGTTGCGACTGCGATCGACGTGACAACCTATGCCGCCGCAATTCGCGCCGCTGCGGCCGAGGGGCTGGCGCTCAAGCCGGCGCGCTGATGACCTATGCCCCCCTGGGCACCCGGCCCAGCATGTAGAATTCCTCGTTCGGCGGGATCTCGGCCATGTTCACCAGCCGGTTCGACATCCCGAAGAACGCCGCGATCGCGCCGATGTCCCAGATCTCGTCGGGGGTAAAGCCCGCCTCGGCCATGTCCAGATGATCGTCCTGGGTGATGTTCTCGGCGTCCATCGCCACCATCTCGGCAAAGTTCAGCATCGCCCAGTGCCGGTCCGACAGCGGGGCCTTGCGCCAGTTGATGGCCAGCTGGTCGGCGATCAGCGCGTCCCTGGCGCGGATGCGCAGGATGGCGCCATGCGCCACCACGCAATACTGACAGCGGTTCAGGCCGGACGTGGCCACCACGATCATCTCGCGCTCGGCCTTGGACAGCCCCTCGTCCTTGTCCATCAGCGCATCGTGATAGGCGAAGAAGGCCCGGAACTCGGCCGGGCGATGGGCCAGCGCCAGGAAGATGTTCGGCACGAATCCCGACTTTTCCTGAACGGCGCGGATCATTTCCTGCATGTCGGGCGGCAGTGCGCGCAGGTTGGGAATGGTGAAGCGGCTGATCGGTGCGTCCATGGCTTCTTTCTGGTCCAAATACCCCGGGGGGGCCCGAAGGGCGGGGGCAGCGCCCCCATCGCCCCGGTTGACTCTCATGCCCTGATCTGAAATGTCCACCCGGATTCCCGGAAGGATGCCCTTCCGGTCCCCGCATGGCCGGGGATCGCCCCCCGTCAGCGCGGCTGCGCCCACGGGGGCGTCTGGTTTTATCGCAAGCGGAGGGTCCGCGGATGTTCGAAAGCCTCTCAGACCGCCTCGGCGGTGTCTTCGACCGCCTGACCAGGCAGGGCGCGCTGACCGAGGATGACGTGACCGCCGCCATGCGAGAGGTGCGCCAGGCGCTGCTCGACGCCGATGTCTCGCTGCCCGTCGTGCGCAGCTTCGTCCGCGCGGTCACGGCCAAGGCCACGGGCGCGGCCGTCACCAAGTCGATCAGCCCCGGCCAGCAGGTCGTCAAGATCGTCCATGACGAACTGATCGCCATGCTGCGCGGCGAGGATGCGCCCGAAACGCTGCGCATCGACACGCCGCCCGCGCCGATCCTGATGGTCGGCCTGCAAGGGTCGGGCAAGACCACGACGACCGCAAAGCTGGCCCGGCGCCTGAAGGAACGCGATCGCAAGCGGGTGCTGCTGGCCAGCCTCGACACAAACCGCCCCGCCGCGATGGAACAGCTGGCGATCCTGGGCCGGCAGATCGGGGTCGATACGCTGCCCATCGTGCCGGGCGAGAACGCCCTCGCCATCGCGCGGCGGGCAAAGCAGCAGGCCAGCCTTGGCGGCTATGATGTCTATATGCTCGATACCGCCGGCCGGCTGCACATCGACCAGGCGCTGATGGACGAGGTCCAGCAGGTCCGCGACGTGGCCAACCCGCGCGAGACGCTGCTGGTCGTGGACGGTCTGACCGGGCAGGACGCCGTGAACGTGGCGACCGAGTTCGACGCCAAGGTCGGCGTCACCGGCGTCGTGCTGACGCGGATGGACGGCGACGGCCGGGGCGGCGCGGCGCTGTCGATGCGCGCGGTGACCGGCAAGCCGATCCGCTTCGTCGGACTTGGCGAAAAGATGGACGCGCTGGAAACCTTCGACGCCGAACGCATCGCGGGCCGCATCCTCGGCATGGGCGACATCGTGGCCCTGGTCGAAAAGGCGCAGGCGACGCTGGAGATCGAGCAAGCCGAGCGCATGATGAAGCGCTTTGCCAAGGGTCTGTTCAACATGAACGACCTGCGCGGCCAGCTGGAACAGATGCAGAAGATGGGCGGGATGCAGTCCATCATGGGCATGATGCCCGGCATGGGCAAGATGGCCAAGCAGGCCGAGGCCGCCGGCATCGACGACAGGATGATCCGCCGCCAGATCGCGCTGATCAATTCCATGACCAAGAAGGAACGGGCCAATCCCGACCTGCTGCAGGCATCACGCAAGCGGCGCATCGCCGCCGGCGCCGGCATGGATGTGGCCGAGCTGAACAAGCTGCTCAAGATGCAAAAGCAGATGGCCGACACGATGAAGAAGGTCAGCAAGATGGGCAAGGGCGCGATGCTGAAGCAGGCGATGCGCGCCATGTCCGGCAAGGGCGGCGGTCTGCCCGATCTGGCCGATGTCGATCCGGCCAAGATGGCCGAGGCGACGAAGCTGTTGCAGGATCCGCGCGGGCTTGGCGGGCAACTTGGCGGGCTGAACCTGCCCGGCGGGCTGTCGGGGCTGTTCGGAAAGAAATGATGACGACGCTGTCCGTCGATATTCCGGTGATCGAAACCGAACGGTTGATCCTGCGCGAGCCGCGCGAGGCAGACCTGCCGGCGGTTGCGGGTTTCTATGCGTCGGAACGGTCGGTCTTTGTCGGCGGCGGCTCTGCGGTCGTCGGCAGGGACGGACCGCGCGGCGCTGACTGGGCGGCTTGGCGCGGGACATCCTCGGCGCTGGGGCACTGGCTGCTGCGCGGCTACGGATCATGGACAATCGAGCTGCGCGCAACGGGTCAGGTGGCTGGCCGCGCCGGGTTTCTGAACCCGACTGTCTGGTCCGAACCCGAACTGGGCTGGCAGGTCTATGAGGGCTTCGAGGGTCAGGGCATCGCCTATGAGGCGGCCCTGGCGGCCCGCGCCGCCGGACCGCGGCTGTTCGGGCTGAACGGTGTCATTTCCCATATCGACCCGGCAAATGCCCGCTCGATCCGGCTGGCCGAACGGCTGGGCGCGACGTTCGAGCGGAACGCCGAACTGCTGGGCAAGCCCTGCCAGATCTGGCGCCACCCCGAGGTGCAGGCATGACCGATGACGCCACCCGCGCCGCCGCGCTGCTGAAGGATCACCGGGCCAGCATCGACCGGCTGGATGCCGTTCTGGTCTTCACGCTGGCCGAACGCTTCAAGCACACGCAGGCGGTGGGGCGGCTCAAGGCCGAACATGACCTGCCGCCCTCCGACCCCAGCCGCGAGGCGGTGCAGATCGAACGGCTCGAGCGGCTGGCCCGCGAGGCCGACCTCGATCCGGCCTTTGCCCGCAAGCTGCTCAATTTCGTGATTTCCGAGGTCATCCGGCATCACGAACAGTTCCAGAAATGACCAAGCCATCCAAGGAGACAGAACATGGCCATGAAGATCAGGCTCGCCCGCGGCGGGTCCAAGAAACGCCCCCATTATGCCATTGTCGCATCCGACAGCCGGATGCCGCGCGACGGCCGCTTCCTGGAAAAGCTGGGCATCTATAACCCGCTGCTGCCCAAGGATTCCGAAGATCGGATCCGGATGGACATGGAGCGCGTGCAATACTGGCTGAGCCAGGGCGCGCAGCCGACCGACCGCGTTGCCCGTTTCCTCGAAGCCGCCGGCGTGCAGGAAAAGACCGCGCGCAACAACCCCAAGAAGGCTGAACCGGGCAAGGCTGCCAAGGATCGCGCCCAGAAGCGCGCCGACCGCGAGGAAGCCGCCCGTGCCGCCGCCGCCGAGGCAGCGAACAGCCCGGCCCCCGCGCAGGCCGGCGTCACCGACGAAACCGCCCTGGACGCATCCGAAGCGACCAGCGGCACCGAATCGGCCTGATCGCCGCACAGGCCGGATAATGCGGCGGGCGCGTCTTGCGCCCGCCCTGACCGCAGGGGGCCCGCATGGCTGATCCGTCCAATCGCATCTGTGTCGGGGCCATCGGCGGCGCCTTCGGCGTGCGCGGCGAGGTGCGGCTGAAAAGCTTTTGCGCGGTGGCCGAGGATATCGCCACCTATGGCCCGCTATGGACCGAGGATGGCCGGCAAAGCTTTGCCGTCCGCCTGACCCGCCCCGTCAATGGCGGGCTGGGGGCGCGGCTGTCAGGGGTGGAAACCCGTGAGCAGGCCGAGGCGCTGAAGGGCGCGACATTGTGGGCCGATCGCGGCGCGCTGCCCGCGCTGCCTGATGACGAATTCTATCACACCGACCTGATCGGGCTGACGGTTGTCGATACCGGGGGCGCGGTGCTGGGCCGGCTGCGCGCCATCCACGATCACGGCGCGGGCGACATCCTGGATGTGGCAGGGCCGGGCGGCGCGCTGCTGATCCCCTTCACCCGCGCGGCGGTGCCCACCATCGACCTTGCGGCTGGGCGCATCGTCGCCGACCCCCCGGGCAGCGATGAATAGCCGGCAGGCGCTTGGCGGCGCCCTGCTGGCGGCAGGACCGCTGCTGGCCGGCATGGGCCGGGCAGGGGGCTGGGCCGCCGGGCTGCTGGCCGTGCTGTCGGCTGCTGCGTTGGTCTTGGCCCGGCCGGGCCGGATATGGGCGACGCCCCTGCATCTGGCCGGGGCAGCGGCGGCGGCCGCGCTGGGCACCGGCCTTCTGTTCCTTGCCGGCCTGTCGCTGGGCATCGTTGCACCCTGGGGCGCGCCGGGGCCTCTGGCGCTGTCGGGGGCGGGGGCGATCCTTGCCGGAACCGACTGGTTCGCGGTGCGCCGATGAGCAGCCCGCCCCCGCGCAGCCATGGCCGCATCGCCGTGCGCGCCAGTCTTGCCCCCCGCGATCTGATGGCCCCGGCCGAACTGGCGTCCGCCTGGGCCGCCCATGTCGTCACCCTGTTCCCCGAGGCCTTTCCCGGTGTCCTCGGCCTGTCCCTGACCGGCCGGGCGCTGGCCGAGGGGCTGTGGTCGCTACGCACCATCGGCCTGCGCGATCATGGGCTGGGCCGGCACCGCAATGTCGATGACACACCCGCCGGCGGCGGGGCGGGCATGGTGATCCGCGCCGATGTGCTGGACGCGGCGCTGCGCCAGGCAGATCCGGCGCTGCCGATCCTCTATCTGTCGCCGCGCGGCCGCCCGCTGACACAGGCCCGCGCGCGGGCGCTGGCGCAGGGACGGGGCGTCACGCTGATCTGCGGCCGGTTCGAGGGGGTGGACCAGCGCATCCTGGACGCCCGCGGGATCGAGGAAATCAGCATCGGCGATTATGTCCTGACAGGGGGCGAGCTGGCCGCTCAGGTCTTGATCGACGCGACCGTCCGCCTTATACCGCGCGTGCTGGGGAATCAGGATTCGCTGGCCGAAGAGTCCTTCTCTCACGGTCTTCTTGAACATCCGCAGTATACGAAGCCCGCCGAATGGGAAGGCCGCCGCGTCCCGGACGTTCTGCTGTCCGGCAACCATGCGGCCATCGCGCAATGGCGGGCGGACGAGGCCGCAAGGCTGACCAAGGAACGCCGCCCCGATCTGTGGCGGGCATACCAGGATGGTATCGACCCGGCAAAGGACCGCAGCTCTCGGGCGCATCACACCAATCGCGGGACCGCCGCGAGCCATGACAAGGACGATTGCGATGAACCTGATCGCTGAACTCGAGGCCGAGCAGATCGCCAGCCTCGGCAAGACCATCCCGGATTTCAAGGCCGGCGACACCATCCGCGTCGGCTACAAGGTGACCGAGGGCACCCGCACCCGCGTGCAGAACTATGAGGGCGTCTGCATCAGCCGCAAGGGCGGCGCGACGCTGGGCGCGTCCTTCACCGTCCGCAAGATCTCGTTCGGCGAGGGGGTGGAGCGGGTGTTCCCGCTGTATTCGACCAATATCGATTCGATCGAGGTCGTGCGCCGCGGCCGTGTGCGCCGCGCCAAGCTGTATTACCTGCGCGATCGCCGCGGCAAGTCGGCCCGCATCGCCGAAGTCACCAACTACAAGCCGAAGGCCGCCAAGGCCGACGCCAACGCAAACGCCTGAGGCCCTGCGCGATGAAAGCCGACACTCATCCCGAATACCACACCATCACGATCAAGATGACGGATGGCACGACCTACCAGACCCGTTCGACCTGGGGCAAGGAAGGGGACACGATGTCGCTGGACATCGACCCGACCTCGCACCCGGCATGGACGGGCGGCTCGGCCAAGCTGATGGACACCGGGGGGCGCGTTTCGCGCTTCAAGAACAAATACGCCGGCCTGGGCTTCTGATCCGGCGCAGCCTGCTGACGACGCCGCCCCTCGGGGCGGCGTTTTTCATTCGCAGGGGCGGGCCGTCCGGGTGCGAGGGACGGGCGTTGTCCCGGCGCGCCGCCGCACGGGCTGCGCGCCATCCCTGAGCGGCGGCCTTTGCCTGTCAACGAGGCATTGCCGCATCGCGGCCCGCTTGGATGCGCCTAGCCCATGGCGGGCATCTCGAACAGATCCGCCGGCACCTTGAAGAACCGCTGCCCCCCGGCATTCGGTTCGGGCAGGCGCCCGCCGCGCAGGTTCACCTGCAGGGCATACAGCATCTGCGCGGGCAGCGGCAGGGTGCGGTCGCGTGCCTCGCGCAGGGCGATGAACTCGTCCCGGCCGATCCCGTCGCGGACATGCCGGTTGGTGGCGCGCTGCTCGGCCACGGTGGCCATGCAGGACGGCTCGGCCCCCTTGGGCGGATAGTCATGCCCGACGAAAAGCCGCGTTTCCGCCGGCAGGTCCAGGATCGCGCGGATGGAATCCCACAGCATTCCCGCGTCACCGCCCGGAAAATCCGCCCGGCTGCTGCCGGCCGCGGGCATCATCAGCGTGTCATGGACAAAGGCCGCATCCCCCGCGACATAGGTGACCGAGGCCAGCGTGTGCCCCGGCGACAGCATGACGCGCACGGGAATCGTGCCGACGCTGAACGTCTCGCCATCCGCAAGCAGCCGGTCCCACGGGCTGCCATCCTGCGGCAGCCGGTCATCGTCATAAAGGCGCCGCCAGATGGCCTGCACCTGGCTCACCTTTTCGCCAATGGCGCGGGGCACGCCGCCTAGCTGCTGGGACAGATAGACCGCGGCCGAGAAATGGTCGGCATGGGGGTGGGTATCCAGGATCCAGTCGACGCCGATCCCCTGGTCGCGGACATGGGCCAGGATGCGATCGGCGTTGGCGGTGCCGGTGCGGGCCGCGCGCGGGCAGAAATCCCACACCGGATCGACGATGGCCCCCCGCATCGTCGCCGGATCGTGAAAGACATATTGCAGGCTGCCCGTCGGGCGATCAAAGAAGCTGTGGACGATGGGAGACTGCGCCAACTCTGGCTCCTCTTGCAGTGCGGACAGGTGCTGCGCGTCACTGTCACGCCTGAGAGCCGTGCGTCAACGCGGCGGTTTTCCGCAGGTGATTGCAGGGGCTGCCATGACACCATGACGGCTGGGGGCTAGCTTTCGCAGGCTGGGACAAAGGGACGATTCGTGGCGCATATCATCGTTGTCGGCAACGAAAAGGGCGGGTCGGGCAAGTCCACCACCTCGATGCACGTGGCGATCGCACTGGCGCGGATGGGGCATCGGGTCGGCGCGCTCGATCTTGACGTGCGTCAGCGCAGCTTTGGCCGCTATCTGGAAAACCGCGCGGCCTATCTGCGGCGCGAAGGCGCCGATCTGCCCAGCCCGACCCTGGGCGAGCTGCCGCGCGGCGGAGGCGATGACCCGCTGTCGGCGGCGCTGACCGCGCTGGCGGCCGATCACGACTTTGTCGTGATCGACTGCCCCGGATCGCATACCCGGCTCAGCCAGATGGCGCATGCCGTGGCCGATACGCTGGTCACGCCGATGAACGACAGCTTCATCGATTTCGACCTGCTGGCGCGGATGTCGCCCGAGGGTGAGGTGCTCGGCCCCTCGATCTATGCCGAGATGGTCTGGAACGCGCGCCAGCTGCGCGGCCAGGCCGGGGCCGGCCCGATTGACTGGATCGTGCTGCGCAACCGCCTTGGCACGACCGAGATGCACAACAAGCGCAAGGTCGGCGCCGCGCTTGAGCGGCTGTCAAGGCGCATCGGCTTTCGCGTCGCCGCCGGCTTTGCCGAGCGGGTGATCTTTCGCGAACTGTTCCCGCGCGGCCTGACGCTGCTGGACCTGCGCGATATCGGAACGCAAAGCCTGTCGATGTCCAACATCGCGGCGCGGCAGGAACTGCGCGACGTGCTGATCGAACTGCGCCTGCCGGGGGTGACGGTCAGGCTTTAGGATGGCGCCCCGCGGGATGCCCGAGCCGCAGGGCCGGGATGGCCTGGTTGTAAGGCGCTGCAGGAAACCGGCTGGCGCCGGGCGTCCCGCATCGGCCATGCAGACCCTGGCCGGGGCCTGACGCATTGCGCCGACATGCCCCGGCAGGACGCCCCTGCTGGGCGGCGGTTGCGATCCGGCCGTTATGCCGGTCACAAAGGCCAAGGGCGCGCGCCGCCAGGCCAGACTTGCGGTCAGCGGGGCAGCAGCCGGCATCCTGCGATGGGGCGGCAGGCAAATGCAGGCCGTGGCCGGTGGCCGACCACCCGGCACCCGGTCGCGGCGGCGGGGCGCCGGTCAGCGCCCCGCCCGCGGCCTCAGGCCAGCATGCCGATGGGGTTTTCCAGATGCTCGACGATCGCCTGAAGCAGCTGCGCCCCCAGCGCGCCGTCGATGACCCGGTGATCCACCGACAGGGTCATCGACATCACATTGCGGATGACGACCTGCCCATCCTCGACCACGGGGGTCTGCACCCCGGCGCCGACCGCAAGGATCGCGCCATGGGGCGGGTTGATGACCGCGTCGAAATTCTCGATCCCGAACATCCCCAGATTGCTGATGGCAAAGCTGCCGCCCTGGTATTCCTGGGGGGCAAGCTTTCGCGCCTTGGCGCGGCCCGCCAGATCCTTCATCTCGGTCGACAGGGCCGACAGCGTCTTCTTGTCGGCATCCTTGAGGACCGGGGTGAACAGGCCGCCCTCGACCGCGACGGCCACCGCGACATCCGAAGGCTTCAGCTTGATGATCCGGTCGCCGGCCCAGACGGCATTGGCGTCGGGCACCTGCTGGAGAGCCAGCGCGCAGGCCTTGATGATGAAGTCGTTCACCGACAGCTTGACCCCGCGCCCGTGCAGCTGATGGTTCAGCGTGGCGCGGAACTCCATCAGCGCGTCGAGTTTCGCGCTGCGGCGCAGGTAGAAATGCGGGATGGTCTGCTTGGCTTCGGACAGGCGCGCGGCGATGGTCCGGCGCATGCCGTCCAGCGCGACCTCCTCGGTCTCGCGGCCTTCCAGCATCTTGGCGACGGTCGCGTAGGCCATGCCCTGCTGCGGCGCGGCGGCCTGGGCCGGGGCGGCCTTGGGCGCCTCGGCCGCGAGTGCCGGGGCCGCGGGTTTGGCGGCGCCGGATTGTGCATTCTCCACATCCGCCTTGACGATCCGCCCCCGGGGGCCGGAGCCGGCCAGGGTAGACAGGTCGATCCCCTTCTCGGCCGCGATGCGCCGGGCCAGAGGCGAGGCAAAGATGCGCCTGCCGGAGGCGCCGTCCGCCGCGCCCCCTTCGGCAGGCCGGGGGGATGAGGCGCCGCCGCTGTCGCCTGCCCGGCCGCCTGCACCGCCCGCGGCTGCGCCGCTCGCGCCCGCGCCGCCGCCTGCATGGCCGCCGCCGGCGACAGGTGCGCCCTGCGGTCCGCCATAGCCCTTTTCGGCAGCGGCGTTTTCCTCATCCGCCCCGCCCTTGGCCGTGCCCGCAGCCGGTGCGGCGGCGGGTGCGGCCGCGGCATCCTCGCCTTCCTCGACCAGCAGGGCGATGGGGGTGTTCACCTTCACGCCCTGCGTGCCTTCGGCGATCATGAGCTTGCCGATGGTGCCCTCATCCACGGCCTCGAATTCCATCGTGGCCTTGTCGGTCTCGATCTCGGCCAGAATGTCGCCGGATTTCACCGTGTCGCCTTCCTTGACCAGCCATTTGGCCAGCGTCCCTTCCTCCATCGTGGGCGACAGGGCGGGCATCAGGATTTCGGTTGCCATTGTCAGTGCCTCCTTCAGTATTTGAAGGATTTCGGGGAAGAGGCAGCCTTGGCCTCTTGTTGAATACAGGCCTCAAGCAGGGAGTAGGAGCCGCTTTCGCCAAACCTGGCGATCTCGTCGCAATGCGTCCTCATGGCAGAGGGCAGAGCGTCCCATCCGGGTTTGAGGCCGTCATAGGCCACCTGCTCCATCTCGAAACAGGACTGGTTCAGGCTTTCGCTGTAGGAGCCGCCGAACGAGGCGATCTCGGCGCAATGGGCTTTGACGTCATAGCGCGGCATGTCTGCCATCGCAGTGCCCGCCGGCAGCAGGCACGGAACAAGGAGCGGGCGAATACGCATGGCCCCCCGTCACCGATAGGTCACTTTGCGCACCGCCTCGACCACCTCGACGGCAGTCACCAGCGCGAACTTTTCCAGATTCGCCGCATAGGGCATCGGCACGTCCTTGCCGGTGCAGTTGATGACCGGCGCGTCCAGCCAGTCAAAGGCGTTCTCCATCGCCCAGGCCGACAGGTGGTTGCCGATGGAGCCGACCGGGAAGCCTTCCTCGACCGTGACCATGCGGTTGGTCTTTTGCAGCGATTTCAGGATCGTCCCATAGTCGATCGGGCGCAGGGTCCGCAGGTCGATCACCTCGGCCTCGATCCCGTCCCCGGCCAGCGTCTCGGCCGCTTCGAGCGCATGGGCCATGCCGATGCCGAAGCTGACGATCGTCACGTCACGGCCCTTGCGGGCGATGCGCGCCTTGCCGAAGGGAATGGTGAAATCATCCAAGACCGGCACGTCGAAGGTGCGGCCATAGAGGATCTCGTTTTCCAGGAAGATCACCGGGTTGGGATCGCGGATCGCCTGCTTCAGCAGGCCCTTGGCATCGGCCGCCGAATAGGGCTGGACGACCTTGAGGCCGGGGATCGCCGCATACCAGGCGGCATAGTCCTGGCTGTGCTGGGCCGCAACGCGCGCCGCCGCCCCGTTCGGGCCGCGGAACACGATGGGACAGCCCATCTGCCCGCCCGACATGTACAGCGTCTTGGCGGCCGAGTTGATGATGTGGTCGATCGCCTGCATGGCGAAGTTGAAGGTCATGAACTCGACGATCGGGCGCAGCCCGCCAAAGGCGGCGCCGGTGCCGATGCCGGCAAAGCCCATTTCGGAAATGGGGGTGTCCACGATCCTGCGGGGGCCAAAGCGTTCCAGCAGGCCCTGGCTGATCTTGTAGGCGCCCTGGTATTCGCCAACCTCCTCGCCCATCAGGAACACGGTCTCGTCGCGCTCCATCTCCTCGGCCATCGCCTCGCGCAGGGCCTCGCGGACCGTCATCTGGCGGATCTCGGTGCCCTCGGGCCAGTCGGGGGACTGGTCCGGTTCAGGGGTGTTGACCGCCTCGACGGCCGATTTCGCGGCGGCGGGGGCGCGGTCGGGGGCCTCGCCCCGTTCGTCGCGGCTGTTCTCGCCCTTGCCCTGCTGCGCGGGCGCGTCCGCGGCGGGTGCGGCCGTGGCATCCTCGCCTTCCTCGACCAGCAGGGCGATGGGGGTGTTCACCTTCACGCCCTGCGTGCCTTCGGCGATCATGAGCTTGCCGATGGTGCCCTCATCCACCGCCTCGAATTCCATCGTGGCCTTGTCGGTCTCGATCTCGGCCAGGATATCGCCGGATTTCACCGTGTCGCCTTCCTTGACCAGCCATTTGGCCAGCGTCCCTTCCTCCATCGTGGGGGACAGGGCGGGCATCAGGATTTCGGTTGCCATTCTCGCGCCCCCTTACACGTTCACGTCCGCAGGCGCCTTCTGCGGCACCTCGTCGGCATAGATGTCGGTCCACAGCTCGGATTCGGCCGGCTCGGGGCTTTCGCGGGCAAAGTCGGCGGCATCGTTGACGATATCCTTGATTTCCTTGTCGATGGCCTTCAGGTCATCCTCGCTTGCATGACTGCCGGTCAGCAGCAGCTGGCGGACATGCTCGATGGCGTCGCGTTCGTCGCGCATCTTCTGCACCTCCTCGCGGGTGCGGTATTTCGCGGGGTCCGACATCGAATGGCCGCGATAGCGGTAGGTCATCATCTCAAGGATGTACGGCCCCTTGCCGGCGCGGCAGTGGGCGACCGCCTTTTCACCGGCGGCCTTGACGGCCAGCACGTCCATGCCGTCCACCTGTTCGCCCGGAATGCCGAACGCCTCGCCCCGGCCATACAGGGATGCGGACTTGGTGGACCGCTTCATGCTGGTCCCCATGGCATACTGGTTGTTCTCGATCACGAAGATGACCGGCAGGTCCCACAGCTCGGCCATGTTGTAAGTCTCGTAGACCTGGCCTTGGTTCGACGCGCCGTCCCCGAAATAGACGAAGGTGACGTTGTCGTTGCCCTTGTACTTGTCGGAAAACGCCAGCCCCGCGCCCAGCGGCACCTGCGCGCCGACGATGCCATGCCCGCCGTAGAAATGTTTCTCTTTCGAGAACATGTGCATCGAGCCGCCCTTGCCCTTGGAATAGCCCCCCGCGCGGCCGGTCAGTTCCGCCATGACGCCCCGCGCCTCCATCCCGCAGGCCAGCATGTGGCCGTGGTCGCGGTAGGACGTGATGCGCTTGTCGCCTTCCTTTGCCGCGGCCTCCAGGCCGACGACGACCGCTTCCTGCCCGATATACAGATGGCAAAAGCCGCCGATCAGGCCCATGCCGTACAGCTGGCCGGCCTTTTCCTCGAACCGGCGGATCAGCAGCATGTCGCGGTAATACTGCAGCAGCTCGTCCGGCGCGATGTTGGAAGCCCCGGCAGGGGCGGCGTGTTCCTGGGCCTGGGCGGGTTCCGTCGGCTTTCTGGCCATTCTCGTCTCCGGGGCTCGCGGTATGGTTCAACGTTGAACTATTCCTGACGCGCCGCCTGACCGGGTGCAAGCGGTTTCCCGACACCGCGCGGGCTAGGGAAGGATCAGCTCGTCCGCACGGATCAGCCCCAGGACATCGCGTGCCCGTTCGTCCAGCAGGTCCAGATCAAGATAATCGTCCGACAGCCGCCGCGTCAGGTTGCGCATCTGCGCGACCTGCGCTGTCAGCCCGTCGCGCTGGGCGACCAGGTCGGCGGTATCGGCGGTCAGCTGCACCTGCCGCAGGATGCCCGACGGCCCCTGCACGGCCGCAAAGGCGAAATAAAGGCCCAGCAGCAGCATGATGAAGAAATAGACGACCGCGCCCAGCGGCAGGCCGCTGCGCCCTGCCGGGCGCTCGATGCGGGGCGCGGCCCTGTTCATGCGGCCGTCCCGCCCGAATCGGCCTCGCTGCCCAGCAGATCGGCCAGCACCAGCGCCATCACGCGGGCGCTGTCCAGCATGTCCCCGACCCCGATCCATTCGTCGGGCTGATGGGCCAGGTCCAGCACGCCCGGCCCATAGGCGATGCAGTTCTTCAGCCGGCCGATGCGGTCGATATGCTTCTGGTCATAGGTGCCGGGGCTGACGACATAGCCTGCCTCGGTGCCCAGCACCCGCTCGATGGCGGCGGCGGTGGTGCGCACGACGGGGGCGTCGCGGTCGGTCATCGAGGGGATCACCTCGAACAGGTCGCGAATCTCATAGGACAGGCCGGGGCGCTCTGCCCGGACCCGTTCCATCAGGGCGGCGATCTCGCCCTTGACCTCGGACAGCTGCTCCTCGATCAGGAAGCGGCGGTCGATGACGATGCGGCAGCGGTCGGGCACGCAAGGGGCGGGCAGGCCGGTATTGCCCTCCTCCGGCTCGGGCGCGCCCCCGTGGATCGAGTTGATGTTCAGCGTCGAGGACCGCGCCCCCTCGGGGATCACCGGCATCGCCGTGCGCTTGCCGGCCAGCAGGGGATAAAGCGTGCGCTCCATTTCCTCGATCACCGCGCCCATGTGGCGCACGGCGCAGTCGCCCAGGAACGGCATCGAGCCGTGGGCGATGCGCCCATGGGTCTCGATCTCTGCCCACCAGACGCCGCGGTGCCCCAGGCAGATGCGGTCCTTGTGCAGCGGCTCGGGGATGATGACGTGCTGGACATTGGCGAAGTGCCCCTGTTCGGCCAGATGGGCAACGCCGCCATAGCCCCCCGATTCCTCGTCGGCGGTGGCGCTGATCTGGACCCGGCCGGCATGGTCCGGATACATGGCCACGAATGTCTCGGCGGCGATGATGCTGGCCGCCAGCCCGCCCTTCATGTCGCAGGCGCCGCGGCCATAGATGCGGTCCTCGGCGGGGACATGCTCGCCCCCGAAGGGATCGCGCGTCCAGCCATGGCCGACCTCGACGACGTCATGATGGCTGTTGAAATGCACCGTGTCGCCGGGGCGCCCGGCGTCATGGGTGCAGATGACGTTCCAGCGGGGATATTTCTCGCAATCGCCCGGCGCGTCATGGGCGCGAATCATCTGCACCGTCCAGCCCTGCGGCTGCAGCCGGGCCGCGACATAGTCGCAGATGTCGCGATAGTTGAGCCCCGGCGGGTTCAGCGTCGGGATGCGGATCAGGTCTTGGGTCAGGGCGATCAGCGCGGCCCTGCGTGCCTCGATGGCGGTCGTGGTGATGTTCATGCGCCAGACCCTAGACGCGGTCGGCGCCTTGGGCAATCGTGTCGGGAACCGCGCCCGCCCGCCTGCCGTTAAGGGCGGTCAGCAAAGCGCGCGACGGAACGGAGTGCCGCATGGCCAGCCTCGACCAGCAGATCATCGACAGCCAGAAACAGGTGGCGGTCACGCAGGAAAAGATCAGCCAGGTCGGCGTGACGCTGGACCGGCTGGCCCGCGCCGACACGGCCGCCGCTGCCCCGCAACTGGACATCGCCAGCGCCACCCTGGCCGATGTGCATCGCCATACCGACCAGATGAACGCCAACATCGCCGAACTGATCATGGGGCTGGACGATGTGACCGCCGGCTTCAGCAAGGATTTCGAGGCGATGCGCTCGCGCACCGGCTGGGAAAGCTTTGTGGGCATGTTCGCCCGCGGCAAGGCCGAATCGATGCGCCAGGAACGGCTGCGCACCGCATCCATCGACGACAAGCTGCAGGATCTGATCTCCAAGTCGGACGAGATCACGCGCCTGCTGACCGACCAACTCGCGCTGCTGAAGGATCAGCAGGCCAAGGTCGAGGCGAACCTGTCCCAGACGCTGACCGACCGCGAGGGGGCGGTGGCCGAACTGGAATCCCTGCGCGGCCGCATCCGGGCCATGGACCCGCGGCTTATCGAGCTTGAGAACAAGGTTTCCACCACCACCGATCCGGCCGAGCGCACCAAGCTGGAAACCGAACTGGCGAATGCCAACCGCGACCATAACGAACTGGTGCAGGCCGAACAGGTCGCCCTGGCCCGCAGCCAGACGCTGGAGCGTTATATCGAGGCGGGCAAGACCTGGGTGGACAGCCTGCAGAACCAGGCCGCGACCCAGCTTGTGCTGATCAACAAGCTGCAGACCGACACCCGCCAGCGTGTCGTGCTGTATGACGCGCTGACCAAATCGCTCAAGACCGCGCAGCAGCAGGACGTGGCCCACCGCATCAACGAGATCGGCGTCAGGACCGACCAGGAGGCCGCGCAGGCCATGGCCGGCATCGGGGCCGCGACGAATGCCCGGATGGCCGACATGCTCGAGGCGCATGGCGAGCACATGGTCTTTGCCCGCAAGGTGCTGGAGGAAAAGGCCAAGGCCGACGAACGCTTTGCCCGCCGCTTTGCCGCGATCGTCGAAAAGCACGACAAGAACCTGTATTCGGGCGGCTGAGGGCGTGGCGCGGGCGCTGGACCACGGGCGCAGGGCTGCCCCGCGCCCTCCCCGGATCGGACGCGGGGAATGGTCGCCCAGGCGCGCCGCCAGCCTGCGCGGGCGACGGTCGTGAACGAGGCCGCGGGCCTTTCGGCCGACCACCGCGAGATCGCCGATGATCTGGTGGCGCGCGGCTATTTCCTGCAACTGCGCCGGATCGCTGCCGCGCTGTCGCCCGCCTTGGGCGAGATGGTGCGCGACCGCGTCTTCGGTCCGACCGATGTTCAGGTGATCGAGGGGTATATCCGCGCCCTTCTGGCCACCGCCCAGGCGCTGTCGATGAAATATCTGGTCGCCAGCCGGGTCGAGGGGCCGCTGTCGCGCCGCCTGACCATCGACATCCTCGATTCGGGTTTTCCTGTGTGGCAGGAGATCGCCCAGACCGCCGCGGATGCCGCGCAGGCGGGCGAACAGCTTGCCCGCACCCCCACGGCCGAGGCGATCCGCGACGACATGGTGCGCGAGATCGTGTCGGACCTGCGTCATCCCACCCGGCTGCAATACGCCATGTCGCAGCGGATGTATTACGAGGCGCTGGCCGCGGGCGGGCTGTTCTGGCCGCAGATGAACCCGGTCGCGCTGGCGATGGGCGATGACGGGCACCGCCGCCGCTGGCTGATCCACTGGGGCGTCTATGACAGCCGCCAGAACCTGCCGGTCGTCTATCTGCTGGACTGCGACGATACCGGCCGCCGCCCGCTGCCCGACGACGCCCGCCGCTGGCCCGAGGCGCAGGCCCATCTGCTGGCGCAGTCGGTCGGCGCGCTGCAACTGCTGACCATCGCCCAGGGGTTCGACGCCGATTTCGACACGCTGCATCCGTTCCGTCTGCGCCGCCTGACGCTGGGGCCGATCCATTCGCGGGAATTCACCGTGCAGGAAGGTCCGATCAAGGGCGTGCTCGAGGATGCCAGGGCTGCCGCGGGCGAGGACTGGGCACTGGCCATGGCGCTTGAGGATCTGCAATCGGGCCGGGTCGAGATGCAGAGCGCCGGCCTGTTCGGGGTGGTCGAGAAACAGGTTTACCGCATCGACACCGCAGGCGCGCATGGGATGGGGCAGGGGCTGACCTCGGCCCAGCGGATGCTGGTCATTCCGCAGCGGCCGTTCCAGGCGCTGTCGCGGCTGGACCCGCCGGGCTTCCGGGGCATCCGCAAATATGTGCCCATGCCGGATGGCCGGGTGATGGGGGTGAACTGATGGAAACCCGCGACGAGATGGAGCTGCCCGAGGATCGCATCCGCGCCCATTACCCGCAGGCGCTGGCGCTGCTGACCGGGTTTGACCATGCGCCGCGGCTGGCGTCGGCCGCCCCCGCCACGCAGGGTGATCTGTCGCCCGGCATCCCCCGCGCCTCCTCGCGCTTTCGGTCCACGACGCCGGGGCTTGCAGGGCTGTCCACCCAGCGCCCCGGCGCGGTTCGCCTGATCGAACGGATCGAGCGGGTCGGCGGCGACGACCTGCCCTCTCCCCTTTCGGCGACGGTGATCCGCGCCCTGCGCCGGGCGGCGGCGATCGCGCTGGCGCTGGGGGACGAGGTATCGGCACGCTCCGGCGCAACAGAACTGAAACGGGCCAATCTGGAAAACCGGCTGGCCCCTGACCAAGGCGGCGCCTTCCGGGAAATGCTGGCCGCTGAATCGCTTGCCGTGCTGTCGGTGCTGGCGAACGCGACCGGGTTCCTGTTGGCCGAACAGGCAGGCGGCGAGACGCCCGATATCGGCGGCGTTGCGGAAATCCTCACCGACGCCCCCCATGTCGCGCTGCAGGGTGCGCTGTGGGAACTGGATCAGAAGCTGGCGGCCGCCGCGGATGACAAGGCGGTGGCCGCCATCACGCTCGCCTGGGCCGAGGCGCTGGCCGCCGCCGTCGCCGCCCGCGCCGAAGCCGCCCCGCGCATGGCGCCCTTTACCGGCGCGCGCTGGCGGGTTTCGGCGGATGATCTGCCGATCGCGGGCTTTGCCCCTGCGACCCGCGCCCGCGGCAAGCCCGTGCAGATGGCCTTCAAGCGCCCCGAAGAGGTGGTGGGCAACGCCATCGCCAAGCATCAGGCGATGCGGCTGGCGCGGATGCTGGTCGCCTATGATTTCGACCGGCGGATGAACCCTTTCGTCGAACTGGGCGGGTTCGTCTTCACCTTTCTCGGCGACGGCAGGCCGGGGACGGGCAAGACCACGCTGATCCAGATGATGGCGGGGCTGGTGAACGATTACTGCACCATTGCGGGCTATCCGTTCCGCTATGCCAATCTGGGCATCGACAATGTCGACAGCTATCAGGGCAAGTCGGGCCAGAATGCCCGCGCCTTCATCGACAGCGTGATCGACCCTGGGGTGATCGGCTTCGGCACCATCGACGACATCGACCAGGTGGCCGGGCGGCGCGGGGACCGGCAGTCATCGAGCGGCCAGCAGGAAATCACCGCCGTGCTGATGGACGCCTTTGCCGGCGCGGGGACGGTGGTGCGTGGCAACGCGACATTCGGGATGTTTTCCAACCATGCCGAATCAATCGACGACGCCCTGCGCCAGCGCGCCGGCGCCCGCTTCCTGATCGACGGGCCGAAGACGCGCGAGGATTACATCGACATCTTCGCGCTGCTGCTGGGCAAGCGCCACGACATCCCGGTGGGCGAACACGACCTGATGAAGGCGCAGGAAATCAAGGCCGCCGTGCGGGAAGGCTATGCCGGCCACGACCGCCCGGCCGAGGCCTCGCTCGCCCGCATCTGGGATGATGTGTCGGCCCGCCTTGGCCCCATCGACACGCTGGCCGAGATCGGCACCTATCTGCACGCTATTGCGTCGGCCGAGCCGCGCTTTACCGGCCGCGCTGTCAAGAACATCACCGACGCGATCAAGACCCGCGCGATGGATTTCGACATGCCCGACGAATGGTTCGCCTCGCCCGAGCCGTTCCTGCACCAGCCCTATGACCGCAAGCTCGAGATGATCGCCGCCCTGCGCCAGCCGATCACGCCGGCGATGGTGCTGCAGGAAATCAACCGTTACGCCGACAGCGAATGGCGCTATGCCGAAACCGCCGACGAGACGGCGATCGACGAGGCGGTGCGCGGGATGGAGCGGATGGCCGAGGCGCAGCGGCGGTTCGGGGCGAGCGCATGAACCCCCTGGTCGAACGCGGGCTGATGTTTGCCAACCTGATCCGGGTGGACAGCCCTGCCTGGGTCGGCCTTTACAACCGCGCACTGGAAAAGCTGACCGGCAAGACGACCGCGCTGGCCGAATTCCACATCGACCTGACCGGCCTGTCACCCGAGGTCGGGGACGAGCTTGGCGATCTGGATTATCTTGCCCCAAGGGGCGGCAACCGGCAGTTCATCCTGCTGACGACCGAACAGAAGACGGCGCCGATGCTGGCCGCAGACCTGTCCGTCTATCCGGCGATCCTGCGCCGCTTCATCGCGGAAAACGAAAGCCAGCTGTTCAGCCTGACCGCACGCGACGCGGTGGTCGGCGAGATCGATGACGATGTCTGGCAGCTTGCCCAGCCTGCCGACCTGCTGGACATCCGCAAGGTCCGTATCACGGCCGACACTACCGGCAGCCATGTCGCCGAGGCCGACAAGCTGACGGCGATGATCGACCGCTTCCGCAGCCAGCCCGATGCCTGGTGGGACGACGTGCTGATCGCCGAGATGATCGAGCAGGCCCGGAAATCGGGCGACGTGACGCGCAACCCGGTGCGCCTGTCGCACACCAGCTTTGACGTGCCCGATTTCCGTGCGCCCGCCTTCGGCGGGGTCTATGTCATCCGCTCGGCACCCGAACCGGCGGTGGTCTTTGCCGATCCCTCGCAGCAGGTGCCGCTAGGCGGCGTGCAGGTCATGTCCCTTTCGGACCGCAACGCCATCGCCGCCTGGCTGGCCCGCAACGGGCTGGCCGAACAGGTGACGGCCTCGGGCGGAGCGGCCACGGCGGCGGTGCTGCGGCAGAAGATCGACTTTGTCCTGGTGGACGCCGCGACAGAGGCGCGCATCGACCCCGGCGACGGCAGCCGCGCGGCGTTGCGGCGGGCCGCCGCGCGGCTGGACCCCGCGGCCCTGCCGCCCGAGCTGCCCGGTCTGGGCGCCATGCTGCGCTATGTGGAAACGGGCGGCGACTGGCCGGTGATCGACAGCGCCAACCCGGCCTATTTCTATGCCCTGCGCGCCACCACCGGCCCGTGGCAGGGCACGGTGAACCAGCTGATCGCCGAGCTTGCCCCGCATGACGTGCGCACGCTGTTCCTCGTGAACAAGCCGGTGTTCCATCGGCTGTTCCAGACCTGGGATGCCGCCAAGCAGGCCTATGTGGCCGATCAGCTGGCCCGCGAATACCAGATCGACCGGCAGGGCACACGGGCCGCGCTGTTCGGCCCCGAACCCGGCATGGCCGAACCCGATCAGGCCGGGCCGGGGACAGCGGCTGCCGGGCCCCGCGCTGGCGCCGCTGTGCCGGCGGGGCCTTGGGGCCCGGCCCGAGGCGATCGCGGGCCGGCGCCGCGCGGCGGGCCCTGGGGAGCGGCACGCTGATGGGCATCATCCGGCTGGCAGCGATCCTTTTTGCCTTCGAGGCGCTGTTCTATGTTCTGCTGTGGTTCTATCTGCGCTCGCTCAGGCGCGAACGGCTTGAGGAGGAGTGGGAGGAGCGGCATCCCGGCGATCCCGCCGACAGCCCGGAACGCGATGAGTTCCTTGAACGTTCGATGGCGGACTTTCAGACATCGCTGCGCGCGCGTCTGGTGGGGCTGGTGTTCATCCTGCCCACCCTTGCGGTCGCGGCGATCATCTATTTCGTGAACTACAGATAGGGCGGGGTCAGGGATGCGCAATCTGCAAGTGGTGCTGGGGGTGCTGTTCGGCGTCGCCGTGTTCCTGTTTCTGGATTATGCGCTGCCCTCGCGCACGACCGTGCGCGTCACCAATGTCTATAACCAGATCACCGACCTGGGCGCGAACACGATCTTCTACGCCTCGGCCGATTCGGGCACCGTCGAGACAGCCGACGGGCGGCGCGACATCCGCTATATCGCCACGGTGCAGCCGAACGGGCGGCCCTATGTCTATCGCAACGAGGACACGGGCTGGATCTGGCCGCCCTATTTCAAATATGACAGCGCCAACCTGCATGCGATCGCCGCCGACAGCGTGTCCACCGCGGCCGAGCCGCGCTGGATGAACGTCACCTCCTATGGCTGGCGGATTTCCTGGGCGACGATCTATCCCAATGCCATCTCGATGCGGCAGGTTTCGGGGCCGGGCGATGCGCCGCTCAACTGGCCGGCGATGATCGTTCTGGGGGTGATGGGGGCGCTGCTGCTCCTGCTGTGGCGGATGTGGAACCAGTTCCGCGAACGCAGCATCGATCCCGTGGTGGCGCGGGCCGACCGGGCGATCGGACAGGTGGACCAGCGGCTTGATGCCGCGCGGGACCGTGTCGTCGCCGAAGGGCGCGAGGCGCGGGGCCGTTATCGCGGCTGGCTGGATAGCTGGCGCGGCAAGCCCCGGCGCTGACCCGCTCAGCGGGCGCGGGCGGGGTTTCCCGTCACCGTCGTGCCGGGCTGCACATCGCGCGTGACGACCGCGCCCGCCCCGATGATGGCGCCTGCGCCGACGCGGATCCCTGGCAGCACCAGCGCGCCCGCGCCGATCCACACGTCATCGCCGATGGTGATGGGCCGGCCGCTTTCCTCGCCCGCGGCGCGGCGCTCTGCCTGCCGCGGATGGTCGGCCGTGGCCAGATGAACGCCCGGCCCGATCTGGACCCGCGCGCCGATGCGGATTTCCGCCACGTCCAGAAAGACGCAGTTGTAGTTGACGAAACAGCCCGGTCCGAAATGGATATGCAGCCCGTAATCGACGGAAAACGGCGCGCGGATCACCGCGCCGTTCCACGTCCCCAGCAATTCGGCTAGAAGGGCCTCATCTGCGGGATCGCCCTCGATCCCGGTGCGGCGGGCGGCTATGGCCTGGGCACGGCGGCGCAGGGCAACCAGCTCGGGCGCGGCGGGATCGTAGGGCAGCCCCGCAAGCATGGCGCGGCGGGGCGGGCCGATGTCATCGGAACGGGGCGGCCGCCCAGCGATCACATGAAGCCCAGTTCAAGCCGCGCCTCGTCTGACATCATCTCCATCCCCCAGGGGGGCTGGAAGGTCATCTCGACATCGACCTGCCGGACGCCCGGCAGGGCGTTCACGGCATCCGCGACCCAGCCGGGCATCTCGCCCGCCACCGGACAGCCGGGGGCCGTCAGCGTCATCATGATGCGCACCGCGTCGGTGTCATCGATGGCGATGGTATAGACCAGCCCCAGATCGAAGATATTGACCGGGATTTCCGGGTCATAGACGGTGCGGCAAGCCTCGACCACCGCGTCATAGAGCGGATGCTCGGTCGAAGAGGGTGCGATCACCGGTTCGCCCTGGTTCGGGGCTGACGACTGGGTCTGCGGCTGGTCCACGCGGGCGGCTCCCCTTCACTTGGCTGAGTGAATATATAGGACAAGCGCGGCATGGGCGAAAGGCCCTGCCGCCCGCCTGATCCGGGGACGCCCGGCCGGGCGCGATCAGAACCGCAGGCTGAAGCGGTTGACCAGACCCAGCTTGAGCGATGGCTGCGCCTTGTCCTCGATGAAGGGGGCATCGGCGGCGTCCCCGACCAGATGGTCGTATTCCACCTCGCCTACCAACGCGAGCGTTCCGCCCAGCGCATAGCGCCCTTCAAGGCTGATGCCGGCGGCATAGATGCCGCCCTGCGGCTTGTATTCGTCATGGCCGCTGCGCCGCGATTCATCGGCCGAAACGCCGAAGAAAGCCTGGGTGAAGGTGTCATCGCCGAATTTGGCCTCGACCTGCGGCCACAGGGTCAGCCGTTCGTTCGGGGCGATGCGATAACGTGCGCCCGCCGATCCGACCAGCCCGTCATGCCCGCCCAGGCCCTTGCGGATGACCAGATAGCCGCTGACCGGCCCGCGGGTATAGCGAAAGCGGGCGCCCGCCTCGATGGTGCGGTCGATGTCGTCCAGCCCGCGCAGCGCGTCCGCGTCATCGGCGCTGCGCCCGCCGCGCAGGTTCAGCGTCGGCAGCACCCGGAAGCCGTCGGCCGATCCGTCCGAGGTTGCCGCCTGACCGGGGCGCAGGATGTCCACGTTGCGGAAGATGACCCAGGGACCGGCCTCCATGTCCTGCGAGCCGATCCAGTCCGGTTCGACCTCGCCGCCCAGACCGATGTCGGCTGCCACCCCCCAGCCCTCCTGCGCGGCGGCGGGGGTGACGGTCAGCGCGGCCAGCAGGGCGGCAAGCGCGACGGCGGCATGGTTCATGGCACGGCCCTCGAATGTCATTGCGGGTTGCAGTGTGCCGGCGGGCGGCGCTGCTGTCCAGCCATGGGGCCGCTTCTCAGCCCCGCTCGGCGGTCTCGAGCCGTTCCAGCGCGTCAAGCCACAGCGCCTCGGCGCGGGGCAGGGCCGCTTCGGCCTCGGCATGCTTGCGGCCCCAGCGCTCGGCCTCGTGCGGATCGTTGTAAAGGGCCGGATCGGCCATGCGGACGCTGATCTTGCCCAGCATCTCGGTCAGCTTTTCGACCCGCTCCTCGCAGCGGCGGACCTCGGCGCGCAGATCGAGGATCTCGTCCCGGCTGGCCCGCTTGCGGGGCGCGGGCGGCTCGGCCGCCGGGGCCGCCTTGCCGGCAGGGCGCCCATCCTCGCCCGACAGCAGGCTGCGGCGATAGGTTTCCAGATCATCCGCATAGGGCATCACCGCCCCGTCCGCGACCAGCCACAGCCGGTCGGCGACCAGTTCCAGCAGGTGCATGTCATGGCTGACCAGCACCACCGCGCCGGTATAGTCGTTCAGCGCCTCGGTCAGCGCCTCGCGGCTTTCGATGTCAAGATGGTTGGTCGGCTCGTCGAGGATCAGCAGATGCGGCGCGTCGATGGTGGCCAGCAGCAGCGACAGCCGGGCCTTCTGCCCCCCCGACAGCGCGCCCACGCGCGTCTCGGCCTGCGCCTCCATCAGGCCAAAGCCAGCCAGACGCGCACGCAGCCGCGCCGGGGCCTCGCCGGGCCGCAGATGGCGGACATGGTCCAGCGGCGTTTCGTCCAGATGCAGCTCGTCCACCTGATGCTGGGCGAAATAGCCCACGCGCAGCTTGGACGACCGGACCAGCCGCCCCTCCATCGGGTCCAGCCGCCCGGCCAGCAGCTTGGACAGCGTCGACTTGCCTTGCCCGTTGCGGCCCAGCAGGGCGATGCGGTCGTCCTGGTCCAGCCGCAGGTTCAGCCGCCGCAGCACCGCGCGGTCGCCATAGCCGACCGAAACCCCGTCCAGCGACAGGATCGGTGGCGACAGCTGGTCGGGCTGGGGAAAGGTGAAGCGGTGGAACTTCGCCTCCTCGGGGGCGGTGATCGGCTCCATCCGCGCCAGGGCCTTGATGCGCGATTGCGCCTGCGCCGCCTTGGTCGCCTTGGCGCGGAAGCGATCGACAAAGCTTTGCAGATGGGCGCGGCGCGCCTCCTGCTTCTTGGCCTCGGCGGCCTGCAGGGCACGGCGTTCGGCGCGCGCGCGGGCAAAGGCGTCATAGCCGCCCGAATACAGCGTCAGCTTGCGATCCTCCAGATGCAGGATCGATCCCACCGCCCGGTTCAGCAATCCGCGGTCATGGCTGATGACGATGACCGTATGGGGGTATCGCGCCAGATAGCCTTCCAGCCACAGCGCCCCTTCAAGGTCGAGATAGTTGGTCGGCTCGTCCAGCAGCAGCAGGTCGGGCTGGGCGAACAGCACCCCCGCCAGCGCCATCCGCATCCGCCAGCCGCCGGAAAAATCCCCCGTGGGACGCGCCTGATCGGCGATCGAAAAGCCCAGCCCCTGCAGGATGGACGAGGCCCGCCCCTCGGCCGACCAGGCGTCGATATCGGCCAGCCGCGTCTGGATTTCGGCGATGCGGTGGGGATCGGTCGCACTGTCCGCCTCGGCCAGCAGGCTGTGGCGTTCGGTATCGGCGGCCAGCACCGTGTCCAGCACGCTGGCATCGGTGGCCGGGCTTTCCTGCGCAACGCCCCCGATGCGCGCGCGGGACGGCAGCGTGATGGCGCCCCCGTCCAGGCTCAGCTCGCCCCGGATCAGGCGGAACAGCGTCGTCTTGCCCGCGCCGTTCGGGCCGACCAGGCCGACCTTGTGCCCCTCCGGGATCACCGCCGAGGCATGTTCGAACAGCGGCCGTCCGGCGATGGAATAGGAAATGTCGTCGATGCGCAGCATGGATGCCCGCTTGCCTCACGCGGGGGCGCGCGTCAATCGCGGCGGGGCCTGCCGGCCCGTCCCGCCGCGGTGTTTGCCAAGCCGGGCGGTGCGTGATACCGCGCGCGGCAATCGCCAATCCCATTCATCCGAGGACATCATGGCCGTCGAACGCACGCTGTCGATCATCAAGCCCGACGCAACCCGCCGCAACCTGACCGGCAAGATCAACCAGAAGTTCGAGGATGCGGGCCTGCGCATCGTGGCGCAAAAGCGCATCCACCTGTCGCCCGCCCAGGCCGGCAAGTTCTACGAGGTCCACAAGGACCGTCCCTTCTATGGCGAGCTGGTCGAGTTCATGGCCTCGGAACCCGTCGTGGTCCAGGTGCTGGAAGGCGAGAACGCCATCGCAAAGAACCGCGAAGTGATGGGCGCGACCAACCCGGCCAATGCCGACGCGGGCACCATCCGCAAGGAGTTCGCCCTGTCGGTTGGCGAGAACTCGGTCCATGGCTCGGACGCCGCCGAGACGGCGAAAGAGGAAATCGCATTCTTCTTCTCGGGCCTCGAACTGGTCGGCTGACCCGCTTCGCCCCAGACGCTGCAAGGCCGCCCCAGGGGGCGGCCTTTTTCATGCGCATTCTTTTGCATGCAAATATCCTGGGGGGAGCCGGCCCCAGGGCCGGCGGGGGGCAAGGCCCCCTTGCCCCCCGTTGCCGTTGCCTCGCCCGCCGGCAGAAGTTATCCCGGACGAAAGAGGAGCAAGAGATCATGCGCACATTCGTCTTTCCGGGGCAGGGCGCCCAGGCCATCGGCATGGGCCGGGAACTGGCCGAGGCCTATCCGGCCGCCCGCGCCGTCTTTGACGAGGTGGACGAGGCGCTGGGCGAAAACCTGTCGGCGCTGATCTGGGACGGCGATATCGAGACGCTGACACTGACCCGCAATGCCCAGCCGGCGCTGATGGCGACATCGGTCGCCGCGATGCGGGCGCTCGAGGCGGAGGGCTTTTCCATCCGCGACGCGGCTTTCGTCGCGGGCCACAGCCTGGGCGAATATTCCGCCCTGTGTGCGGCCGGGGCGATCACGCTGGCCGACACGGCGCGGCTGCTGCAGATCCGCGGGACCGCGATGCAGGAGGCTGTGCCGGTCGGGCAGGGCGCCATGGCGGCGATCCTGGGCCTTGACCTTGCCACGGTGGACCGCATCGCGCGCGAGGCTGCCGGCGACGAGGTCTGCCAGGCCGCCAATGACAACGATCCCGCGCAGGTGGTCATTTCGGGCCACAAGGAGGCGGTGGAACGGGCCGCCGCGCTGGCGCGGGCAGCGGGGGCCAAGCGGGCGCTGATGCTGCCCGTCTCGGCGCCGTTCCACTGCGCGCTGATGCAGCCGGCCGCTACGGTGATGGGCGATGCGCTGGCCGGCGTGGACATCCACGAGCCGGCGGTGCCGCTGATCGCCAATGTCCGGGCCGAGCCGGTGCAGCAGCCCGGCGCGATCCGGCAATTGCTGGTCGAACAGGTCACCGGGTCGGTGCGCTGGCGCGAGTCGGTGCAGTTCATGGCCGCGCAGGGCGTCACCGAGTTCTGGGAAATCGGGGCCGGCAAGGCGCTGTCGGGCATGATCCGGCGGATCGTGCCGGGCGCGGCGACGCGCAGCTTTGGCGGCCCGTCCGATCTGGCGGCGCTGCGGGGCTAGGCCGGACCGGGGGTTTTCCACCCCCGGACCTCCGGAGGATATTTTCATGCAGAAGAAGGAAGCAGGCGGGATGTTCGACCTGACCGGAAAGACCGCGCTGATCACCGGCGCCTCGGGGGGGATCGGCGGGGCGATCGCGGCGGCGCTGCATGCCGCGGGGGCGAGCGTCGCCCTGTCGGGCACGCGCGAGGCCCCGCTGCGCGAGCGTGCCGATCAGCTGGGCGCGCGCGCCCATGTGCTGGCGGCCGATCTGGGGGACGCCGCGGCGGTGGCGGCGCTGCCCGCGCGCGCGGCCGAGGCGATGGGGTCGGTGGACATCCTGGTCAACAATGCCGGGATCACGCGCGACAACCTGTTCATGCGGATGTCGGACGAGGAATGGGCGCAGGTCATCGACGTGAACCTGACCGCGTCCTTCCGCCTGTCGCGCGGCGTGCTGCGCGGCATGATGAAGGCCCGGTGGGGGCGGATCGTTCAGGTCACTTCGGTGGTGGGGGCGACAGGCAATCCGGGCCAGGGCAACTATGCCGCCGCCAAGGCCGGGCTGGTCGGCATGTCCAAAAGCCTCGCCGCCGAGGTGGCGAGCCGCGGGATCACGGTCAACTGCGTGGCCCCCGGCTTTATCGGGACAGCCATGACCGACAAGCTGACCGAGGAGCAGAAAACCCGCATCACCGGCCAGATCCCCGCCGGCCGGATGGGGACGCCCGAGGATGTGGCGGCAGCCGTGCTGTATCTTTGCAGCCCCGAGGCAGGCTATGTCACGGGGGCCACGCTGCACGTCAATGGCGGCATGGCGATGATCTGAGGACGCGCCGCTCGCGCGGCCGTGAAAGCAGTTGCAGAGGCAAGGCGCGGTGCTATATCCCCGCCCCGAGGCCGCGCGGAACCGCCCGCGGCTGTCGCCGGTTCACCCATCGGCTGCATTCGGGCGGAGTGCCCGCAGATTGAGGAACGAGACATGAGCGATATCGCTGATCGCGTGAAGAAGATCGTCGTCGAGCATCTGGGCGTCGAAGAAGACAAAGTGACCGAAACCGCCTCGTTCATCGACGACCTGGGGGCGGATTCGCTGGACACCGTGGAACTGGTCATGGCGTTCGAGGAAGAGTTCGGCATCGAGATTCCCGACGATGCGGCCGAGACGATCCAGACCTTCGGCGATGCGGTCAAGTTCATCGAGGGCGCGACCGCCTGAGGCGCCTTGCCTTGGTCATCACTATGCGGCGCCCCCGACCGGGGCGCCGTTTTCTTTTCTGCGCTGCGCCTTTGGATGCCGCCCGGCCGCAGCGGACGCGCCGACCGGCGCAAGGGGCCGGGGCGCGGCAGCGGGAGGGCCGGGGCCGGGGCAAGGGGAAGGGCGCCTTTTCCTGCGCCCCCTTGATGCGCGGCATTGGCGCGGCCGGGCGGCAGGGCTATGTCTGACGCCATGCCCAATCCCCGATTCATTCACCTGCGCTGCCATTCCGAACATTCGCTGCTGGAAGGGGCGATCCCGGTCAAGAAGCTGGCCGGACTGGCCGCGAAACGCGGCATGCCCGCCGTCGCGCTGACCGATACCAACGCACTGTTCGCGGCGCTGGAGTTTTCGGTCAAGGCGATGGACGAGGGCATCCAGCCCATCATCGGCTGCCAGATGACGCTGGACGCCGGCCCGGTCTGTGGCCCGGTCGTGTTGCTGGCGCAGGACCGCACGGGCTGGATGAACCTGATGGCGCTGTCCACCTGCCTGTATGTCACGCCCCCGCGGGACTTTCCGCATGTCACCATGGCGGAGCTGGCGGCCCGTTCTGGCGGGCTGATCTGCCTGACGGGGGGTGCGGGCGGGCCGCTGGGGCAGATGGTCGCGGCTGGCAAGCAGGCGGATGCCGAATCGCATCTGCGCGATCTGTCGGCGATGTTCGGCGACCGGCTGTATGTCGAGCTGCAGCGTCATCTGCAGGACAATGGCCAGATGATGCCCGCCGAGGCCGCGTCCGAGGGTGGGATGATCGATCTTGCCTATGCGCTCAGCCTGCCGCTGGTGGCGACCAATGACGTGTATTTTCCACAGCCCGACATGTTCGGCGCCCATGACGCGCTGATCTGCATCCGCGAACGGGCGATGGTGGATCAGTCCGCGCCCCGCCGGCGGCTGACCGCGAACCATGACTTCAAGTCGGCCGAGGATATGGCCGTGCTGTTCGCCGATCTACCCGAGGCGCTGGAAAACACCGTCGAGATCGCGCGCCGCTGCGCCTTTGCGGTGGCCAAGCACAAGCCCATCCTGCCCCGTTTCGCCGAGGACGAGGTCGAGGAGCTGCGCCGCCAGGCGCGCGAGGGGCTGGCCGCGCGGCTGGCCGTCATCCCCCATGCCGTCAGCGTCGAGGAATACCAGGCCCGCCTGGATTTCGAGCTTGGCATCATCGAGCAGATGGGCTTTCCCGGCTATTTCCTGATCGTGGCCGATTTCATCAAATGGGCCAAGCAGAACGCCATCCCGGTCGGGCCTGGGCGCGGATCGGGGGCGGGCAGCCTTGTCGCCTATGCGCTGACGATCACCGACCTCGACCCGCTGCGCTATTCGCTGCTGTTCGAACGGTTCCTCAACCCCGAACGCGTGTCGATGCCCGATTTCGACATCGACTTCTGCATGGACCGCCGCGAGGAGGTCATCGACTACGTCTGCCAGAAATACGGGCGCGAGAAGGTCGGCCAGATCATCACATTCGGCGCGCTCTTGTCCAAGGCCGCCGTGCATGACGTGGGCCGCGTTTTGGGCATGGGCTTTCCCCAGCGCGACCGCCTGTCCAAGATGATCCCGGTCGAGGGCGTCAAGCCGGTCAGCATCACCAAGGCGCTGGCCGACGAGCCGCGCCTGCGCGAGGCTGCGGCCGCCGAGGAGAACGTCAAGCGGATGCTTGATTATGCCGCGCAGGTCGAAGGGCTGCTGCGCAACGCATCGACCCATGCCGCCGGCGTGGTGATCGGCGACCGGCCGCTGGACCAGCTGGTGCCGCTATATCGCGACCCCGCATCCGACATGCCGGCCACGCAGTTCAACATGAAATGGGTGGAACAGGCCGGGTTGGTCAAGTTCGACTTCCTCGGGCTGAAAACCCTGACCGTCATCCAGAACGCCGTCGATCTGATCCGCGCGGGCGGGCGGCACCTGCACATCGCCGCGGACGGCCGCCAGCTGTATGACCCGCCGCCCGGCGCGGTGGACGACATCAACCTGATCCCGCTGGATGACGAGGCGACCTATCGCCTCTTCGCCTCGGCCCGCACGGTGGCGGTGTTCCAGGTTGAATCCTCGGGGATGATGGACGCGCTGCGCCGCATGCGCCCCACCTGCATCGAGGATATCGTGGCGCTGGTCGCCCTTTATCGTCCCGGCCCGATGGAGAACATCCCCACCTATTGCGACGTCAAGAACGGCGTCCGACCGTTGGAGTCCATCCACCCCTCGATCGACCATATCCTTGCCGAAACCCAGGGCATCATCGTCTATCAGGAACAGGTGATGCAGATCGCGCAGGTCATGGCGGGCTACAGCCTTGGCGGGGCGGACCTCTTGCGCCGCGCCATGGGCAAGAAGATCGCCGAGGAGATGGCCAAGGAACGGCCAAAATTCGTCGCAGGGTCCAAGGCGCAGGGCGTGGACGAGAAGAAGGCCGGCGAGGTTTTTGACCTGCTGGAAAAATTCGCCAATTACGGGTTCAACAAAAGCCACGCGGCCGCCTATGCGGTGGTCAGCTATCAGACCGCCTGGCTGAAGGCGAACCACCCGGTCGAATTCATGGCCGCCGTCATGAACTGCGACATCCACCTGACCGATAAGCTGGCGGTGTATCGGCGCGAGGTGGACCGCATGGGGATCGAGGTGGTCCCCCCCTCGGTCAACCTCTCGCAGCCGACCTTTTCGGTCAGCGAGGGGCGGATCGTCTATGCGCTGGGCGCGCTCAAGAACGTGGGCATCGAGGCGATGCGCCAGCTGGTCGCGGCACGGGGCGACCGGCCCTTTGCCGATCTGACCGATTTCGCCCGCCGCGTGCCGATGAAGCAGATCGGCAAGCGCGCCTTGGAAATGCTGGCCCGCGCGGGCGCCTTTGACGAGCTGGAGCCCAACCGGGCGCGGGTGCTGAAATCGCTCGATGCGCTGGTCGCCTGGTCCGCGGCCGTGCAGGAACAGGCAGTATCCTCGCAGACCACCCTGTTCGGCGGGGGTGAGGATCTGCCGCCCCCTCGCCCGGCGCTGGCCCCCGTCTGGATGCCGGCCGAAAAGCTGGCCGAGGAACGCAGCGCCATCGGCTTTTACCTGTCCGGGCATCCGCTGGACGACTATGTGCCCGCCCTGCGGCGCAAGGGCGCCATGACCCTGGCCGAGGTGCAGGCCGCCAGCCTTGATGGCCCGCTGGTCGCCCAGATCGCCGGCACCGTCGCGGCGCGGGCGGAAAAGAAATCGGCCAAGGGGACGCGCTATGCCTTTGTCACCCTGTCCGACCCGACCGGGCTTTACGAGGCGACAGTGTTTTCCGACACGCTCGACGCCCATCGCAGCCTGCTGGAACCGGGCATGAACGTGCTGCTGACGGTCAATGCCGAACCTTCGGGCGACCAGGTGAAGATGCTGGCGCGCGGGGTGCAGGCGCTTGAGGAGGCGGTCGCCGATGCGGGGTCGGGCAGGCTGGCGGTCGAGGTGGGCGATCCCGGCACCGCCCTGGCCGTGCTGGACCGCCTGCGCGCCGCCACGGCCGAGATGGCGGTGTCGGCCAAGGGGCGCGGTCCCCTGCTGCTGCGCGTGCGCGAAGGGCACATCGTCTATGACGTTCAGGTGGGCGATGACGTGCCGGTGACGCCGCGGATGCGCCAGGCGCTGCGCGCGGTCGAGGGCGTGATCGACGTGACCGAGGAATAGGGCGGCTTGCAGGACCGCCGCGCGCCGTCCAGACTGGGCGCAACATGCCGACCTGCCCGCAAGTCAAGGAAACCTGCCGATGCGCCCGAAAATCGCTGCCGCCGTTGCCCTGGGGATGCTGTCCGCCTGCGGCGGCGGGACCACCACCACGACCGTTCGGGCGGCGCCTTCGGCGGCGGTCGTGGACCCGGCGGCGCTCTATTGCCAGGGGACCGGCGGCACCGTCATTGCGCGCACGTCGGGGGGGCGCCGGGCCGACCTGTGCCGGATGGCGGACGGGCGCACCGTCAGCGCCGCCGATCTGCTCAACAGCCATAACGATCTGTGAATGAGAGGGGCGCCGCCGCAAGGCTGCGCCCCTCTCATCTTCGGTCAGGAAATATCCCGCGGGGGTCCGGGGGCGCGAAGCCCCCGGTCCGGCGGTTCAGTTTCGGGCGCGGTCCACCATCTTGCCCTTGGAAATCCAGGGCATCATCTCGCGCAGTCTGGCGCCCACTTCCTCGATCTGGTGGGCGTCGTTGTTGCGGCGCGTCGCCTTGAAGCTGGGCTGGCCGACGGCGTTTTCCTGCATGAAGTCGCGCACGAACTTGCCCGACTGGATGTCGCGCAGCACCGCCTTCATCCGCGCCTTGGTCTCGTCATAGGGCAGGATGCGCGGACCCGAGACATACTCGCCGTATTCGGCGGTGTTCGAGATCGAATAGTTCATGTTCGCGATGCCGCCTTCGTAGATCAGGTCCACGATCAGCTTCACCTCGTGCAGGCATTCGAAATACGCCATCTCGGGCTCATAGCCCGCCTCGACCAGCGTCTCGAAGCCCATGCGGATCAGCTCGACCAGCCCCCCGCACAGGACGGCCTGCTCGCCGAACAGGTCGGTCTCGCATTCCTCCTTGAAGTTGGTCTCGATGATGCCCGACCGGCCGCCGCCGATGGCGGAACAGTAGGACAGCGCGATGTCCAGCGCCTTGCCTGTCGCGTCATTGGCGACCGCGACAAGGCAGGGCACGCCGCCGCCCTTGACATATTCGCCGCGCACGGTGTGGCCGGGACCCTTGGGCGCCATCATGATGACGTCAACGCCCTTTTTAGGCTCGATCAGGCCGAAATGGATGTTCAGTCCATGGGCAAAGGCGATCGCTGCGCCCTCGCGCAGGTTGTCATGGACGTACTTCTTGTACGTCTCCGCCTGCAGCTCGTCGGGCATGGTGAACATGATGAGGTCGGCCCATTTCGCGGCCTCGGCGATCTCCATCACCTGCAGGCCCTCGCCTTCGGCCTTGGCCTTGCTGGCCGATCCCTCGCGCAGGGCGACGACGACATTCCGCGCCCCCGAATCGCGCAGGTTCAGGGCATGGGCATGGCCCTGGCTGCCATAGCCCAGGATGGCGATCCTCTTGTCCTTGATGAGGTTCACGTCGCAGTCGCGGTCGTAATAAACGCGCATGATCTTCTCCTTCTGCTCCCGGCAGGCTAGTGCAGATCGTGGGGGAAATAGTTGCAATATTCAGCCGCTTCGACAGAAAGCAGCGACATCCATAAAGACTCGGCTGCATTTTCGGAAAGATCATGCTCGACGATACCGACCGCCGCATCCTGCGTCAGCTTCTTGCCGACCCGGTCGCGGACAGTGCCGAACTGGCCCGGCGCGCCAATGTCGCCCCGGCGACGCTGTGGCGGCGGCTTGACCGGCTGCGCGCGCGCGGCATCCTGCGCGGGGTCGAGGCGCGGATCGACTGGCGCGCTCTGGGCTATGCGGTCGAGGTCAGCCTGCGCTTCACCCTCGACAAGACCGAACCGCGCGCCTTCGACGCCTTCACAGCAGCCGCCCGGCAGGTGCCAGAGGTGATCGAATTGCAGAGCTTTCTGGGTTCGGTCGATGTGCGCCTGTCGGTGATCGCCCGCGACATGGGCGACTGGCAGCGCATCTACCGCGACCGCATCCTGCCGCTGCCGCATGTGACGGACATCGAGCCGCTGATGCTGGTGTCCACGATCAAGGACACCGGGGAACTGGCGCTGTGATCGAGCCGGACGATACCGATCTGGCGATCCTGCGGCTGCTGGCGGGGGACGGAACGCTCAGCGCGGCCGAGATCGGGCGCGCGGTCGGCCTGACCCAGCCGGCCGCCTGGCGCCGCATCCGCCGCCTGGCCGGGGCGGGCGTGATCGCCGGTCGGCGCGTGGTGCTGGATCACGCGGCGGTCGGCTTTGCCGTGACCGTCTTTCTGGGCATCCGCCTTGCGGTGCGCGGCCGGCCCGATCTGGAAACCTTCGAACGGGCGGTCACGGCGATCCCCGAGGTGCAGACGGTCCAGCATGTGCTGGGCCGGTTCGATTACCGTCTGCGGGTGATCGCCCGCGACATCCCCGATTTCGAACGCATCCTGCGCCGCCGCGTCATGACCCTGCCCGGCGTGGGGCAGGTCGAGGCGAATGTCGTCCTGTCCGAGGAACGCCGCCCCGGCCCCCTGGGCTAGGCGGGGTGCGGCCATCGTGCCGTGCGGCCGGGAAACCCGCCTGGCCCCTGGGTTCAGCGCAGCCCCAGCCCGGCCCGCATCATCGTCCGCCGCACCGGGGCCAGCGCATGCATCGCCCCCAGCGCCGCCGCGCGCAGGTCGCGCAGCGGCCGCGCCCTCAGCATCGAGGCGCGGTTCAGCGCGTCTATGCCTGCCAGCCGCGCCAGCGCCTCTGGCCGGCGGGCGCGGGCATAGGCGTCCAGCGCCGCGGCATTGCCCGGATCGGCTGTCATCAGGTCCAGCAGGACGGACAGATCGGCAAGGCTCATGTTCAGGCCCTGCGCGCCGATGGGCGGGGCGACATGGGCGGCCTCGGCGATCAGGGCGGTGCGCGGGCCGGCAAAACGGTCGGCGATCTGGCTGATGATCGGCCATTCGGTCAGCGCGGTCGCCTGCCGCAG